>JBBQPY010000078.1:0-23302 GCA_038216735.1 Chthonomonadales bacterium
TATCCCAATACATCCCATACTCTGGCAATCAGAAAGTCTTTGAGCTACGACAAATTTAGCTGCCGAGCATAACTGTATATCTCTGATCACATTCCATATGCTGCTTCATAAATCGCAGTTTAAGCGGAATGACAGCCATAATCCAGCATTTGTCTGTGACTTGAGTTACACTCATTTAGACGGCTTATCTTCGCTCGATGGTATCGCCAGGAGTGTGAACTTCGTCACACGAATCCTGTGAGAGCCGTTACTAATTCATCAATCACTAAATAATAGTATGCAGTTCTGCACCTCAACGACACTACATCGAATCGGCGAAACTCAGAAATCAGGCTTACAATGATAGCAAAAAACCGTACCCATACACGCCAGCGTTTATGTTTGATGCCCTTTTTGCAGTATGAAGCCCATCATTACAGATCGGAACAGGGCTTATCCTCGGATATCGTTTACGCGCTTGCCCGGTGTCCTCAGGGCCGACTGTATGCAGGAACTGAAGCAGGCATCGACAGCTATGATCCGCTGCAGGATTGCTGGAGCGCTGCTCCTTTTGGACAAAACCAGCGGGTCCAGCACCTGCACTTCACTTCCGAGGGCGTGCTTTGGTTCGTAGTTCCCGGCGCCGTGATTCGCTGTATGGCAGGCGAAACAGGAGCTCAGTGTGATACGATCTGGTCAGGCAATGCGATCGGTCTCACCACTAATCCGATCTCGCCGGATAGCCCTCTGATACTCACTTCCTCTCATATCATTGACCTACCCCATGGCAAAGAAGTTTCATTGGCGGAGGGCATCACCGGACTCTGTTTAATCTCGGTACAAGGCGGACAGACCTTCATCGGTACAAATGGTGGGCTTTATGAATATGCTTATTGCACAATTCATGCCAAAACGCCGTTCTCGACAGAATTTGTTTCAGGTGCCGAATTTGCGCGCCCTCAAATTACCGCGATTGCTGAAATGGGCGGCCATATTTGGACAGGTTCTGCAGACGGAATCGCGTGTATGGGAGCAGAAGTACCGTTTTACCTACGCGGAACATCAGGACCGCCTGTGAAGGATATACGCCTGATCGCGCCTTGTGTTGGTGGACTATGGGTAGGTACAGAATGTGGCGCAGCGTTACTGCAGGACGGAGTCTGGGAGTATTTCGCCGGTAAACGATGGCTTCCCAACGACAAAGTGACCGCTATTTTGCCCTGTGAGGATGGCTCCGTCTGGATCGGAACTCAGGGTGGCATTGCGCACATCCGGCAGCGTGGGATAACTTTCACCCAAAAGGCGGCGCACTATGAGCGACTTACGGATCAGCGCCATAACCGAGATGGTTTCGTGACGGAATGCTTCCTGAATGTGCCCGGCGATTACGAGAGCTTTGAGTTTGAGGCGAGCGACAACGATGGCCTCTGGACAGCACTCTACTTGTGTGCAGAGTGCTTCCGGTATGCTATGACAGGTGAAGAAGTAGCGCGACTGTTGGCGCGGAAATCATTCCGCGCAATGCTCGAGTTGGTCCGGCTGACTGGCATATCTGGTTTTCCAGCACGGGCGATCGCTCGTCGTAACGAGAACGTAAGGCTCTCTACCCCGCTCGAAAACTGGATACAATCGCCTGTTGATGCCGACTTTCACTACAAACACGACACCTCTTCAGATGAGATCGACGGTCACTATCTCGCCTGGTATTTTTACAGCCAATTGGTCGCCGACGAGGCTGAAAAGGCGGAAATCGCAGAGGTTTGTCGCGCCGTTACGAACCATATTCTCGACCACGACTACACCCTCGTCGGTCCAACGGGCGAGCGGACAAGCTGGGGCGTGTGGTCGCCCGAAAAGCTCAATCACGATCCCGATTGGTTTGACGAGCGCGGGCTAAACTCGCTCGAAATCCTCTCGCATTTACGTGTGGCGATGCATCTTTGCGGTGATGCACACTTCACGCAAGCGTATAGAACGCTGATTGAGACGCACGATTTTGCGCTGAATACGCTCGAACAAAAACTGATGCCTCCGATTGGCCCGGATAATCATTCCGACGACGAGCTTGCGGCATGCGCGTACCTGCCACTATTGCTGCTTGAAACAGATCCAGGACTGCGCGCAATCTATCTACTCAGCCTTGAGCGGACCTGGGCTATCCTGCGTCCGAATGGGTCTCCCTTTCACAATATCGTTTACGGGGCGTGTACCGGTAAACCCTGCGATGCAGAAAAAGCGTCGGAGTGGTTGAAAGACGCGCCCCTCGATCAGCGAAACTGGACGATGCGAAACAGCCAGCGCGATGATATAGAGTTTGCCTCTGCGACCGACCGATTCGACAAACCACAGCTTAATCGTCCGTTGCCACCTTCCGAAATCGCCGTGATGAAGTGGAACACGAATCCTTATCTCGCAGATGGAGGTGGAGAGGGTGAATGCGAAATGGATGGCGCATTCTGGCTGCTGCCTTACTGGATGGGACGCTACTTCGGCATATTTGAAGAGGATCAAGTGCATCCTTGATCCTTACGCCTGTTGGAACTTCTCACCGTGCCAATCTCAAAATACCAGTTCACGAAATTACATGGTCGGGTGAGACACAAGCGGTGTCGTCGTCGGACGACTGCAAGCCGAGGTGTCGGGTTCGTAACTTTAGACCGAGATTCAACACGTGTTTTGAGCAGGCGGAAAAACGCCTCCTGCAGTAAAGGCAGGAGGCGATAATTACCTGGGTAACCCAGAGTGGTTACGACGGCACTACTTACGACGGCGCATCCGCAGCACACCCAACCCGCCCATCACAATCAATCCAGATAACTGGTAGAAAGCTGGTTCGGGAACAGCAAGCAGCGTGAATGTGGCGCTCTGTGTCCCTGAAAAGGGGCCAAGAGCGTAAGCATCTTGGGAGAACCCCAAGGCGGTCACCTGAACTTCGTCTCCAGAGGCGAGTGTGAAGATATAGTCAGAACTCGCTGTGAGCGTGGCAGTATCTCCGGGAGGAGTGATTTTGATTGTGGCAGTCTGCGCCACTGTCTGGCTAACACCATCGAGCGTCAGCAGCCGTGAAGCGTCGAACTCAACTGAGTTATTCGTCAATTGGCTATCTGCGACGGTAAACGTATAGTCCGTGATTTCTGTTGTCTTAGCCACTCCGTATTGCAGCGTCAGGGTCTTCGTAATACCGTTGAGTGCGAGAGAGTCATTGGGGTTGCTAAAAAGAAACGCCGCGTTATCCGTGAAGTTTACCGTTACATCCGCCCGGGCTATATTGCCAACGACCATGAGAGAGAGTGCGATAGCAGGAATGCTTATCGCCTGGAGCAAGGAGGATCTTCGCATAAGAGGTTCCTTTCTGTTGGAAAATCTGTAGGAAAAGTAGAACGGAAGGAAGGGACTCAAGACTTCCCGGAGAATCTGCTTTAGGAGAGAACCGCAGAAGAAAGGCTCCGGACAAGAGGCAGGCTGATTTCACAGGCGCGTTAGACACACTACGCTCCTATATAACTGCATTCCCTGATGGCAGGCTGCCGTGCAGGCCAGCACAGGATCAACCTCTCCATTATAAGAACTTTCTTGTTTTTATACAAGCATTAATCATAAGTATTTCTCATTGCGCCCACTTATCCCCTAAAATCCAGTATAAATGCCTGCATGAATTCAAATTCTCACATAACGCCCTCTTACCCTTAAAATGCTAGCAGGACTGGTGATACCATCGGAACCTCTCAATAGTAGCCTGCGTCCTATTTGCGATCCCAAAAACACTTCGCAATGAAAGAGCCGAGGCTGCCTTCCGCAGTATAGCTATTGAGGTGATCTGCACCCTTTATATGGACACTATTTTGTGTTAGTTAATTTTTGTCTGCTATTTATTTGTCTGGCAGTTTTTCAGATGTTGTTCTGGCGTCTGGTAGTTAAGTGCTGTATGCGGTCGCTCGGTATTATACTCCTTTCGATGTGCTTCCAGTTTCTCCTTCGCTTCGGTCAGCGACGCAAACCAATTCTGATCCAAGCATTCGGTTCGTAGCTTCCCATTGAATTACTCGATGAACGGGTTGTCGGTCGGTTTGCCCGGACGACTGAACTCCAGACAAACGCCGTTCTTATGCGCCCAGGCGTCCAGGGCCTTGCTGATGAACTCGGGTCCGTTGTCCACAGGGAGGATTTTGGGCTTTGTTCCTGCCCTTGCCAAGCCGTCCAAAACCGCAACCACTTTCACACCGGAGAGGGAGAAATCGGCGGCGATTGCGGGACTAACTCGACTAAAGTTATCTACTAACGTCAGTACCCGAAAACGTTGCCCATCGGCAAGTCGATCCGTTACGAAGTCCCTGCTCTACCGCTCGTTAGGAGCGTCTGCGGGTGGACAGGGAACCCGCGCCGCGCTGACCCGTTTCTTCGTCCGCATGAGACGAAGCGAAAGTCCTTCGACTTGGTAAATGCGGTACACGCGCTTAGGATTGACCTTCCAGCCTTCCCGCTGCAACAGGACGTGTAACCGGCGATAGCCGTAGCGCACTCGCGAAGCCGCCAAATCGCGGAGCCGTATCTTCAAGGCAGATTGGTCTTTTGCCTGACTGCGATAAGAGAACGCCGCCCGATTGAGACGAACCAACTGGCAGGCTTTCCTCAGAGGAAGTTTATAGCCGACCCTCAGAAACTGCACCAGGATTTTCTTCTGAGACGGCTTCACAGCTTTTTTGTAATCACCTCTTGGAGTATAGGCTTGTCCAAAACAAGGTCAGCGACCGACGCTTTGTGCCGTTTGTTCTCGTCTTCGAGCTGCTTGAGACGACGCACTTCGGCCACGCCCATGCCCGCGAATTTGCGTTTCCAGCGGTAGAAGGTTTGTTCGGTGACACCGATTTTGCGACAGGCATCGGCGACGGAAGTTCCGCCCTCGACCGAGTGCAAGGTAGCGACGATTTGCTCCTGAGTGAAGCTCTTTTTCATGATCTGGTTTCCTCCAGAGGGGAGGTTCGGGAAATGCCCGCTCCTCACGTTCCGAAGTGTCCAGATTTCGGGGAATGGGTCAGGTCATTGGGAAGGAGTCTAACATATTGTGTGGACTAAGTTTCCGGGGGCAGATCAGGTGGATCGATAGCGAAACCGCACATTGCGTAACCACGAAATGCCTGCGGGAGAAAATCTCCCGCAGGCATTTCGTGGTTACTGTTTAAGAAATTAATAGGGCGACTAACCGGACTTGAACCGGCGACCTCCTCTTCCACAGAGAGGCGCTCTAACCAGCTGAGCTATAATCGCCATAGCACACAAAGATAAGCTACTCGAGTACTGACATATGCAGAGAAGCGCAAATCTAATGCTCGAGCATCAATATTGTATCATGACGAGCGTCCAATGTCAAGAGCAGGGCGTTCGTACAGCGTTACTTCACATGGTGGAAACGGCGTAATTACGACATCGCAGCAATCGTTAACTCGCCAATCAGCACAGTGACTGCCTTGCCTCCCAGATACACGCGATTGCCCTCGATTCCATTCTCAATACGAACAGTGACATAACCGCCGCGCGCGGATGCCTGGTAGCCTGTTAATTGAGTGATACCGAACCTGAGCGCCCAGTAGGGTGCCAGACAGCAATGTGCCGAGCCAGTCACCGGGTCCTCATCGATGCCACATGACGGCGCGAAAAAGCGTGATAGAAAATGATAGTGCGGATCGCCACTGCGACAGGTGACGATTACGCCCCGTGCTTCGAGCCGTCGCAAAAGCGTCATGTTTGGTTTAAGAGCGTGCAGTGTGGCGGGAGAATTGACTTCAACCAGATAGTCGAATCTGTTTCTGCCGACAAATAGTGGCGCAACTTGCAGCGCTTCGATTAGAAATTCAGGGGCAACAGTTTCTTCAGCGGGCTCTGCGGGAAAATCTAAATCGATCATACCATCACTGTGTGAAGCGCTCAGCAATCCGCTCCGCGTCCAGAATCGAGCGATTTCGTCTGGACACAAACGCTCCGTTTCCCACAGAATATGGGCGGCAGCGAGCGTAGCATGTCCGCACAAATCGACCTCGACTGTCGGCGTGAACCAGCGCAGTGCGTAGCCATCTTGCTGTTTTTGTAGGAAAGCCGTCTCCGCAAGGTTCATTTCGGCCGCTATCGACTGCATCCAACGGTCCGGCATATCGTGATCGAGGATGCAGACTGCTGCGGGATTACCCTGGAACGGCTTGTCGGTGAAGGCATCGACCTGATATATCGTCTGGGTCATAGTTGGCTCTCCATCGAATCTGACAGGCAGTTCTTACTGAATCTGAACCAATATCGCATGGCATTCGTTCTCTGGTACACTACTATCAAATGGCAGTAGTCTGGTGGGAGTTGACTGGATGAGCGAAACGGCAAACGAAATCGATATAAGCAGTGTGCGAAAAGACGAACTGGAAGATATGCTTCGGGTACTATGCACAGCTTTCCAGATGCCCTTCGAGTCAGCGCTGCCCATCTTTCTGGCAGACACCAACTCACTCCTAGATAACAAACGCGTCCTACGCCAGGATGGAAAAATCGTCTCTTGCCTGACAATTATACCCGCTGAATGCAACGTGAGAGGAGTGTCACTGCGCACCGCTGGCATTGCGGGCGTTGCTACACGACCGGATAAACGGGCACAGGGTTATGCTTCCCAATTACTGCGCAACACACTCGCCTATTGCCGAGATCAAGGGTACGAACGAGCCGGACTGTTCCCGTCCAAAGCAGACTTTTATCGTAAGAATGGTTTCGCAACTGTTTCCAGAAGCCAATCGACTACATTCCTAAGCGCGAGCGACTCCGGATTGAACAACGACGTCCAAGTACGGATGGCTATCGATTCCGATCTGAAATACCTGCAGACTATGGATCGCGAATCGACCCTGACGAAGGCTGTATCACTTGTCCGGAACGAGGCAAAATGGCAGAGCATATTTTCTTCATCGAAGCGAATTCTGGTTGCCGAATCGTCGGATAAAATCGTTGGCTATCTTATCTACGACTTCATTTTGGGGCAGAACACTTCCATTGTATGTGATAGCCGGACGCCCCTTATGGCGCGTATTCTCGAGATCGAATCCCCTACAGAGGCTGCTTACTCCGCTTTACTGAACCATTGTACCGTCCATTCCGGAGCGGAACATTTTCACTTTATCACCGACAGGACAGGCATCGCTCGATTCCGCGCAGTTACCGGGAGGGCTATACCATCAGAGGACGAACACGCGGCTGTTGGCGAAAACGAATTTATGCTAACGATACTGGATTTTCGCGCTGTGATCAGCAAAATCATTGCTGGAAATGCAGCAATACCGGCGCGTTCTATATCAATTACCCTGGAACTCATTGACAACGAAAAGGGAAATGAGTGTGTTGTGATGGGTGCCCTGAGCGAAGCAAAATCGTTCGGCACGTACCAGCCTGAACAGGCGCCCGATAAACCTGCATCTGTAATAGCGGGTGATATGGCCGCATGGACTCAGGTTATTGCCGGATATTATGACGGGTCTGAAACATCAAACCGGGGAATGCTGCGGTCGACAAGCGAGGGAGCAGCGAAGATACTCAAAACCCTGTTTCCTCCAGAGGATCCTTTCATATCCATGCTCGATAATTTCTGAGTTGAAACAAAGATTTGATTCACATTGACATTTTCATTCTCCGTGTGCTAGAGTCTATCCAGTATTCGATAACAATTTCATATTCGTATGATCGTACCTTTTAAGGGAGTCCAGAGAGGCTTGCAAGGGACGAGTAGCATATCTCCAACAGCCAAACAATCAGGTTAACTGGAGCGTTATGTCTCGCACCTCTTTCGCAATCCTTTTTACAGGGACGGAGAGGTTTTTTTGTGAGTGGCAGAAAGCTCATTACTCGTTCCGAGGATCGAAAAGAGGATTAAAACCGGCAGATGATTGAACCAGCCGTCGAACTGATGAACGCCGATGATATCCGGCGAGGGCTGACTCGGATCGCGCACGAAATCGTCGAGAAAAACGATGGCGTGAATAAAATCGCGATCGTCGGTATTCTCACGCGAGGAGTCCCACTTGCCGAACGGCTTGCGAAACTACTTGAAAAGATAGAAAGTGTAAAGGTTCCTGTCGGAAAGCTAGACATAGGGCTCTATCGCGACGACTTTTCTGATAATCCCAATCTGCATCCTGCGATCACGCCGAGCGCAATCCCATTCGACGTAACTGGCAAAAAAATCATACTTTTTGATGACGTTCTGTTTACTGGACGTACCGTGCGCGCAGCAATCTCCGCGCTGCTCGATCTCGGACGTCCGGAATCGATCCAACTTGCCGTTCTTCTCGACCGCGGTCACCGCGAACTGCCAATTCGACCCGACTTTGTCGGCAAAAATATCCCGACGGCGCGGCATGAACATGTGCAAGTGCATCTGCTCGAAGCCGATGGTGAAGACCGAGTCACGCTATATAAACAGCCGAAAGTGCAGCCGTGAACGCAGCAAGGATGATTTCGACCACAATTTCGGTTGCGAGATTACTGCACAGAATGATTTGTATACGAATGTATGAGGCGCTGATGAGAAAGCTGTCGGGAAGATGAAACACCTGCTGACACTGCGAGAAACCAGCGTCGACGATATTCGCTATCTGCTCGATACGGCGACCGCGTTCCTCGAAATCGTTGCTCGCCCGATCAAAAAAGTGCCGACTCTGCGTGGGAGGGCGATGATCACGCTGTTCTATGAGAACTCGACCCGCACCCGTACCTCTTTCGAGATGGCAGCGAAAATCATGAGCGCAGAGGCGATCAATATCTCCGTCGCGCAGTCCTCGGTGGCGAAAGGTGAAAGCCTGAAGGACACGCTGCTGACATTGCAGGCGCTGCGAGCAGATTGTATCGTGATGCGCCACCCGTGTTCTGGCACGCCGGAGTTCGCCGCAAATCATCTGGGCATTCCAATTATCAATGCTGGCGATGGCCGCCATGAACACCCGACGCAGGGGCTGCTCGACCTGCTCACCATCCGTCAGCATAAACAAGAAATTGCCGGTCTTACGGTTGCGATTGTAGGCGACATCGCCCACAGCCGGGTAGCCCGTTCCAATATCTGGGGACTAACGAAGATGGGCGCAAAAGTCCGGCTCGTCGGCCCGCAAACGCTGCTCCCGCCCGACGCTGATCGGCTGCCCGTCGAAGTATTCTGCGACCTCCGCGCCGGTATCGAAGGGGCGGACGTCGTGAATGTGCTGCGATTGCAGACGGAGCGTCAGGAGCGAGGTCTGCTGCCCAGCCTTCGTGAATACAGCCGGCTGTTCGGCATCACGCCAATTAGCCTCAAGGCGGCAAAACAGGACGTTCTCGTTCTGCATCCGGGTCCGATGAACCGTGGTGTAGAGATTTCCGCCGACGTAGCAGATGGCGTTGGCGGCATACGTTCTGCGATCGAAGAACAAGTCACGAATGGAGTCGCGATCCGCATGGCGGCGCTCTATATGCTGATGGGCGCGTCGAGTTCAAGCAGTGTCGAGGCATAGAGGAATCCGTTGGAAATAGAATTCCTGTCCGACGGGCGAATGATCGTCGGACGGCCAGTCTGACCGGGTTTCAAACCCGGGATTAGGATGCAGGAGAAGCGTTTGAGAAAGTTACTGACTGGCGGACGCATACTCGACCCTTCGCAACAAATCGACCGTCTCGGCGATCTGCTGATCGAAGACGATCATATCGTCGGCATATTCGCCGTCGGAGAAGGAAGCCGGAACTCGAGCGCGCAGTCTTTCATAGAGACGGAAACGATCGATGTGCGCGGCAAACTCGTTACGCCGGGTCTGATCGACATACATGTTCACCTGCGCGAACCGGGTCAAGAGTATAAGGAAGACCTCGAAACTGGTACAAAAGCTGCGGCAGCCGGAGGCTTTACACGCGTCTGTTGTATGCCGAATACCGTTCCGGCGATCGATACGGCGGCAGTTGTACGTCAGATATTAGAGCGAACAGCGCTAGTCGGCAGCGCGCACGTGCATCCGATCGGTGCGGCAATGCAGGGCGATCAATTGACCGAAATGGCGGAGCTGAAAGCAGCCGGAGCAATCGCAATATCCGATGACGCCTACCCACTGCAAAATGCCGAGACCGTTCGCCGTGTGATGGAGTACTGTGCGATGCTCGGTCTCGTTTTCATGACGCACAATGAAGACAAGCATCTGACCGAAAAAGGCGCGATGAACGAGGGCTACACCGCGACTGTGATGGGAATCGCAGGAATCCCGCGCATTGCCGAAGACATCGCCGTCGCGCGGAATATCATGCTTGCGCAGCTGACTGGATGCCACCTGCATCTTCTGCATATCTCCACAGCAGGAACCGTAGAACTACTCCGGCGAGCCAAAGCCGAGGGCATAAACGTCACTGGAGAAGCCTGCCCGCACCACTGGGCGCTGACCGACGAAGCCTGTATGGGCTACAACACCGACGCGAAAATGAACCCGCCGCTCCGTACATCTGCAGACTGCGACGCGGTTAAGCGCGGGCTGGCGGACGGAACGATCGACTGCATCGTGACCGACCATGCGCCGCACGCAGGTTACGAAAAAGAGGTCGAGTTCGATGCCGCGCCCTTTGGCATACTCGGTCTCGAAACATCCTTTGCGCTGACGTACACGAACCTCGTAAAACCGGGGATTCTCGAGCTGTCTGTCGCAATCGCGAAGATGACCAGTATTCCCGCAAGAATTATTGGATTGCCCGACGGAACAGGGACGTTGAAAGCCGGTTCGCCTGCCGATGTCGCCGTCTTCGATCTCGAAAAAGAGTGGACCGTCGACCGGAATGCGGTGCAGTCGAAATCGAAGAATACTCCGTTCCATGGCATGACCCTGCAGGGCAAAGCCGATTTCACGATCGTATCAGGGCGAGTAATTCGACTTTAACCCTGTTTCGACTTCGTATCTTATCATGAAAACGAACGATGTAACGCAGATACTCTATAATGGCAACGTGCTGACAATGAGCGTCGGCGAGGTACAGAACGCGCAGGCGGTAGCTGTCGGTCGCGACGGACGGATTGTCGCCGTCGGCACCGATTCGGAGGTCCTGAACCTCGCGAAAGCGAAAACGATACGTACGAATCTGAACGGTCGGACACTGATACCGGGCTTTTTCGACTGCCATTTGCATCTGATGTGGCTTGGCAAGAATCTCGGCAATGTCGATTTATCGTCGCCTCCGGTGCGTGATAAGGATGATATCATTCGGCTGCTGAGGGAGCGGTTGATTGCCAAACCCAACGAGGCTTGTATTCAGGGTAATCGATACGACCAGAACAAATTGACGGATGGGCAGCATCTTACACGTTATGATCTCGACCTGGTTTCGACGAGCGTGCCGGTTCGTATCGTCCACACTTCCGGTCATGCTGCTGTCGTCAACAGTATCGCGCTCGAACGGCTTGGAATCACGGAGCAGACGCCCGACCCTGCAGGCGGCGAAATCGTGCGTGACGAACACGGACAGCCGACCGGACTGCTGCTCGAAACCGCTTCGTGGAACGATCTCGATCGGATCATTCCACCGCCCTCGGCTGAAGAATCGCTCGATGCGCTCGGACGTGCAAACGGCTATCTGCTTCAGCGCGGAATCACGAGTGCGTCTGACGCGAATACCGCACCGCACGAAATTGAACTCTATCAGAAAGCGATGGTGCGCGATCTTCTCACGGTGCGTGTCAACAGCATGGTCGGCTGGTCGGAAGTTATGGCGGGCGTCAGTGAGGGTGCGATCCCTACCTCTAACGAGCTGCAGCCAGGTGGGATCGGATTCAACTGGCATCGCTATCATGTCGGGCAGGCGAAACTGTTTTCCGATGGTGCAATCACGACCCGCACCTGCTGGCTCACACAGCCGTTTGAACAAATAGAGGGTATGCCAGAAAGTTTTGGAATTCCGCTGCATCCGCCGGACGAGCTGCGCGAATACATTCGGCTGGCGCACAATGGAGGCTGGCAAATCGCGACGCATGCCATCGGTGATCGAGCAATCGATCTCGTACTGAGCGCTTACGCCGAAGCGCAGCGACTTCATACGCGGTCGAAACCAGGGCATCGAATCGAACACTGTATGCTGCTCGATCGTGACCTGATCGCCCGCCTGCGCCGCCAGAATATCTGGAGCATCGGACAGCCGGAGTTTCTGTCGAACCTCGGCGATGCCTACGTGACTGCGCTCGGCGAAGAGCGCACCGATCGACTTTCGCCCTATGCCACACTCGATGTCCAGAACGTCGCTCAGGCATTCAGTTCCGACTGTCCGGTCGTTCCCGGAGCGCCGCTCGCGGGAATACGCGCCGCTATCGAACGTAAAACGAGATCGGGAAGAGTCTTGAATGCTGGCGAATGCCTACCGATTGAGACCGCGCTCGGTGGCTATACGATTGCTCCCGCTTTTGCGACACGCACGGATCGAGACCGTGGCTCGATCGAAACAGGAAAATGGGCGGACTTCACGCTGCTCTCAGCAGACCCGCTAACGACTTCGGTGGCTGAATGGGATGCTGTGCAGGTTGTCGCAACCTTTGTTGGCGGTGCCTGTCTGTATGGCGCAGAAGCAGTCGGATAGTTCACCGCGCCCGCTAAAATGCTTTTATTCGAGAGGATCGGGCTTGAAGGAATTGCGGTTGGTTTTGCCTGGATCGTGAAGTGGAACCTGGAAAACTTATGAAAGCACATCTTATACTGAGCGATGGAACTCTATTCGAGGGCGAGAGTTTCGGGGCGGCAGGAAGCACTGAAGGCGAAGTCGTATTCAATACAGGTATGACGGGCTATCAGGAAATCCTGACAGATCCGTCGTACGCCGGACAGATCGTCACGCTCACCTATCCACTCATCGGCAACTACGGTATCAATATTACTGACTTCGAGTCGAAGCGTGTACAGGTTCAAGGTTTCGTCGTGCGCGAAGTGGACGATATGCCTAGCAACTGGCGATCAACGCAGACACTGGACTCCTTTCTCCGCGAGCGAGGCATCGTCGGGATCAAAGGCATAGATACCCGTGCCCTGACTCGTGCTCTGCGGGTGCGCGGTGTGATGATGGGAACGATCTCTTCGAGCGAGTCGCCATCAGAAAGTCTGTCGCGCCTCTCGGCTTCGCCCGATTACGGCACAATCGATTTCAACAAACTCGTGACGACGGAAAGAAGTTTCCGATGGCGAGCGCATTCTGAAACTCCACAATCGGAAGGCGACGAGTCGTGCGCCGCTGAAGCGCCGAAATACCGTATCGCTCTGCTCGACTGCGGCGTAAAGTACAATATTATACGCAGCCTTTCAGCGCTCGGCTGTGAGACGACTGTTTTCCCCTGTACCGCGACAGCGGACGAGATGCTCGAGGGCAAACCGGACGGAGTGATGCTCTCGCCAGGCCCTGGCGACCCTGCGCAGCTTGGCTATGTCGTCGAAACCGTGCGAGCGCTGGTCGGCAAAGTGCCGATTATGGGCGTTTGTCTGGGAAACCAACTTCTCGGATATGCGTTCGGTTCCAATACCTACAAATTGAAATTTGGGCATCGCGGCGCCAATCATCCGGTCAAAGACCTGCGCACTGGAAAAGTGACGATCACCTCGCAAAATCACGGGTATTCCGTCGATCCAGACAAACTGCAGAACGGAATGGAGGTTGCGCACGTCAACTTGAATGATGGGACTGTCGAAGGCCTCAGGCACAGAGACCTCCCGATATTCTCCATACAATATCATCCTGAAGCATCCCCCGGTCCAGAAGACAGTGCGCATTTCTTTCGCGAGTTCATCGAGATGATCGACAAGAAATAAGAACATCAATCGTCTCAGAAGGCTTGCGAGCGACGACGTGAGCGGATAAAACTCTGCACTGCGGCGGTATGCCAAACCAAAGGCTTAATGATGACTGTATTCAAAGTTGCTCCGCGGTTAGAAGACTCAGTTATCACCACGCCCAAATCGCGCCGTCGATTTGGCAAATTGCAGATGGTCATATCAATCCCAATTCTGCTGATACTGCTCTCGTTTCTTGTCACTTTCACGTTCCATTATATCCCGTCTGAATCGATGCTGCCAACGCTCAAACCGGGCGATCATATTATGACGATGCGCAGTGCGATCGCCTATCCTTTCGGCAAAATGCCAGAACGCGGCGACATCGTGGTGTTCAGACTCCCGGCGAGCAGTAATCAGGAGACACCACCTGTACCACGCCGTGCCAATGGTGGGGCGTCCGTCAAAACGGATACTCCAAGAGACGAAATTCTGATCAAGCGAATTGTTGGACTCCCTGGAGAAACTGTGCAGATCGTGGGTGGGAAGGTGACTATCAATGGCAAGATTATCGAAGAGCCGTATATTACCATTCCAGCCGATGAGACGGTCGGATTGTACTATTCTTATGCAGTCGATGCGCCGTTGAAAATCCCGGAAGGTGAGTTCTTTCTGATGGGCGATAATCGAAATAACAGCGATGACGGACGATTCTGGGGAACGCTCAAGCGCAGCGCGATCATCGGGAGGTTCACCGCAGTGATGTTCCATGATAAAACAGATCCGAAGAAGGATGAGAGCGCTGCAGGCAGATGAGAACGCGGTAGGCGGGGAGCGAAAAGCAGCCTCAGTTCCGACGCATTCAAAACGCGTAATTTACGGGCGTTGGATGTGCCTGATCATATTCATGATTGTGTTGATCGGTCTGCGTATCGTGTATCTGGGTTCTGATGCCTATAGCCGCCTGTCCTGGAGCAGCGCGCTGCTGACGGACGAAGGATTCTATTGTCACAACGCGCGTAATGTCGTGCTCTTTGGCAGAGCTCAGCCCGATGCGCGTGACACATTTCGCAACGATTTGATTATGCCGTTGCTGCACTACAGCCAGGTCGCGGTCTTTCATCTGTTTGGCGTCGGCGCGATCCAGACGCGTTCGATCTCGGTCGTTACCGGATTGCTGACACTGGTCATTTTCTTTTTCTCCATGCGTCGCGCATTCGGATTGCGCCCGGCCTGGATCGGCGTCGTTCTGCTCGGTCTCGATCATGCCAACCTGCTGTATAGTCGGCTCGCGCTGATGGATACGCCTGCCGCGCTCCCGATGACGGCTGTGTTCTACTGTCTTGTCCGCGCATTTGAAACAGCGGCTGAATTTCCCGTAAGTCCAGAAGGTGGAAAGAATAAAGGTGGAAAGAATACACCCTCTGCAAAGTTTGGCTGGCTTGCCACGTGTGGAGTGCTGCTGATTGTGGCATACGGTGTGCGCGGATTGAGTGGACTACTCATGCTTGCGGTACTCGGCGCGGTATCGTGGCAGGCCAGGGACGGACTACGATTATCGCAGAGCGGTGCGGAGACCAGTCGCAGCACAACTGTTCAGGCGCTGGTAATCGGCTCTGGATTGATGGTGGCGGGACTCATCTATCTTTTCGCGTGGTATCTGCCACATCATGCAGAATTGGCACGTGTGAACGCTTACTACGTACACCATCAGTTGATTCCGAGCAGTCTGCGGCAGTTCGGAATCAATCTTCTGCGCGGATTTTTCGGAGATGATCGAGGGTTTTCACCCTACCTATTCCGGCATATGCCGATCCAATTCGCGCTCGTTTTGATCTGGCTGGTTCTTCGTTCTGAAATAGTCAGTGATTTGCAAGGCATTAGACTTGAGACCAAAAATTTGGGCGCGATCAAATGGCTGGTCGAGCGGTTCCTAATCCTGTGGATTATGATCTATGGCGTATTCTTCGCAGTGATCAGTTATGCACCGGACAGGTACTACGTGCTGGTCTATCCGGCGATGATGGCAGTTTCGGCACTCGCATTGTGCGAACTGCCCGCAATCGGTCGCGCGCTGCTGATCCACAATCGCCGCCGTACTCTGCTCATATTGTTCTTCATCTATCATCTCGACGTGACGATAGTGCATCCCAAAACCGTCCTCGATGACATTTTGCTGGCAGTTCTGATTGCGATCAGCGCGATGATTTCTTTGCGACTGCCTGCAATGCTTCAGAAAGAACGCAGCGAACCGACCGGACAACATTCCCTGTTAAGAACCAGCGCGCTTCACCGACTTCCAATGATTTTGATTGCCTGCTGGTTTGCTTTCAACCTGTACTGGCTCGGCGACTGGCTGCTGCATCTGACCTACAGACAGCGCGACGCCGATGCATGGCTGGCGGCGAACGTGCCCGCGAACAGTGTGCTGATCGGGGATGTCGCGCCAGGACTGTGCCTGTATAATCGATTGCATGCTGTCAATGTGATACCAGGTCTGTGCAACGACGATCGAATCATCGAAAAATATGCTGACGTCCCGAGATTTATCGTCATCTTAGATGATGTGGTGCCACCGCCTGCCGCCGCGAAATGGAAAGAATCCTGGTGGCAGAAGCATTATCCCGATCTGGTGGAATCGAAACACCGGATCGCTATTTTCCCACGAATTGTACATCTGCCAGTCGGCGTGTATGCTGTCGAAAAACAAACCTATGCCGAAAAATGAGAGTATCAAAAAAGTGATGGTGATTGGGTCCGGTCCGATAATTATCGGGCAGGCCGCCGAGTTCGACTATGCCGGAACGCAAGCCTGCCGATCGCTGCGGGAAGAAGGCGTTTCCGTCGTGCTGATGAACTCCAACCCTGCGACGATTATGACGGACACAGAGATGGCCGATCGCGTTTATATCGAACCGCTGAATGTCGAATTTGCTTCACGTATTATCGAACGCGAGCGTCCCGACGGTCTGTTGCCGACGCTTGGTGGACAGACGGGACTGAATCTGGCGACGCTTCTTGCAGAAGCGGGCGTGCTCGAAAAATACAACGTCAAACTCCTCGGTACGCCGCTTGAGTCGATCAAAAAAGCGGAGGACAGAGAGGCGTTCCGAGACCTTATGCACGAAATCGGCGAACCCGTCCCCGAGTCGTGGATCATCACCGACGAGTCCCATCTGGCGGAGCCGGCGGCTTCGGGCATCTGGCCCCTGATCGTGCGTCCGGCATATACGCTCGGCGGAACAGGCGGCGGCATTGCGCATAATGTCGAGCAGTTATACACGATCGCGCGGGGCGGGTTGGCGCTTTCGATGCGGCATCAGGTGATGGTGGAGCGTTATCTCGCGGGCTGGAAAGAGATCGAATATGAGGTGATGCGCGACGCAAACGATACCGCCATCACCGTCTGCAATATGGAAAACTTCGATCCAATGGGCGTTCATACCGGTGACAGCATCGTAATTGCGCCCTCGCAGACGCTTTCGGACAAAGAGTATCAGATGCTGAGGACAGCTTCGCTCAAGATCATCCGCGCTCTCGGCATCGAGGGCGGGTGCAACGTGCAGATGTCGCTGGACCCACACTCATTCAGCTACTATATCATCGAGGTCAATCCGCGCGTTTCCCGTTCTTCCGCTCTGGCGTCGAAAGCTACCGGCTATCCGATCGCCCGTGTCGCCGCCAAAATAGCCTGCGGTCTGCACCTCGACGAGATCGAAAACGCGGTCACCAAGAAGACTCTCGCCTGCTTCGAGCCAGCCCTCGACTACTGCGTGATGAAGATACCACGCTGGCCCTTCGATAAGTTCACCCTGGCGGATCGGACGATTACGACGCAGATGAAAGCGACAGGCGAAGTGATGGCTATCGACCGCGCTTTTGAACCTGCGCTGATGAAGGCGATACGTTCACTTGAAGTAGGCATCTATGGATTGGCAAGCAAAACCGCGCACCTGCTCAGCGATGTTCAGCTCGAAGATGCGATCCAGACGCCCAACGATGAGCGGCTATGGGCGATCACAGAAGGGTTTCGGCGCGGTATGATGGTCGAAGAGATCAACGCGCTGAGCGGAATCGATCCCTGGTTTCTACGGAGATTGCAGGGGCTCGTCGGGATAGAAACGCGGCTGAAGCTGAGCGGCCCGGCAATCGCTCGACTGGCGAAATCCCCCCAGCAATCTGCAGCAGAAACCGAATTGAAAGCATCAGAAGTCGAGCCGGACGACTTATCGAGCGTGCCAGGATCCGCTAAGAATGCCGGTGCGTCTGCGAACCATTTACTCGTGCGGCTGCTGCGCGAGGCAAAGCGAAATGGGTTTGCGGATCGTACGATCGCCGATTTTGCGGAACTGCCAGAGATGCAGTTTCGCGCACTTCGGAAGCGGCTCGGCATCCTGCCGGTCTATAAGATGGTGGATACCTGCGCGGCAGAGTTTGAAGCCGCGACGCCATATTTCTATTCCTGCTACGACACCGAAGACGAGCAAATTTAACCGGAAAGTCAGACCATGTCTCACGGCAAAGTCGTAGCGGAACAAACCGAAAGCTATGTCTTGGCGACAGGTGGCGAGGGAGCGCACCGGCTCCAAATAGTGCACGAGGTGCATGGCGCGGACACCCTGCGTTTTCTTGAACGAGCAGGGCTGGCGCCTGGAATGCGTGTCGCGGAGTTCGGATGCGGGACGGGCATGATCACGCGTGAGATCGCACATTATGTCGGCGGAAGCGGCTCGGTGGTCGGAATCGACATCAGCCCGGCGCAGATCGCTACCGCACGGGAACTTTCTGCTCGAGCGGAGTATACAGGTATACACTATCATGTCGCCAGTGCCTATGAAACGGGTCTCGAGGATTCCTCGTACGATTTTGTATATGCCAGGTTCCTATTGATGCACCTCCAGTATCCGGAAAAGGCGCTTGTGGAGATGCACCGTGTGCTCAAACGGGGAGGTACGCTAGCAGTCGAGGATGGTGATTTCGATTCACCTTTTTGCGATCCTCCTTCCGCAGCGTATGATCGCTGCTTCGAATTGTACCGGCAGATGGGCGCTCGCGAAAATGCCAACTTCGATATCGGCAAGCGGCTAGCCACAATGGTTCGGGCACAAAACTTTCACATTCAACATATTGCTCTTGCGCAGCCGGTCGTTCTGAGTGGCGAGGCTAAGCGACTTCCCGAATGGACACTCGAGGAGATTACTGTACGCGTACTGGAAGCAGGTCTCGCCTCCGAAGTGGAGATTTCAGAGTTGACTGCAGAAATGCAGAGACTTGCCTCTGATAGCACGGTCGTATTTGCAATGGCACGAATGATGCAGGTGGCGGCAGTAAAGTAAGCTTCACGCCCTTATAGTATGCTTGTCCCTGCGGGCAAAATTGCCGGGCGCTAGCTGTGAGGACTCTCCCGCATTGCCCGGTAAGAGTTTCGTCGAATAATCCGAAATGAAAGGCAGTCAGTATGCGGCTGGAATCGACTGAAATCGACCCTCAAATTGCACAGGAAACAATGGCACGCCGCCCGTCGCCACGGCTTCGCCGGCGTCCTGCGCAAATCGCCACGATTACAGCGATATCCCTGCTTGTTCCCATTTTATTAGGGCTTCTTAGCGCTTTCGCAGTTGCTAAAATCGGCTATGGTATTTTTCATAGTGAAGTGATCGCTTATTTACTCGGATCTTTCATGCTATTTTTCGTCTGGTTCGGTGGGACCGCAAGTGGCATTCGCTACGCTTTTAGTAAGCGTGGTACGACCCAGCAGATTACCGCTGAGGAGATGACCGTTCGATTTCCGCAGATGAAACTGTCGCGGGCAGAGCGGCTCTACTGCGATACGCTGCTGATGATTGCAAAAACCGATGTCGATATCGAGACGGAAGCAACTATGCGCGGGATGCTCCGTCAGCTCAATGAGCTGCTGATCACGTCGCGCAAACTCAAACAGCAGCGCAATGCTCTCACACCACTGATAGGCAGCTCTGTACTCAAAGAGCTTCAGTCAGAATACGGGGAACTCGGCAGAAAACTGGATCGGACGACAGATGCGGTCGCAAAGCAGTCGATCCTGCACAGTCTCCAGATGTGTGCGACGCGAATCGAGAATACGCAGGCACTCGAACAGGGACTGGAGCGCGTTAAGGCACAGCAGGAAGCAGTCTGCCACACGATCGCTTCTGCACAGACCGCCCTTGCACGACTTCAGGTCGTCCCGGAGGCGCAGACACCTCTTGTTGCAGAGGAGATCGCAGCGAGCCTCAGTACGATGAACCAGCGCACCTACGCCGTCGAAAAGGCGGTCGAGGAAGTGCTAACGCTCGGCAGGGAAATCTATTGAAAGTTTCGAAGGCAGTGGGGCATAGTCTTGATGAAAGAAGGCAGTTTGTGAGCGGAGACCGCAAAAAAATCGTTGTGATCGGATCGGGACCGATACGGATCGGGCAGGGGATCGAATTCGACTATTGTTCGGTACATTGTGTCTGGGCGCTCCGTGAAGCAGGTTATGATGCGCTGATCATCAACAACAACCCAGAGACAGTTTCGACAGATTTCGACACGTCCGATCGACTTTTTTTTGAGCCACTGACTCTCGAAGACGTACTGAATGTCCTCGACCGCGAGCAGCCAGAAGGCGTAATCGTGCAGTTCGGCGGCCAGACGGCGATCAATCTGGCACGTCCACTCGATGAGGCGGGCATAAAGATTTTCGGCAGCTCCTGCGACTCGATCGATCTCGCAGAAGACCGCGATCGGTTTGAGCGCGTATTGAACGAACTGAACATTCCCAAACCAGCCGGTCGTGCGGTAACGAGCGCTGAAGCAGCACTCGAAGTCGCCGAAGAGATCAAATATCCTGTTCTGGTACGCCCGTCTTATGTACTCGGCGGCAGGGCGATGGAGATCGTTTACAATCGGGAAGAGCTCGCGCGCTATATGCAGTACGCGGTGGATGTCTCTCCGAACGCGCCCATTCTTGTCGACAGGTATATACTCGGAAAAGAAGTAGAAGTCGACGTGATTTCCGATGGAGTGGACTGTCTGTTGCCTGGTATCATGGAGCACATCGAGCGAGCAGGAGTTCATTCTGGCGATAGTATGGCAGTCTATCCCCCGCAAACGCTCTCAGAGGATGTGATCGAGCAGATCGTCTATAATGCGACAAAGTTAGCGCGCCGTCTCGAAGTCGTCGGTCTGATGAACATTCAGTTCGTCGTCGACCGTGAGACGAACACTGCGCAGGTTTTGGAAGTCAATCCCCGCGCCTCACGCACAGTACCCTATCTCAGCAAAATAACCGGCATTCCGATGGTCAGGCTGGCGACGCGGGCGATGCTGGGATTCACACTGCAAGAGCAGGGATATCGATCGGGACTCTATCCCAATCAGGGCAGTATCGCCGTCAAAGCACCCGTATTTTCTTTCCAGAAGCTCGCTCGAGTCGATATTGGTCTCGGTCCTGAAATGAAAAGCACCGGCGAGATTATGGGGCTGGACGTAGATTATCCGAGAGCTCTTCATAAAGCGATGACGGCTTCTGGCATAATTGTGCCACAAGAAGGCACAATGATCGTGACTATCGCTGACACGGATAAAGCGGAAGCCGCTCCAATCATACGCGACTTCGTCGAACTGGGCTTTCACATTTTCGCTACCGAAGGACCGGCAAAGTTTTTGCTCGAGCAGGGAATTGAAACGGAAACGGTGAAGAAACTGCATGAGGGCGAAGGCAATATCGTCGATCTCATCAAGAGTGGCAAAATCGACCTGTTGCTGAACACCCTCTCGACGGACAGACGAATTGAACGCGAGGGGACGCGCATCCGTCGCGCCTCGGTCGAGGTCGGCGTTCCCTGCCTGACCAGTCTGGATACTGCACGTGCCCTACTGTTGTCGCTAAGAGCGAGGAAACGTGGTGACACCTTCGCACTTGCGACCGTCGATGAATACCTACACGCCAAACAATGACGGTTCTGTCGAATGATGCGATTTTTCATGACAGGCAGCACAGAAGGGTTTTGACAGAGATTGAGCATGCCAAATATGACAGAGGGAGCACAGCCTTGATACGAAACGTCCTGCTGCTTGTATTTATCGTCAGCTCGTTGAGCGGGCGGGCTTCTGCGACGGACGCGTATGCACTGCGTGAGAGCAAAGCCTGTCAGTACTGTCATGTCAGTGCGAGCCCGGGACTTCTAGATTCTGCAAGCGGATTGCGTCAGAAAATCGACTGTAATCAAAGAGGGCTGTATTACGCCGCTCACAATTATAGTTTCGCCGGATATCGAGAGTCACGAACGGCAAACAGCAGCCTCCCCCCAACTTTTCATCTGGCCTGGCGCGAAGTGTTCACTGATTCTCCCCGCCGCATTGCCGTTGCTGATGTCGTTGGAGATGGTATTCCTTCTCTGATTTCGCTGAATGAGCGCGCGGGTTCTCAGAATGCAAGCGTACTGACGGTGCGCCGGTGGAACGGGCAGAGTTTTGTGGTCGCGTTCACGACAAATGTCTCCGCGAGTGCGGATAAACTTGCGGTCGGAAGATTCGCAGGCAGCGACAAACCCGCAGTTATCGTTACTTCCGCCGGAATCTGGTACTGGAACGGCAAAACGTTCGCTCACAAAGCGGCGCAGTCGAACTACAATCTGTTCGGGACATCACGGCTCAAGGACGGGAGTGAACGTCTGCTGATCGCGAACACTCCTGACAAAGTCGGCGCGTGGCGTGTCGATCCGAACGCGGTTAATCAGTGGCTTTACGATCCGGTGGACTCAGAGCGTCTGGGTCCGCTTCAGCGCGGCGATATGCACGAAACGCAGATATTTTTCAATCGAATGCAGGTGCAGGAGCAGCTCAGTCAGGGCGGAATAATCGGACGTTGGGAGATCGAAGGATTCGGTCGAACGTTCGTGTACTATCCGACGCTCATTCAGGGCAGCCATGTCAAAGCGGACGGCAGAGGCAACACCGCCATCTCTTCGGAGGAGCAGAGTTGGAGCGTAACGCTTGTCGATCCCAATCCGATGCCGGTAAAGCGACAGGACGGCGCAGTATCTGCAACGGGTCTCGTGTATTACACTCCAACTCTCAAAGGGCAAATATTGGACATCGGACTGGAGAGCGATCGGGGTGACAAGCAACCGGGTCTGCTTGTTCTGACCGGCGATACTCCGGGAAGCAAGACACGTATCCTCTATTTCTTCGCGCTCGACAACGGTGTTCGGCAAGCGGATAGCGCCGTACGCAAAGCCAGCGAAAATCGGAAATAACTAATTTTTCGATGAGCATTCGCTGGCTTTACTGCCAGCCCTTCCTCATCGTTTGTGCCACACTCCAGCATGGGGAATATTTGTGGGACGGCAGGTGGCTGGTGTTCTCGCGTATGCTTTTGTTCAAGGAATAGTCGTTAGTTTCACGAAGTTTTCTCGTTTTGGATCGGGTAGAGCCGCTTGAGTTTGATCCGTGCGTCTTCGGCTCGAAACTGCCAATTCACGGTATGGGGACGCTGATTACGCTGGTATTCCCAGGCGGCCACTTCCGCGCGCAGCGTCTCGATATCCGCGACC
>JBBQPY010000079.1:0-22672 GCA_038216735.1 Chthonomonadales bacterium
ATTTATTGATGAGTCGGGTGCGCCGCTTCCGCTGTCACGGGTCATCAATAATTGCGTCGAAAACAGACGATCTACGTGTAGAAAGTCGAACAGGTGCATTTCTGGAAGACGACCAGTCATCAAATTTTATCTAAACGTCAATAAGCGGCCTTGCATAATAAATTCGTAGTTTTTGCGTGCGCGGCTTTCAGGTTCTGTGCCTTCTGTATCAAGGCTGTCTCCACGGCGTCTTTCAGGTCTTTGAGTTCGCTATAGCTGCGTGTCGGCATTTCGTGGTGCTTGATCGATTGCAAGATCGGTTCGATATCGGATAATTCTGGACTGTAGGCAGGCAAGTAGAACAGCCCAGCATTGGCAGCTTCCAACGCCGCCTGCGCCTCTTTGACCGCTTGGCACTTGTGCACCGAGTAGTTGTCGAGCACAATCCACAGCGGGCGCGCGCGTTTCCAGTCCGCAGCGTGTACAACCGGGCGACCGGCCAATTGCCAGAGGAAAGCAAGTAAGCGTGTGCTGTCGATGGCGCCGATTTCGTTTTCGCACAAACCATACGCGGCAGCGACTTCTGCGGGGGACTTACGCTGCTGCTTACTTTTGGATTTGGGCACACCAGCATACAGCGCATACGCGAAGTCGCCCGCCGCCGGACCGTGCCAAACATAGCCGCCGATCACGTTGAGGCGCTGACCCTGGGGGGCTTGGTAAGGTACGCTCAGGCGAAGACCCACCGGTGACCAACGGTAACAAGGCGGCAGCGTCAGTGCAAAACCTGCTTCGTCGAGGTGACACAGGTCCAATTGTCCGCTGTTTGCCCCCTTTTTAAGACGTCGCGTTCCGCGCGTCTGACGGCGACCTGCTCCACGTTTTGCTTGTGGTGCAGAGTGCGCCGTGTGCGTTTGTAGCGCATCTGTTGACGGCGCAGCAAGCGCTGCCACTGGGCAACAGAGCGCACCACGCCATAGCGCGTGTGGACTTCGGAGGCGACCTGACGGGCATTCCAAGTTCTGTCTGCTTTTGCCAGCCACTCGCGTACGACAGCCCGTATCTCGGGCGTAATGCCGGGCTTCCTGCCGGTGTGGGGCTTATCGGTGAGCGCCGCGAAGCTACCGGCAAGGAACGCTTTGATCCAATAGCGAACGGTCAGGCTTCCGCAAGAATGGGGCAGTCGCCTACGCGCGCTTTCAAGCCGACCCCGGCAGACCGGATGCCAATATAGTGGGGCAGCGGGAAGCCAGTGGCATTGTCGAAGCCTTCCTGGAAGCGCTCACTTCCGATGATATCCACTAAACTATAACAGACTTGTAACCATCGCCTTCGCGATGTCGGAAGCACGATTGCTTGACTAGCTCATGCTTGCGCGTGCGCAACAGGCAGGTGACAGGTGGTGTTTCAATCCTCTTTTGGTTCTGGGAACTGATCAATACGAAAGGCTGATTCATATCGTAGCGAGTGATATTGTCGATTACTGCCAAAGCCCTCTGAACTCATTTTTAATTGTTGTTTCCTGAAATCAACGGGTTTCCCGGACAGAAAACCCGTTGATTTCAGGAAACTGTACGCAGGCAGACAATTAGCATGGTTCCAGGAGTTTTCACTCCTCATTTCACAATTCCTGTCTTGTGTTGGTTTCGAGTGAATGGAAGACAACGGCATAGAGAGACTGCGCCCTGATGATTTCATTCTCAGGAATACACACTTGGCTTGGATGGGTCGAAGCGAAACCAGAGTACTTTTTGACAACCTCTGCACAACATAAATTCTATTAACGATAGAACGAATACGGGATAAACTGCGTAAGAGCAAAGAAAGCCGAGGTTTCGACCGGACGGTGGATAGGAAGAGGGACATGGCGGGCAGAGCAAGACAACGATTTCGTGCCGAACGTACTGGTATTGGAGCGCCGCTTGGCGAACTGGAAACTGCAGTGATGCGCCATATCTGGGCTTATGGTAAGCCGGGCGGTCTGGCAGCACAGATACACCATGCGCTCGATTCAGAAAGTCCTCTCGCCCTGACGACTGTGCTGACAACACTCGACCGGCTCTACGATAAGGGGATCGTTGCCCGGGAGCGTGAAGGAAAAGCGTACCGTTACCATGCGGTGGTCACGCAACAGGAACTGGAGCAGCGAATCGTCGAAGGTGTCCTCGATAACCTGATCGCCCGTTTTCCAAGGGCAGTCGCCACCTATTTCACACAGGTGGAAAACGCTGAATATGTGAAAGAAGCTGAAAAGGAAGAGGCGAATCTGTCCGATCTGGCGCGACGGATTGCCCTGATGCAGGGCAGGAAGTCCGGGTCGGAGGAAGCCGATGCTTAGCGTTCCGCTTTTTCTGGTGAGCGTCGTGTTTTTTCTGGGCGCAAGTGGGGTTTTTTATGGCGCCGCCTGGCTGCTGGTATCGCTTGCGTTTCGTCTACTGCCGGGACTGCCCGCATATCGAAAAAAGAATCTACTCTTCGCAGCGCTTGTGGTTCCGCCGGTGACACTGGGTGTGCTGGCGGTCGGCGGAGTGACGCTGCACCATGTGCATGCCCCTGCCATCCTCCATCATAACGACCTGTGTCGTACGATGTACGAATTTTTGGCGCCGCCCTCTCAGTATATACATATGGGCTCTCTAGGTTTTGCAATCAATGGATTTGCCTGGCTGCTGCTTGCCTGGGGCATTGGGTCGATTGTGCGTCTCGTGTGGGCGACGGCAGGCTTACAGCGGGACTTATCGCCGTTCCTGCAGCCCGCTTCTCCGAAGCTGGCATCGGTTGTTGCGCGAGTACAGGCACACTATGAGCGACAGGGAAAGAACTCTCCTCGTTTCTTCGAGGCGAATATTCCGATGGCTTACTCTTGTCTGCTCGGCTTCTGGCATCCCTACTGCCTTCTGTCGACGGAACTGGCAGCGTCTTCGAGCGAGACGGAACTGGAAGCTGTCGTTGCCCATGAGATAAGCCATCTGCGGGCAGGTGACGTCTGGTTCACACTCGTTGTGAGCGTACTGAACTGCCTGTTCTTCTTTCTGCAGCCCGTTCGGCTGCTTTCCCGTCGATGGCGCGAAGAGGCCGAACTGAGCTGCGATGTCGCGGCGGTATCGACAACCGGCGAGCCCCTGGCGCTTGCAGCAGCGATTCTTCGTGCGCAGGGTGTTCCTGTACTCGTGCAACAACCGATGCCGACGATCGCGCTCGCCTTTGCAGAGGAAGCCGCCTGCGCGACCGAAAAGCGTGTGGAACGTCTCATCGCCTATGCAAAGCATTCAACACCGCCAGCGATGACTCCCCGGGCGAACCTCTGGCAGTGGACAGTAACGGCTCTCCTGACCGGAATCGGTCTCATGGCGCTGATGACTCCGCAGATGCTCTGCGCGGCTCACTGCAGCCTGGAGGCTATCGCACGCATGCTGCATTAGTCGTTTCGTCTGCCAAATTCGGTTATGTCCTGACTTCGTTGTACATTAGGGTCGATGGAGTACAATCAACCGCGAATCAGCGCCACCGTCTGCATGGCGAATGACGGGAACTCATGCAAAACTTCTACCGTCTATAGAACGAGGTATTTACTTTGCCTGCTCCCTGACGCATTGTGAAGAGAAGGAACTCGAGGACCTAAATGAAGAAACAGATGCCGATTTTCGTACTCGCCAGTATAGTACTCACTCCCTTGGCTCATGCGCAGCATCCCGGGCACTCCCCGATGTCGGGGATGCATGGACAGCACAAGGGAATGACTATGCGCTCGATGCCAATAGGCACGAGCGGCATGAAGGCGTTGAAGGGACTTTCCGGCAAGGAGTTCAATATCGCCTTCATGTCACAGATGATCGCCCACCATCAGGCGGCGCTCGATATGGCACAGCAGGCGTTGACAGTCGCCAAACACGCTGAAACCAAAAAAGAGGCACGCATGGTCATCTCGGATCAGAAGAAAGAGATCGAGCAGATGACCGGCTGGCTGCAGAAATGGTATGGCGTCGAGCCTTCCCAGAAGCAGGCAGACTTGATGAACTCGGATATGAAAGGCATGACGTCGATGAAAATCATGTCGGATCGTATGTTCTTCGAGATGATGATTCCGCACCATCAGGCTGCGATCGATATGAGCAAGCCTGCGCTCAAACAGAGTGACAGAGCAGAAGTGAAGCAGCTCGCGCGAAATATCATCAAGGCGCAGAAGGCGGGTATCAGCCGCTACAAAACCCTTCTCGTTCATGTGGGTTAGCCTTCGATTTCCCGGTGCGAAGCGTTTTCGCACCGGGAAGCTGTGCCTAACCAATCGGAGCCGGAGTGTATCGCTATGACGCCACCCCAACATGACCACTTGCAGGTCGAACTGCCCCCTCCGGAAGCAAATACGCCTCTCGAAATAGAAGCTCCAGATGCCGCTGTCTTGCAGGATAAGGAAGCCGCTTCCGACCATACTATGCACCATGGGCAGGGGCACACCGGTGAGGGCCGCTCTGGTATGTCGATGAACGCGGCGGTGATGGATACTGGCAAACATCAGGGCGGACACGGCGGCATGGCGCACGACATGAGCGACCCGGCAATGGCGGCGAGCATGGAAGCCGACATTCGCACACGGTTCTGGGTCGCTCTTGCGCTGTCGATCTTGGTCGTGCTGCTGTCGCCGATGGGCGAGATGCTCGGCATTCACCTTCCTCTCTCCGACGCTGTCCGCTCCTGGACTCTGCTCGCGCTCACGACCCCCATTGTATTCTGGTGCGGATGGATGTTCCTCTCCGGAGCCTATCATGCCCTGCGCAATAGAATGCTGGATATGTCTGTCCTGATTGCCGTCGGCGTATTGGCAGCCTATCTCGCCTCCGTCTACCTTACCGTTATCGGCTCGAAAGAGCTGTTCTACGAAGCGGCGGCGATGCTGGTGACGTTCGTATTGTTCGGACACTGGATGGAGATGAAGTCGCGGCGCGGCACCTCCAACGCCCTGCGCGCCCTCTTCGACCTCGTCCCTCCCAAAGCGCGCGTTCTGCGAGACGGCAGAGAGCTGGAGATACCGACAGCAGAGGTCGTAAAAGGCGACCTCATTGTGCTGCGACCCGGCGACCGCGTTCCCGTCGACGGCGAGATCACCGAAGGAGAAACGGCGGTGGACGAAGCCCTGGTGACGGGTGAAAGTCTTCCGGTCGAAAAGAAGCCCGGTGACAAACTGATCGGCGGCTCTGTCAACGGCGCGGGGTCGGTCACTTACAAAGCGACGGCAGTCGGCGAAGAGGCGACCCTCAGCCGTATCGCCAGACTGGTAGAGACGGCGCAGAATTCGAAGGCTCCGGGTCAGCGTATTGCCGACAGGGCTGCTGCCTACCTTGTGGTGCTCGCCGTAGGAGCAGGGATAGTCACGTTTGTCGCCTGGCGCTGGGGGGCAGGGGCGTCGTTCCTGACTGCCCTGACTTTCGCGATCTCTGCAGTCGTGATCGCCTGCCCCGATGCGCTGGGTCTGGCTACGCCGACTGCGGTGGCGGTGGCGACTGGACTGGGGGCAAAACATCATATTCTGATCAAGGACGCCGCCACACTCGAAGGCGCCTCGCGCATCACGGCGGTCGTGCTGGATAAGACCGGAACGCTGACAGAAGGGAAGCCGCGGGTTACGGACATCGTCACGGCGCCTGGTACGACAGAAGAGGAGGCGCTTCGTCTGCTGGCGGCGACGGAGCGCAGTTCGAGCCATCCACTGGCGGTCGCGATCCTGGAAGAAGCGAAGAAGCGTTCTCTGCCCGAAGCGCAAAAAGTGACGGACTTCGAGAATATCGCCGGACATGGTCTCAAAGCAAGCGTTGAGGGAAAGCGCGTCCTGGTCGGCAATGCAACACTCATGGAAAAGGAAGGCGTTTCGCTCGCGCCGGTACAGGAAGGGCTCGACCGGATGCTTGCGGCGGGGCGTACGCTTATTCTGCTCGCAGTGGACGGGAAGGCTGCCGCGGTCGTTGGCGTTGCCGACCCGATCAAGGCTTCCGCGAAACGCGCCGTTGCCGAGTTGAAGAAGCTGGGCATCGAGACGGCAATGGTCAGCGGAGACAATAAAGTCGTTGCAGAAGCAGTGGCAAAAGAGGTCGGTATCGATCGCGTCTTCGCCGAAGTGCTGCCGGAGCACAAAGCCGACTACGTGAAGAAACTCCAGAACGAGGGCAAGTTTGTCGCGATGGTCGGCGATGGGGTAAATGACGCTCCGGCGCTGGCACAGTCCGACATCGGGATCGCCATTGGAGCCGGAACGGATGTGGCGACGGAGGCGGCGAAGATCGTCCTGATGCAGTCCGACCCGCTCGATATCCTGAACGCGATCATTTTGTCGAAAGCGACGGTGCGCAAGATGAAGCAGAACCTGGTCTGGGCGAGCGTCTACAATGTGCTGGCGATCCCGGTGGCGGCAGGCGCCTTCTATCACCTTTTGGGCTGGTCGCTCCGTCCGGAAGTGTCCGCGCTTTTGATGTCCGCTTCGTCGATTATCGTTGCCGTCAATGCTGTTATGCTGCGGCGCTCGGAAGGCAGCCTGCTCACCGCAAGCACATAGGAAAATATAAGAAACAGCATCGACGAAGTTCTCAGAAAGGAGGACGACGATGACAACATCATGGACCGCGCACTGCTCAGACATTGAATGCGGGGGCTGCGCGAACTCGATCAAGAACTCACTTGGAAAACTGCCGGGGGTGCAGACGGTGGATGTCGATTTGACCAGTAAGGATGTGACCGTAACATTTGATACGGAGCAAACCAGCAGCACTGCACTACAGCAGAGGCTGGCTTCCATCGGCTTTCCTCCTCGATAAGGACACAATCCACGGAGGTAAAGGTGGACGCTGCGCCTGCTTTGGTGGATACAACGGGCGAAAAGTCGTTCGCGGACTGAGTTCGCGATCAGCAGATTTTCAGCTTTGTGGCGATAGATAACAAGCCGACGTACAAAGAAGTTCAGGATGGATGAAATCGATGAATGCTTCCACTGATACCCAACAGGCACGACCGAAAGGCATCGGTTTTGCGGTGCTTGCGGCCGTGCTTTTTGGTCTGAGTACGCCGTTTGCAAAAATGCTGCTCGCGCATACTCCCCCCGTGATGATAGCAGGTCTGCTCTATATCGGCTCCGGGCTGGGATTGTCGGCTCTCTACTTTATTCGGCGGGCAAAAGACGAGCCACCCTTGCCGCGCAAGGATTATCCCTGGCTGGCGGGAGCGGTCTTCTTCGGCGGCATTTGCGCCCCGGTGTTACTGATGGTGGGCTTGCAGCTGACTACGGCTTCGACTGCCTCGCTCCTGCTGAATATGGAGGGCGTTTTCACGGCGCTGCTGGCGTGGTTCGTTTTCAAGGAAAACTTTGATAAGCGAATCGCGCTCGGCATGGCTCTGATTGTTGTGGGCGGTGTCGTCCTTTCCTGGCACGGCGCGAATGGATTCCGCCTTCCGCTCGGCGCACTGGCGGTAGTCGGCGCGTGTCTGTGCTGGGGGATCGATAACAACCTGACGCAGAAGGTTTCTGCAAGCAACCCCTACCAGACAGCGGCAATAAAAGGCGCTGTAGCGGGAACGGTGAATCTGACTATTGCGCTGAGTCTGGGCGCGAAACTGCCTCCATTCCCCGTGATCGGTGCGGCACTGCTGGTGGGTTTCGTGGGCTATGGTCTAAGCCTCGCGCTATTCGTAATGGCTCTGCGCCACATTGGGACGGCACGAACAGGAGCTTACTTTGCGATGGCTCCTTTTGTCGGCGCGATCGTTTCGCTCGTCCTGCTGCATGAGCCGATCGGGGTTTTGTTCCTTGTGGCTGCCGCGTTCATGGCGGGCGGCGTCTGGCTGCACCTGACCGAAAAGCATGAACATTCTCACACGCACGAGCATCTGGAACATTCACATAGCCACGTTCACGACGAACACCACCGGCACGAACACGCGCCAGGAACCGATTTAACCGAACCGCACACCCACGAACATATCCATGAGCCAATGACCCATTCTCACGCACACTATCCAGATATTCACCACCGGCATACTCACGTAACCGGCGCAGCCGATACAAAACTTTTGTCAAAGGAAATATAAACGCTCTTTTGTCTGGATGCCGAAAATAGGAAGGGCTCCGCCAGGAGGATAGATTATGCCAGTGGGTTCTGACACCGGGGAGGCACTGAGTCTATACGAGAACCAGGGAAGGGGCCAGCGCTATGATTGCCGACCCCTTGTTTACGCTGGCTCTGCCGATTTTGCTGGAAGCGCTGCCTTACGCAATTTTGCTCTGTGATGTTCACGGCAAGATCGTCTCCTGAAACCGCCATGCGGAAACTGTTTTCGGCTACTCCGGCGAGGAGATTTTCGGTTATTCCGTCAACGCTCTCCTGCCGCCCGGGCAGCCGCTGCTGGCCTGTCTGGACTTCGCCGAGGGAGCAGACAACGAGTTCCCGCTTCCCGCAGAGACTGTCTGCGTTACCCGGTCCGGCATACAGATTCTCGTGTCTCTTACGATATCCCCGATTCAGGACACTGCACGGTAGACGCTCGGCTCGTTGATTGTGGCTTGCCGCTCGGAGGAGAGAGGGCACGCGCATCGGCACAATGATCGGCTTACCAGCCTCACCAATCTCGTATCAGAAATTACAAGTCATGTTGCCGACGATATGCTTTCCAGCCAGAGCGGTCTAAGCGGCCTCGCACATGTAGTAGAGGCGGCGCGTACGATGGTACAGGCGCAGTACGCTGCCCTTGGCGTCGCACGACCGGACGGCGCGGGTTTGCTAGCCTTCATCACCGCAGGGCTCTCGCCGGAGGAAGAGAAGGCGATCGGATCACGTCCGACGGGTAAGGGTATCCTGAACCTGTTGCTTGACTGTGAAAAGCCGCTGAGGATGGACAGGCTGAGTGACCATGCCGAATCGGCGGGATTTCCGCCTAAGGCTAACATCAATAATTATCGAGCGAAATTTTCGGCTATTTTGATCTCAAAACGACCCTAAATTCAGTGCTGTAATTTTTGCGCGTTGCCTAAGCATCCGGCGATGGATAGTTTACTCGGTATTCCTATCCGGCATTGCGGAGTTGTGCTGGGAAGCCTTTATTTAACCAATAAAATCTGTGGCGGCGCCTTCACCGATCAGGACGAGGCAGCGGTGCAGGCGCTGGGCGAGTGCGCTTCTGTGGCGATCCACAATCATCTGCTGCTGGCGCGGCAGCGTACTCTCGTGCGCGGTCTGATCGCGGCGCAGGAGGACGGCAACAAAGAGAAATTCGTCGCGACGATGGATCAGGGAATGCACTATCTGTCGGATGCTGTCCTCGAATCGCGGCGGCTGGTCAGCGGGTTACGTTCGCTCGCTCTGGACGATGTGGGGCTGGCAGGCGCGGTGCATCAGCTCTGCAACGAGGAGAAAGCGCGGATCGGATGGGCAGGTCTGGGCACAGACGATGAGCGCACTGCTCGTCGAGATCAAAAACGCTGTCGCAGCGGCAGCAGAGCAAAAGCGCGGCTGTCTGTCTGCAGAGGTGCAGACTGCTTTCACCGCGCGCTATCGCCAGAGTGTCGCCTCAGGCTATGCGGCAAACCCCCCGCCTCTTGCGACCGGCAAGCGGGGCACAGCAAAGCAGAGCCGTGCGCGCAATCTGCTGGATCGTCTGTCAGAGTATGAAGCCGACACGCTGCGCTTCCTGGCAGACTTTGCTGTGCCTTTCGACAACAATCTGGCGGAGCGCGACATACGCATGGTCAAAGTCCAGCAGAAAGTCTCAGGCACGTTTCGCAGCCGCGCCGGTGCAGAGTCGTTCTGTGCGATCCGCTCCTACATTTCGACGCTGCGAAAGCAGGGTCAGTCGCTCCTGCCTGCGCTTGAACATGTCTTTACGGGAAGACCGCTCTACCCGCAATTACAAGGCTGAATAGTTACGTCCGACGACACGATGCCTGGCAAGGGTATGGGCGGCAAAATGGGCGGGATGGGTGGTGGCATGGGCGACATGCCGGGCATGGGCGGTATGGCAAAGCCAGCTGATCCCGGCAAGATGACTGCTCCGGGTAAGCCAGCCGACCCGAATGGTAAGCCGATGCCGCCTGCTGGCGGTATGAGCGGCGATATGTAGTTTGAGCTATGTACGAGTGTGACAGGGGCGATGTAAGAGCATGTATTGTGCCCCTGCCCTCTTCTCGAGGCATCCGGTGTGTCAGCAGCAAAGGAGTGAGAATGTTTCTTGAAACCATAAAAGCAGAGGGGCTCGCGCATCTTTCATACCTACTGGGAGATGAGAGCAACGGGGTTTGCGCTGTCATCGATCCACGCCGCGATGTGGATGTGTATCTCGAACATGCGCGTCGGCATAACGTGCGCATCACACACATCCTGGAAACCCACATCCATGCCGATTTCGTTTCGGGAAGTCTAGAGCTTCACGCAGCTACCGGTGCGCCGATCTTTGTTGGGGAGACGAGTGAATACGGATTCGAGCACAAGGCTTTGCGTGAGGGCGATAGTCTGTCCCTCGGAAGCCTTACGATCGAGGCGCTTCATACGCCGGGTCACACGCCGGAACACGTGTGCTATCTCGTTAGCGGCGGCAAAGGGTCGGTAGAACGCTGGGCGCTCTTCAGCGGCGACACACTTTTTGCGGGAGAAGTAGGTCGTCCCGATCTGCTCGGACACGGCCGCGCGCAGGAGCTCGCTCGCGCACTCTACCACACGCTCCATGACAAACTTCTTAAACTCGGCGATGAAGTCGAAGTGTATCCGGCACATGGACAGGGTTCTCCCTGCGGTGGAAGCATCGGCGATAGAAATACGAGCACAATCGGTTACGAGCGGCTGCACAATCCGAAACTCCAAATAAAGGACGAAGCAACGTTTATCGAAGCAGTGCTTTCGGATCTTCCCCCGGCTCCCTTCTATTATCCGCGCATGAAGAAAGTGAACGCGCAGGGTCCGGCACTCACCCGCTGCCTTCCCCGCGTCCTGCCGGTGGATGCCCGTACGTTTCATGAGGAGATGAAAAAGCCAGGAACTGTGATCGTGGATACCAGAGAAATAGAAGCCTTTGGCGGCGGGCACATCGCGGGTTCACTCAGCATCGCGCTCAGGGGTGAGTTTCCCCAATGGGCTGGCTGGATGCTGGAAGCCGATGCGCGCGTCCTGCTGGTCCTTTCTGACGATGACAAACTCGACGAAGTGGAGCGGCATCTGCTGCGCGTGGGCTTCGAGAACATTGCGGGGTACTTGCAGCAGGGAATGCGCGGCTGGTTCGAAGCCGGTCTACCGTTCGAGCGCACCTATGAGATGAGCGTTCAGGAACTTCACGAAAAGCTCTCGACCGCAACGAACAGCTTTCAGGTGCTCGACGTGCGCCGCGACGACGAATGGAACGAAGGCTTTATTTCGACAGCCAGGCACCTCTTTGCACCCTACCTGACGAAGCATCTCGATGTCGTCGAGAAAGGAAAGCCGGTCGTCGTCTACTGCGGCAGCGGATATCGGGCGAGCGTGGCTGCAAGTGTGCTACAGCAGAATGGCTTTACCGACGTTTGCAGTGTGCCCGGTAGCATGGCAGCGTGGAAAGCGGCAGGGTATACGACAGTAAAACCGAACTAACCCAACGAAATTTAGTAAAGGAGCAAATGGATATGCAGGGCACAAAACTGAGCGAAGAGGTTACGGTGACAGGGCAGGTCACGAAAGAGCAGCTGAACCAGGCGGCGCAGGAGGGATTTCGCTCGGTTCTCAACCTGCGTGCCCCGAGTGAAGAAGGGGCGCTGCCCGAAGAAAAGGCGATCGCGGAAGGGGCGGGACTCACCTACCTGAATATTCCGCTACGCAAGGAAGAGATTAGTGACGCACTGACAACACGTTTACTCTCCGAAATCGATACCCTTCCAAAACCCGTCCTCATTCACTGCGCGGCCGGAATGCGTGCGGGCGCAATAGGCTTCATGCACATGGCGACACGTCAGGGGCTCTCGTCCGAACAAGCGATGGACAAAGCACACTCTCACGGTTTTGATTGCAGCAGCGAACCGGAGCTAAAGCAGTTCTTCGAGCATTATATCGGGACGCACGGCAAATAGCCGTGCCGCAGGCAGCCTGTCGGGCAAGGATAGGGGAGAAATGAGAACATGAACAGACGGCAGTTTATAAGTCTAGCAGGGCTGGGTTCCGCAGCGGGAGTCGGAGCGCTAGTCGCCATACAGTCGAACAATACGCGCAATTCAGGCGACAAACCGTCGCTCATCGATGGAAAGTCATCCGGTGCTTCTGCCGGTTTCGAGCCCGTTGTGGAAATCGGAATGAAGGCGGTGGCAGCCAGTGTTTCTCTACAATCGGGAGCGCCGACGCGGGTCTGGCACTTCGAGGGAAAGGTGCTTCGAGGCGGTAGCTCCAGTTTGCAGGTGATGGATAATAGCTATCTCGGTCCGATCATTCGCGTACGTCGAGGTCAAACGCTGCGTGTGCACTTTACGAATGGATTGCCGGAGGCGACGGTTGTTCACTGGCACGGAATGCTTGTTCCTGCAGCGATGGACGGCCATCCGCGCAACGCAATCGGTCCCGGCAGAACATTCGTTTACGAATTCGAAGTGAAAAACAGAGCGGGCACTTACTGGTATCACGCGCATCCGGCTGACCGAACGGGTCCGCAAGTGTATCTGGGGCTTGCCGGGCTGCTGCTGGTCAGCGACGAAGAAGAAGACAGGGCGCGGCTGCCAGCGGACGAGTTCGATGTGCCTTTAGTTTTACAGGACAGAACATTCGACTCCGACAACCAGTTGATTTACCTGCCGGATGGCATGATGAACCGCATGACGGGATTTCTCGGAGATACCGTCATGGTCAACGGACACCATGATTTCGAGCTGCCGGTTGCTGCCACAGCCTATCGGCTGCGCCTCTTAAACAGCTCGAATTCCCGTATCTACAAGCTTGCCTGGGACGACGGCAGTCCATTGACGATCATTGGAACCGATGGCGGTCTGCTGGAGCAGCCGGTGCAGCGTAAATACGTGACGCTGGCTCCTGCCGAGCGGGTGGAACTGTGGACCGACTTCAGTCGCCTACAGGTCGGCGCAAAGCTGAAGCTGCAAAGTCTGGAATTCTCTGTGCCTGCTATGGGCATGATGCAGAGTGCCGCCTCCCTGCCTAACGGCGCTCCGCTGTCGGTGCTGACGGTCAGTGTCACGAAGCGCGGGGACGATAAGCAAATCGTAAATCCGATCCTTGCGTCCCGGCTATCGAATATCACGCGTCTCCGTGCAACCGACTCGATCAATAATGAGGCGCCGCGGACGATCCGTACCGCGATGGGTCACATGAAGTGGCTGCTCAATGATCGGACTTTCGGTCTGGAAGAGGTGGCTGAGGACGAAAAGGTCCGGCTCAATACACAGGAGACATGGCTGCTCGACAACGACAGCGCAGCGGGCGGTGGTATGGGGATGATGGGCGGGATGGGCATGATGAGCGGTATGAAGATGCCGCATCCGATTCACATCCACGGCGTACAGTTCCAGGTTGTGGAGCGAAAGGTCTCCCCCGCATTTCAAGCCTACTGGAACACTCTCGGACCGGGTTACATCGATGAAGGCTGGAAAGACACGGTACTGGTCATGCCGGGCGAGCGGGTGACGCTGCTGATGAGGTTCGCGGATTACGCGGGTATGTTTCTCTATCATTGCCATAACTTAGAACATGAAGACACGGGAATGATGCGAAATTACCTGATCGGCTAGTGAGTCGAACGGTGAGCTATCGATGTCCACAACATCAATGTCGTGAAAATCGATGTTTCACAAACAGCAAAAAAGGAGAGATGGAAATGGTACGCAACACGAATTGAATTGTTGTTAGGCAACGCGCAAAAATTACCGCACTGAATTTGGGGTCGTTTTGCGATCAAAATAGCCGAAAATTTCGCTCGATAATTATTGAGGTTAGCCTTAGGGCCCTGAGCGCGGTGCTACCGGGTGTTTTCACAGCGGGCTGCAGCACCCAAAATATCAACCCTGACAATAGTTCCACTGCACCCACGAATACTGGTAACACGACCCCGACTACGCCGCGAACAAATCCGTCGGACATATCCAGACCCGGGGATGATATGTCCGGCAGAGGCACTGGCAGCAATATGCCCGGTACAGGTGCAGGAGATCATATGCCCGGTAGAGGCACAGGAAATAATATGTCCGGCACTGGTACACATGGCAACATGGACGGTATGGGAAATACGACTCATCCCGGTACGCAAGGCGGAGCGAATGGTCAGCCGATGACAGGAGGTGGAATGAGCGGCGGAGGAATGAACGAGAACAAGTAGTTCGATGTGTGAAGCCGACGGGAATGCGAGTATACCTTGCATTCCTACTCCGAGATTTCGCGATCGGAGGGCAGCGAACCTAAACACGACAGCGTGGGCAGGCATTGCGACAGTCGGTGGTACAGCTCGGTATCGACGTTGGAAAGTAAACCGTGGAAAGTGAAACGTGCTTATGAAACCAGACATTACGACGAGGCGGCGTCTGCTGCCGCCTGAGAAAGCGGACAAAAGCCCGCACATATCGCTAAACTACAGGTTCATGTCATACTGTGACGAAATGGACAATCCCCGAATTTCGCCATCCGTCGCCAAACTCTCAGGACTGCGTTCAGTGCCATCAGGCTCCCCCGAGCCACTATACGATGCACTTCACGATGGTTTCCGCGAGCGTTGCAAAGCAGCCGGACGCAAAAGTGAACCAATGTTTCAAGTGCCACCAGACCACTGTCTAGAATGACATTCGAGGTGTCGGCTGGTACAAGCACCACTGATCCCGTTCGTCCGAGGAATATGACATCGATGATCCTTACGCCAGATTCCATCGAAAGCACAATCATTGCTGCCGTGCGCTGGGTAAAGCACGGTGTCGAGGTCTTCGGCGCCGTGCTGGTTACGATCGGGGTATCCGTCGCGATTTTACATCTCGTACGTACCCTCGCAGCGCACAAGACATCCGAGTTCACCGGGGCGCGCCTGATCTTCGCGCGGCATCTCGCACTCGCACTGGAGTTCGAACTCGGCGCAGACATTCTCGGAACGGCGGTTTCACCGATCTGGGATTAGATCGGTAAACTCGTAGCGGTCGCGGTCATTCGTACGGGGCTGAACTTCTTCCTGTCGGTAGAGATGAAACGGGAGAGACCCACTGCGCAGGCAAACGCAGTGTCAGTGGCCAGGTCGAGAATGAAAACATTTGGAAGACAACTGCCACACTTTTGGCATACAGCTCGATTCGTGGAGATATATGATACATAAACTTGCATTTGTCCTCGTACTCGCGGCCAATATTTGTCTCTCGCTTCCAGGCATTGCCCGGCAATCCGTGACCATCGAACCTTATACGGCAGTAATCAAAACCGATCTGAAGACAATCGTCGCGGGGAAGGCGGCCACTCTCGATATATTCATAACGGATACAAAATCGATGGCGGCCAGCCAGGGGCTCAGCGTAACCGCCGTTCTCTCGATGCCCGAGATGTCCGGCATGACCCTCGATCATCCGAAAGTGACGCCGGGCGAAAAGCCAGGTTATTACACTCTCCATCTTACTTTCCCTCAGCCCGGACAGTACAAACTCGATCTGAACTTAAAGTCTGCCGTCGCTAACAGCGCCCTCCTTTCCTTCACGATCACTCCCGGCAGCGCGATGCGAGGAGCGATCGACAGTATGCAGGGAATGGCGGGCATGGAAGGTATGCAGATGAAGGCAAGCATCGGCGACTGGCCAGCCTATCGGGAAGGTTCGGGCACCTCATGGCAGCCGGACTCGTCTCCGATGTTCATGAAAATGCTGCCGTCATTCGCTGGTTTCGAGTTCGGTACGATGGGAACCATTCAGGCGGGTTATGTCGACGCAGGCGGCAAGCGCGGCGATAAAGGTTTTTTCAGCAATTCGATGATCATGCTCATGGGACGCAGGGAGTTGGGAGGCGGCGTACTCGGGCTGCACTTCATGACCTCGCTCGACCCTCTCCTCAACGGCTCACACGGCGTGCCCAACCTCTTTCAGAACGGCTTCACCGTCCATGGCGTTTCGATCGGTGACCGAAAGGACCCCCATAATATTTTTGCGGAACTCGCTCTCAGCTACAGTCACCCACTTTCCAGCGCCCTGTCAGGCTTCATTTATGGCGGTCCGGTCGGCGAACCAGCGCTTGGAAATGTCATGTACCTGCACCGCACGAGCGGTCTCGAGATCCCCGAAGCGCCGATCAGCCACGATTGGTTCGACGGAAGCCATATCAGCTTTGGCGTGGTGACCCTGGGGCTGGTCTATCGGAACAAGTGGAAACTCGAGGGGTCTGTCTTCAACAGCGACGAACCCGGCGCGGTCCAGTACGGCATCGGTCGATTCGTACTCAACTCTGCGTCTGGTCGTCTCAGCTACAACCCAACCCGCGACTGGTCGTTCAGCGCTTCCTATGGCTATTTGAAATCCGATGTCAATCAGCACCGTCTCGCTTTGAGCGCTGCTTACAGCCACGCGCTTCCGCACGGCGACAATCTTTCCGCGACCGCCTACTTCGGGGCAAACATCGTTCAGGGGACTGCCGATTCCAACTCGTGGCTTGCCGAAGCGACCTATTACCATGGGAAGGGACAGATTTTTGCCCGCTTCGAGCGGGTCGATAAGGGCGAACTTGATGCTGTGCCGACCGGAAACTACACTATCAATAAGCTCCTGTTTGGCTATGTACACAATCTCTACAGCAGAGACCATTTCGACTATGGGCTTGGCGCCTACGCAGGCGTCTACAGCTTCCCGGGGACGCTGAACGCTTCCTATGGAAATAATCCGCTTACCTTTGGCTTGTTCGTCCGCATCCGTCCGAGCAAGGAGTAAACACAAAATCCTGCCGATTAGCTTACTGATTGGTGAATTACGGTTGTACCGTCTGTGACGATCCTCGGGTCAGAATCCGCTCTTGCCCCGTTCAGGCAATAATTAGTTCTCAAACTATAAGCTTTACTTTCCGGTAAATCAGGCGGCTTTGTCCGTCTTGGTCGGGTCTGCCCCCGCCTTCTGTCGCCGATGTGCCCTCACGCCCGTCCACAGATGCGCCGTGACGCTGATCTTTTTGCGAAGTTGTCCTTCCCACACGGGCAACTCCGCACAATTGAGCCGTCCCAACGCCCGCCGCAGACGACCGCACGTGGGACGCGCCGCTCGATCCCAGAAACCCGACGCGATGGGTGGGCTGGTCGCCGCCACATACGAGAGCACGTTGCCCGCCAAAAGCGCCAACTCCGGCAGGCGATAGCGGCTTTCCTGACCGAACACGAACGCCCGTTCACAGCCCAGCATCGGCCTGGCGGCAAGCGGCAACTGCTCCACCGATCAGCGATCCCGATACAAGCGCCACACCGCCCAGGCACGCACCGCCAGCGTGGTCAAGAGCAGCAACGGCTCTTTGTAGCGCGCATCATAGATGGCTACGATCCGAAACGTCGGTGCACCAGGCTTCTGGTCGGGCAGTACCAGATCGTTCCAGACGTGGGCGGTGAGCCGATGTTTGCCGTCTTGCCAACGCGCCGTCTCATCGGGCGGTGTAGACGCGATTTCCTTGCCTGCGTGCGTACGCGGCAACGGACGCACCAGCGCGGCGGGCAGTCTGATTACGGGGTCTGACAATCATTGGAACGAAAACGTACGCTAAGCAAGCTCGTTCGCTTCCGGTAGTGTGAGAGGGCGCAGTTCGCCGCGTTTCACAGCCTCAACCAGTGCAAAGATGTAGCGGCCCAGGAAATTGATATGTTCGTGTCCCAAGGGAGACAGGCGGGTCAGGTCTTCCGCAGCGATGACCGCGCCACCAGCACGCAGATGGTTGACGGCTGCCTCCATGTAGAGCGTATTCCACAGCACGATCACGTTCACCACCAATCCCAGCGCTCCCAATTGATCCTCCTGTCCCTCCCGATAACGTTGACGCAATTCACCCCGCCGACCGTGAAACACATCGCGCGAAAGAGCGTGTCGGCCTTCATGCCGATTCAACTGCACCAGGATCCGCCGTCGGTAGGTCTCATCGTCGATATACGGCAGTAGATAAAGCGTCTTGGTGATCCGACCCAATTCTCCGAGCGCCCGCGTCAGAGTGGAGGGCCGCACACTCCGAAGAAGCGAGCGGACCAGTTCTGAGGCGCTAATCGTGCCCTGTTTCAGTGAACCGGCGACGCGCAACAGGTCATCCCAGTTATCTCGGATCAGGTCAGTATTTACCTTCTGGCGCGCCAAGCCGTTCAACGATCCATAGTCTGCAGCCGGATCCATCCGCCAGAAGCGCGTTTCGCCGACGTCGGCCAGACGCGGACTGAACTGGTAACCCAGCAGATAGAAGAGGCCAAAGATCACATCCGAGTAGGCGGCTGTGTCCGCCATGATCTCTATCGGCTGCAGCACGGTCTGCTGTTCCAGCAGACCTTCCAACAGCCAGGGCGCCTCATGGGTCGTGCCCGTAATGGCGATCCCATGCAGGCCACTGAACTGGTTGGAGGTGAAGTTGTAATAGGTGATGCCCTTTCCAACATTGAAGTACTTGCTGTTGGGGCCGGCATTGACGGTCCGAACGGGCACGACGAAGCGCAGTCGGGGTGCTAGGCACAATTGAGAGAAAAACCGGGTTAAGGAACGCGCCGCATTCGGGTCAGGTCAAAGTGATATTGACCGAAGGGATTGATGTGTCGCCACATGAGTGGTGCAACACGCTGGATATCCTCGTCAGAGATCGTGCGCCCTTCTTGACGTAACTGTTCTATCAGCAAGCCCATCTGGTGAATATTCCAGCCGACCACCGCATTATGCAGAAGCGAGAGGCAACTGAAGGTATGAACCTGGTCTTCAAATTCCCGACCGCGCAACGCTCCTTCTTTGCCGAAGCATAGGAAGCGCGATAACTCATGCGACCCTTCGCCTTTGTTGAGTTCGCGTCCCATTCGGCGACGCAACGGTTCGTCATCAAGGTACGTCAAAATGAACGCCGCTTTATAGACCCGACCGATCTCAGCTAATGCTTGGTGAATGCTGTTTCTGCGGGCATACGAACCGAGGCGATGCAGGATAAGCGAAGGCGAGACGTTACGCGCCTTAATCGAGGCGATCACCCGAACGACTTCATCCCAGGACTGACGGATGCGTTCGGGACGGATGGTTCCTGTTAGCAGCGGGTCCAGGTGGGTATACTTTTTGGTGCGGTCCATCTTGTAGAGGGTCTGGTCTTTGACATCGCGAATCCGGGGAGCCAAATCGAACCCCAGCAGCGAGGCTGTCGCCATCACGACCTCGGTGTAGCCGTGCGTATCGGTATAGCAGATCTGGGGATCGAGTTCGGTCTCATGTTCCATCAGGCCGTCCAGACTGAAGGTGGATTCACGCAGCCGACAAGGAATAGGCTTCTGGTGCATCTGCAGATAGTTGTTGGCCGTGTGCGCCAGCATCGTGACGCCATGGTCTTTGAGAACGCCGCTGTAATCGGCGGCAAGGACATTGACCGGAACATAGAAGCGCATCCCATCCGAGGAGCAGGCGTCCCCTTGCCCCCAAGCACGCGACAGCGGCAGGCACGTAGCATGATTGACCAGATCAATGCTGGCGGCTTTGAGCGCCTCCTCCGTAAAATAGAAATCGGCGATCTGGTTGATCTCCCAGACCCCTATTCCGGGGGAGGCGACCGCCATCCGTTGGGGGCCGATGTTACAACCGGTCGCAATGAGAGCGGCCAACACATTGCGCCGAAGATGGGCCGGAGACAGTCGCGACAGTTCGCCGCCCACATGCAAAAAATGACGTAGAAAGTCGGTCTCATTGTCCATATCAATGAGCAGATCGACCAGGTCGACCCGCGGAAAACGGATTTCGAGCAGGTTTTTGAGTTCCTTGACCGAAGCGGGCGATTGCTCTCCTTTGAAGGCGGTCAAGCGAAAGGTGCCTTTTTCAGCATCAATGGTAAGAGCGCCATTGCGAGTCACGCGCTTCTCGACGCGCTGGGTGACTTCGTCCAGATACTGCCCGAGTTGGTTAAGAAAGACGCTGACATCCGGAGGCAGTCCGAGCTGGGCATAGTGTTGGCTGCGTTCGGCTTCCCAGGTCGCTTTGGGAATGAGATAGTCTTCGAAATCGGTCCAGCGGCGCGAGCCTGCGACGGTGACATCGCCTGATTTGAGCCGCTCATTGAGAAGGGTCAAGGTTGCCAGTTCATAGTAGGACCGCGAAATCTTGCCTTCTTCGGGGTGAACATAAGGTTTCCATCGCCGGGTGACAAATGTCACCGGCGCCTCCGGGGAGAGTTTGCGTTTGTTCGCGCGATTGATCTCACGCAGGTGTGCGACGGCAGGTTCCAGAGGCGCGTTTTCCGCGAAGACAAAGGGGGTGGATTCCAGCAGTTGAGGCGAGTATTTCCGGGTGTAGTTGTAGTTGACGTTTAGATAACTCTGACGAGACAGTTAATCTCAGCACAATAGTCCCAAACCGATTTATTGATGAGTCGGGTGCGCCGCTTCCGCTGTCACGGGTCATCAATAATTGCGTCGAAAACCGACGATCTACGTGTAGAAAGTCGAACAGGTGCATTTATGGAAGACGACCAGTCATCAAATTTTATCTAAACGTCAATTGTAGGAGGGTTCCAGGAAATCCAGGTACGAGGTATTTCCGCCCAGACGCATCTGCCGACAGCCTGCGACCAGGGTCTGAATGTGTTCGCGGGAAAGTTGGGCGAAGATACGCGAACGGAGTTGCCCATCCGGGACATTCTCATCTGCGACCAGCGTCCCGACCGTTTCAAACGCCTCAATCGCCTGGGTGCGTGCCTGTTCAGTAGATTGCAGGAGTTGGTTGCGTCGTTGCCTGGCTTTCGTATGCTGGCGGGTAATGAGTTTGTCTTGCATTTCCACGATGGAATCGGTAATCTCCGCGCGTGCCATCCGCACAAAACACAGGAGGATCGCCAGACGCTTTGGAGTAGGAAACCGGCGCATATTCCAGATATCATAGCGATATCCCCAGGTTCCAAGGAGCCGTTGTGCTGCCGGATGAAGACGGACCAGTTGAGGCAGGTCCGCCATTCCCAGTGACTGGATCGTCTTGAGCCGTTCAATGAGTTCTTGAAGAGCTTCCGGTGATTCCTGTCGTGCAGGCGCTTTAAACTGTTCCAACGCCGAGCGTGTCGCCTCGTCCTTTGGAAGCAGCAAATCTTCCAATTTCTGCCGTTGCTCCCCAGACAGCGCGTCGGTGAGAAGTTCATAGAGGCGCTGGAGGCCCCGTTCACGCGCGGCCTGTATGATGTCTATCAGCGTACTCGGTTTGGGACGGACGATCTTGTTCTGGCGCAGCCATTCGACCGCCGTCTCCCGAAGGACGGAGGTCTTTGCGCTTCCTGGCACACGCTCAACCAGGTGTTCGAGCAACTGTTGCCGTTGGTTAGGACCACAGCGGGCAAATCCCAGATAACGGCGTAATCGCTGCATCTGATCCTGACGGGTCTCCTCCTCGTAGACAAAGTCGGTCCAGGAAATCGCCAGCATTCCCAGTTGTTGGGCGACATACTCGAAGACAGGCCAGGGCGCCTCCCGAACATCTTTGAGAAAGTGTCCCCGCCAGCGCAAGACACAGAGTTGGATCGCGTAACACAGCCGCAGGATCGCTCCCCGGCAACGCCGCACTTCGTCGAGGTCCTCGTGACTGAGCAGGAAGCGTTTCTGAATGATGTCGGCGTCGAGCTGAGAGGGAAGTTTATCCTCTTCGTCGGGAAGGTTCATGGATTAGTTCCGAATGCCCGTTGGTAGTTCTCTCCCAGAGCGTGCAGGCTGGTTTCGGCATAGATCTGGGTGGTGCTGATCTGCAGATGTCCCAGGAATTTCTGCACCTGGTCGAGCGGCACTTCACCGGATTGAAGCAAAATGGTGGCAATAGAGTGCCTGAGCAGATGCGGATAGACGCGCTTGGTGATCCCGGCAGCCTTGGCCGCCTCTTTGACGATGTCCTGGATAGCGCGTGCGGAATAGCGCGTGTGGCGGTTACTCTCGAAGAGATAGCCCGCTTTGCGCCCGTTGAGATGGGTTTGCAGTTCTTGGGCGAGGCTTTTCAGAATGGGAACGTAGCGGGTGGACTGACGCTTGGCCTGGGTGATATGGATTTGTGGCGGGCTATCGTGGAGAAACAGGTCTTCGGCGCGGATGTGAATGAATTCGTCCACCCGAGCGCCAGTATAGAAGAGGGTCTTGATGAGCAGTCCGTATTTGCTCTGTAATTGATAGCCTGCCGCAAGCAGTTTTTCGATCTCAGTGCGGTCGAGTCGTTCGACGGTACGGCGGCGCGTTTTTGGAGAGGCGAGTTGGAGGGATTTTCGCACCTGTTCGACCACATACTTGGTCTGGTCATAGTCGAGGTGGTGTTTTCTCCAGAGCTTGACGGTCTGCTCAATGACGGCAGTAAGTTCTGGATTGGCATTTGAGGAGTGCGCTTTTGCAATTTGACCACGCACTTCGGCGGTATTTGGTTCTGTTTCAGTGGGCATCTCTATCTCGGCGGAGTGCGGATTCTCTCGAAAAAGTGCGCTGTTTGGGTATTCTACGCACTTTCGTCAAGCCGCTATTCTCCGCCGAACGAGCATTCTCCTGCCGGACCGAAATTCCTTAACCCGGTTTTTCTCTCAATTGTGCCTACTACCCC
>JBBQPY010000080.1:0-22535 GCA_038216735.1 Chthonomonadales bacterium
TGTCGGCTTTCTGCCGCCTCGACGATTCCATCGGAGGCGCGCGCGGTGACCGTTAACCCCTCGGCGAGCGTTTGCACCGCCTGATGGTGGAACGAGTTGACGTTCATGCTCTGTGTACCGATAATCTTATGCAGGCGCGAGCCGCTCTCGATCTCGATATCGTGCACGAATTCATGTCGTGCCATGCCTCGATTGCCCTGCTGATGTTCGATCGTGGAAGGATGCTCATCTGGCAGATGCTGGAAAAGGGTGCCGCCCATCGCGACGTTCAGGGTCTGAATGCCGCGACAGATCGCAAAGATCGGCACGTCCCGCGCAAGCGCTTCCTGTATCAGAGGAATCTCGGTTGCGTCACGATCGGCATCCACGGAGCCGAGTTTCGGATGTGGGAGCGCCTTGTAGACAGAAGGCGAGACGTCTGCTCCGCCAGACAGCAGTATGCCATCCACGAGGTTCAGAAAGCGGGCGATCGCGTCTGGCTCGGTCGTCACCGGCAGGATCACAGGGATGCCGCCTGCCTGCTCGATCGCCCGCACATACGCCTGATTCAAATACTGTCTGGCGCCCGATTTTTCGTCCGCTTCCTGGGTACTGCACGTGATCCCGACGATTTTCTTAGCCATTCTCGACCTCTGCTTTCAGCCTGACCATTATCAGTGCCTATAAATGCTCCTGAAATCTCAACTCTTCTTCCTGTCTCAAAACAGGTGGCGGAAGCCCGCTTCCGGAACCGCAAAACCCAAGGATAAAGATGAGGTTGCCTTTGCGCCCCCTCTTTCCCGAAGCTTCGGGAAAGAGGGGCTCGGGGGTGAGGCAGCGCGAACTATTTGTTGGCTTCGCGGATTGCTGCAAGCACTTCGTCGGCATGACCTTCCGGCTTGACTTTGCGGAAGATATCGCTCAGTTTGCCGTTCGGGTCGATCACGAAGGTCGTCCGATCGATACCCATATATTTTTTGCCGTACATCGATTTCTCGATCCATACCCCATACGCCTCAGCGACCGTGTGTTCCGTGTCGGCGAGCAGCGGATAGTTGAACCCGAATTTGTCGGCGAACTTCGCCTGAGCGTCCGAGGTGTCGCCGCTGATGCCGAGCAGTACAGCATTTTCGGTTTCGAAATGCATCTGCGAATCGCGAAACGCGCACGCCTCGACCGTGCAGCCAGGAGTGTCCGCTTTCGGATAGAAAAACAGCACTACTGCCTTACCTCGCAGACCCGAAAGCGTCACCGAATTGCCGCTCTGATCCGGAACATTCAACTCCGGTGCACTGTCTCCAACATTCAACATCGCTGCTGCCTCCTGACAAAATAACTCGCTTAACAATCTGTATCGAGAACTCTGCAAATCCGAATGGTCGAACCAAAATCAGGCGTCTTCGGCCGGATTGTACGGCACTACATTCTCCTGCTCACTCGGGTCGTTGCGTGCCACGATCGCCTTCGCCGTCTCTGTCAGGCTGAGGTTTCGGGGGTGATGCGGGACACCCGGAGGAATGAAGAGAAACTCGCCCGGACCGTGTACGCCCGACTTATTCAGTCCGCGCCCATAACGTGTTTCGATCTTTCCTTCCAGCACATAGATCGCCGTTTCGAAGCCCCGATGCAGATGAGGGAGCGCTGCGCCGCCGGGCGGGATCGTGACGATGTGCATCGAGATACCCAGTGTCCCCGCCGATTCGGCAGAAATCCCCATGAAATACGGGAGTCCCTGCCGCGTCATCACAGCAGAATCTGGCTTTACCGTAACGATTTCACGATCTTTGCTTTCCACTATTTCGTCTGTTTGCATTTCTCGCTCCAACATTCCCAGGCTACTCGCCTCGGCATTCATTGGACCTCTCCTCAGCGGCGCGCTGCTTGCGCTGCTAAAGATGTATTTTCGACTGGAAGCGTCCCACTTCCTGCCCGGACGCATAAATAAGAGTGGGACACTGTCTGAAGAGGTATACTTTCGGAAACGAAATGACGAAGCGAGGGGCGGGCTAATGCGAGTCCTGATTTTTGGCGCAAGCGGCGGTACGGGGCGTGAGCTGACAACTCAGGCGCTCGCTGCCGGACATTCGGTTACCGTTTTTGTCCGTGATCCCGCGACAGCTCCGGAGCCAGATAGAGTTCAGGTCGTTCAAGGCGATGTCCTGGACGCTGCAAGTGTCGCCGCTTCGCTGGCTGGTCAGGACGCAGTACTTTCCGCACTCGGCGCGCGCAGTCTCGCCAAAAGCGATCTGCTGGAGCGTGCGATCACGAACATCCTCGCCGGCATGAAAGCGCAGGGGGTACGGCGATTGATCGTGCTCGGCGCATCGGGCGCACTTCATGATCCGAACAGATACCAGAGTCTGACGAGAAAGATGCTCTTCGCAGTACTGAAAAACACGATGCTCAAATATCCGATGCGTGACTCCGCTGCGCAGGAACGACTGATCGAAGCAAGCGATGTCGAGTACACTGTCGTCCATCCGCCGCGCCTGCTCGACACCCCATTTACCGGGAAATATCGTGTGCAAGTTGATGGTCTCCCGCCGAATAGTGGTGAGATCGCTCGCGCAGACGTCGCCGATTTCATGGTCAAGCAACTGGTAGATCGAACTTTTGTGCATGGCGGACCCTACATCGCCTACTGAATCTCGCGTACCGATATCTCCTCCCCGTCCCTGTGACACGCCGTGGAGGACAGGAAGCATCAGAACCAACACTTCACTTCTCCCGAAGCCTCGGGAGGAGAGTGAGCGGATAAGACGCTCTGGGAGTGTACTGAATTGAAATTGAGGAAGGAAGTAAATCGCTCATGAAATATACGCTGGCAGAACTGGCGGGAATGCTGGACCACTCCCTGCTGCACCCTACGATGACGGATGCAGACCTCGAGGCGGGCTGCGCGATCGCCGCCAAATACCATGTCGCCTCGGTCTGCATCAAGCCCTACTGGGTGAAACGAACCCGCGAACTGCTCGCCGGAACCGGCGTCGCCGTCGGTACGGTGATCGGTTTTCCACACGGGGGGAATACGACGCAGGTCAAGCGATACGAGACGGAAATCGCCTGTCGTGAGGGCGCCACTGAGATCGACATGGTCGTAAATATCGGAAAAGTTTTGTCCGACGACTGGAATTATGTCGAGCAGGACATCCGTGCCGTCGTCGAGGAAGCGCACTTTCACGGTGCGATCGTCAAAGTGATTTTCGAAACCGACTACGTCACGAACGATGCGGACAAGGTGCATCTGTGCGCAATCTGTGAGCGCGTCGGGGCAGATTATGTCAAAACGTCGACGGGCTATGGCTTCGTCAAAGGATCGGACGGCAAATACTCCTATCAGGGCGCGACGGAGCATGACCTTCTGTTGATGCGCGCCGCCTGTTCGCCGACCGTGAAGCTCAAAGCGGCGGGCGGAGTGCGCGATCTCGACACCCTGATACGGTGTCGCGACCTCGGCGTCGATCGTGTCGGCGCGACAGCGACAGCCGTCATGCTGGACGAATATGTGCGCCGTGCCAGCCTGCCACAGAATGCAGAGGATCAATCTGTCGCCTCGGAAGCATTACTCGGCACCGGCGGATACTGACGAACGTTCATTTTCTTAATTGATATTGATCGGTACAGACAAAATCGATCTGGGGGATATTATGCGAGCGGGTATCGCTGTCATTGGCAGCGCGAATGTCGATTTTATAATGAAAGTGGAGCGTCTGCCAGAGGTCGGCGAGACTGTCACCGGAGGCGAGTTCCTGCAAACTTTCGGCGGCAAGGGCGCGAATCAGGCGGTTGCCGCTGCACGAGCTGGCGCACAAACGACCTTCGTCACCTGTCTGGGTGACGATGTCTATGCGCCGATAATGCTCGACAACTTCAAGCGTGACGGCATCATTACGGATTGGATTTTGCGTCTGCCAAACTTTGCTACAGGCAGCGCGCTGATAATGGTCGATTGCATAGGTCAGAACTTTATTGCCGTCGCTCCCGGCGCGAACTATGCTCTCGAACCGGTCCACATCGACAACGGCACCGACCTGATTCAACGATCGGCGATGCTGGTAATGCAGATGGAGATACCGGTTTCGACGACCCTGCATATCCTGGAAATCGCGGCTCGCTTCGGCACACCCGTGCTCTTCAACTATGCCCCGGCCCATTCCCACGAAATCCCGATTTCCTCCCAAATTCACGGGCTCATCGTCAACGAAATCGAGGCGAGCGGACTGACAGGGCTGCCAGTCGAGACGCTGGATCAGGCGGCGGAGGCGGCAAAAATGCTGCTGGCGAAGGGACCAAAGTTGGTTGTGCTGACTCTCGGCGCCGAAGGCGCTTATGTGGCTTCTGCCGAATTTCAGGCGCATGTACCAACATACAAAGTTACGCCGGTCGACACGACTGCCGCAGGAGACGTCTTCTGCGGCGCGCTCGCAGTTGCGCTCGTCGAAGGAAAACCGCTGAGGGAAGCCGTACAGTTTGCCAATGCCGCCTCCGCGCTGAGCGTCACGCGGATGGGCGCCCAGCCCTCGATACCGCTTCGAACCGCGATCGACGCCTTTCTGAGAAACCCACCGTAGCATGAGGCTGCTCTCCCGAGGCTCTTGGAGGAAGGGCGAGGTCAGTCCGCGCAGAACATTGGATCGTAAAGTGCGTCCTTATAACGGGGAACAAAAGCCGACTACCCGATACTCCTTCCAGGTGCAGATCGGGCAGCATTTTGAGAAGTGAAATCATAATCCGACGAGTCAAGAAATGGAATGGAGCAACGGAGGAAGCAAATGATGACTGACCGCGTGAGAGAGATACTGAGCTGGTATGGAAGCGACAATCCCGGTACGCTGACCAACCTCGCCCGCCTGATGAATCATGGCAAATTGGCAGGAACCGGGCGGTTCGTTATTCTGCCCGTAGATCAGGGATTCGAGCATGGACCTGTGCGCTCTTTCGGTCCTAACCCGCCCGCCTACGATCCGCGTTACCATTTCAAACTCGCGATCGAAGCGGGCTGCAACGCCTATGCCGCGCCGCTCGGATTTCTCGAAGCCGCTGCCAGAGACTACGCAGGCGAGATTCCGCTGATCCTCAAAGTCAACGACCACGACCTGACGATGAACGAACCCAACCCGAACCAGGCGCTCACCGGCAGTGTCGAGGATGCGCTGCGGCTCGGCTGTTCGGCGATCGGTTTCACGATCTATCCGGGATCGGAACACCGCTTCGAAATGTATGAGCAGATACGAGGATTGGCGGAAAAGGCCAAGCGTAACGGACTGGCGGTCGTGATCTGGTCGTATCCGCGCGGAACGAGTATCAGCAAAGAGGGCGAGACGGCAGTCGACATTTGTGGTTATGCAGCACAGATCGCCGCGCAACTCGGCGCGCATATCATTAAGGTGAAGCTGCCGACGGCGCATATCGAACAGGATGAGGCGCGTAAAATCTTCGAGTCGCAGCATATCCCGATCGAAACGATCGCAGACCGAGTCCGCAACATTGTGCAGTGCGCGTTCGGCGGGCGGCGCATTCTGATCTTTTCAGGCGGCACGTTCGACACCGTGCCTGCGATGCTCGAAGAGGCACGCGGCATTCGTGAAGGCGGCGGTTTCGGCTCGATCATAGGGCGTAACAGCTTCCAGCGCCCGGTTGCGGAGGCGATCGACCTGCTGAGTCAGATTATGGAGATCTACAAGATGTAGTCGGGTTGGTAACAATTCACCCAGCCACCAATTTTGTACTTACAGGCAGAATATCTGTAGTCACTCCCCCTCTCTCGAAGCTGCGGGAACAGGGGATAGCGGGATGAGGGTGAACTGTTACTCGGGTCGTAACTATTCAGTTCCTGTATCTGCCCTCCAACAAAAGCCGGAGTGAGCTTATTTCGCCCCTCCTTACGAAGGAGGGGCTTGAGGGATTGTGAATAGTTACGCTGTTTCAGAGCAGCGGGGTCAGGGCTTCTGGCGTACGTCGATGTGGATGTGGTCTGCACCGTCGGGGAACAGCGCGACGATATCCACACCGCGATTTCGAGCTGCGGCGAGCGCGGTACGAAGGCGTGGATCGTGCAGATCGGCCTCCGGAGCATAGCCCTCATTCAGATAGCGAATGATTTTCGGAGTCGACTTCCCGTCGTGTGTGCCCATGATTACACCGTCCACAATTTCCGGCTCGGGGGCAGGAAAGAAGGCCCAGGGCGGGGCGGGTGCGGATGGCGGTTCGGCGGCAAACGCTCCGATTGCGGCGGCGGTCAGGCAGGACGTTGTGCCGTCCTCGTGTGCTCCGAGCGCGGCAGATTCCGGAACGAGGTCGCGTAGCAGCGCCGCCTGTCCTGGAGTCAGTGGCGGGCGTCCGACCACCAGTGGCAACTCTGGGGCTTTGGGAACGCCGAGCCGATAGCGCCCCGGCGGCAGGTCGCGCAGCAGCGCAAGCATTGCCTGAACGCAGTCTTCTTTATGGCTGGTGCGCACCGTGTATCCGCCATAGGAGGCGATGTCGGCGGCGAGACCGAGCGAATGCGGGTTGGCTAAGCCGACATGCACGAATCCGCCGGTTCGGTAGGGCGGGCGCAGCAGAGACAGGAGTTCCAACGGATGGCGCGGCGTGGAATGTGTAGCAAGCTTAGCCAGCATCCGCAGCAGGAGCGGCGAGGGAGGGTTGCGGCAGGGGTCGAAATCCGGAGCATCCGCCGGGTTGGGAACGCAGAACAGCGGGCGGAACAGTCCGGCAGCGGAACGTGACGACAGGCGGCGGTTTCGTGGCCCGGTGGTCTGGGGACCATCCTCTTCGACTCTCAGTGTGCCTTCGAGAACGTCATGCTGGCGTGATGAACGCAAATTTGTGTTGACCGAGGGCGTTGTCCAGCAGTAGATGCCGTCACGTTCGAGGCAGACCAACTGATCACGATCGCGTTCGGGCATCGTGAGAGCAAGGCGTCCCGCTTGTAGTGCAGCCAGCAGCGCATGGGAATGGCGAGCGATTGCAATGCGCTCGGCCGGCAGCGGCGGACCGTACATTTCGGGTAGATGCGGAGCAGAAGCGCCTTTTCCGGACTTCGTGAACCCGGCAATCGTGAAACCTTTGCCGCGCTCGGATGCTTCCTTTTTGGTCGAAGCTAGGCTGTTTTCCGCAGATTCTCCCATCCCGGAATCATCAGCATTTGTCTCGCCAGACGAAGCAGCGTCTCGCTCGTCCTTTTGATTGTCGAGAACCGTCCGCTTTTTGCTCGTGTGAGCGGCGGGCGGTTTGGCAGCGTAATGACTTTTGCTGGCAGTCAGGCGACTGCCAGCAAAAGTCTGGAAATGCTGTTCGCAAACGAAGACTGCGGACAGTCCGACGAGCGCGAAGACGCTGGAATAAAAAATAGTGCGGGACGACGGCATGGACTTTCCTCCGAAAACAAGGCATCCACGAACGAAAAATATGCGAAAATGGCAACTGTTCAGCAAGCAATTCGATAAATGCTGGCAGGACGAACATCATTCTCGCACTTTGTAAGGGAGCAGCCACCCAATCAATGTGGACAGGATTAGAAAGAGTGCTATTCCATAGCTGGATAGCAGAGGGTGGGACGAAAAATTAATCGCGGATGGTAAAGCTATGGCAAAAATGGTTACGAGATTTATCAGACTGCCGACTATTACGTTCCTGTTGCGCATTACATCGAAGACGCCCTTGAAAAAGTTTCTCACTCTGTCGGTCTTCACTGGACATTCCCCTTTGCTGGAATAGCCTTCGCTCAAGCGCCTGCTGCAAAACAGAAAACCAGAAACATCCGAATTCACAGCCCTCTCCATTCACATTATACCAGTCTATTTTTCGTACCCATTCTATTTTGTGTCGATAGAGTGCTGGACTGGAGTAAAATACGAAAAACAGCCCTTTTCCCATCCGAGAGACGATAGATCGAAGTGACTCCGTAGCCTTCTCTCGCAGCACGGGGTTGAAGCCCAGATTGGACCAGCGAAGTCCGAAAGCTACTGACCCACCTTACTTCCTACCCCCTTCCCTCCTGCAAGGCGGCACATTCCGCTGCCCATCGAATGTGCTTTTTACTGTTCTTGCCTTACTAAGAGAGAGGAAGACAAAGGCGGCAACGGGTGAAATACAAGGAAATAGACATCGAAAAGCCGGTCGAAAACAGCGAATCTCGCAAAGTTACGCGAAGACGCCGAGTCCTTATCTGTCCCAATGCCTTCAAGGGCTGCCTGACGGCTCCGGAGGCGGCGGAGGCGATCGCAAGGGGCGTTGCGCGGGCGTCCGATGCACTGGCGGGTAGGACGGTCGGAGCGCCGACGGAGTGGCAGACGGTCTGTCTGCCACTCGCCGATGGCGGTGATGGCACACTCGAGATGCTGGTCGCGGCGACCGGAGGCACGCTGCACACGGTAATGGTACAGGACCCGCTCGGGCGACCAGTGCAGGCGCAGTGGGGACGACTCGGCGGTGAACGAAGTGATACCGCGGCGATCGAGATGGCGCAGGCGTCCGGAATACGTCTTCTGCGCCGTGAGGAGTACGCGCCGGAGCATACGAGCACTTACGGCACCGGTGAACTGATGCTGGCTGCCATCGGGGCGGGTTGCACTCGCCTGCTGCTCGGCATCGGCGGCAGCGCCACGAACGATGGGGGCGCGGGCATGGCACGCGCGCTCGGCTTACGACTGCTCGATACACTGGGGAAAGAACTGGCTCCGGGCGGCGCTGATCTGGCGCGCCTCGCGAAAATCGATCGTAGTGGCTGGCGTCTTCCTCCGAAAGTGACGGTCGTCGTGGCGTGTGACGTCGACAATCCGTTATGTGGCAGCGAAGGCGCGTCTGCTATCTATGGACCGCAGAAGGGCGCAACGCCAGAGATGGTGGCGCGGCTCGATGGTGCACTCCAGCATTACAGCGAGATAATTCAGACGCAGTTGGGCATCAGCGTGCGCGATGTCCCTGGCGCCGGAGCGGCGGGCGGACTTGGCGCAGGACTGCTTGCTTTCTGCAATGCGTCCCTGCAGTCGGGTACAGAAATGGTGATGGATGAAGTGGATTTCGATCGTGTGGCGGCGTCCTGCAGCATTATTCTGACCGGTGAGGGGCGACTGGATGGGCAGACGAGTCGGGGAAAAGTCGTTGCTGGCGTAGCGAAACGAGCGCAACGGATCGGCATTCCGACAGTTGCGCTCGTAGGAAGTATGGAGGCGGGAGCGGAGCAGACGCTTCGCGCGATAGGCCTGACGGCTGCGTTCAGCCTTGTCGAGGGTCCCGTTACGGTCGCAGAGGCGATGGACAACTCGACTTCACTGCTCGCGAACCTCGCCGAACGGATAATGGTCCTTTTGTCGCAGGGACTGCGACAGGAATGACGGTAGCTGCGGTCTGGAAAGCAGCTGCGGGCTGCGAGAACATCCCTGTAAGCGAATGCAATACCCGCTTGTCGGTCGATGTCATCGGCATCACAGCGATCGTGATCGCCCAAACCGTAACGAGCAGGCGGGCAATAACGAACTGAGAGCCATTGAGACGGGGACGTTTGTCCTTCTCGAACTCAGCGACGACATCGGGCTGACGAAGCCAGACAAATGTAACAGCTGCCAGCGCCAGCATACAGCACACGGCCGCCGAGTCTGCACTGTAGACATCCAGCGAGAGACGCAGATAGTCTCCCAGATTGCGTTCTATAGGCTGCAGCCAGCGCGCGCCGGTCGCGATTATCATCGCGAACGTACCGACAAAAAATAGCAGTGCGACTGCGCTCATGTTGACAAGCGCGATCCGTCCCCAGCGTTTCCGTTCGAAAACTGCCCAGACGACGAGCAGTGAAAGGCTGGCAGCAAACATCGTCCGCACTTCGTGGCTGGTCAGCAGCGTACTGCACAATACATATGCCGACAATACCCCCCAGCCGCACGTAAGCCACGTCGTTACGCGCAAAGTGTAAGAGTGCGTGGTATCAAGCTCGTCGGGTCGACTGATCATGCGCGTATACATCCTCACAATTTCGTTTACTACCGGATAGATGATTGCTGTAAGTAATCGATGGTCCATTCCGGCATGGACCAAATTGGATCGAACACAAAAGGACAGTATATACACGCGGAATGAGGTGGCAGGCATCGTAATGTCGCGTGAGCGTACGATTGCGGCGCGAACTTCCTCACGCTCTACACATATATTCAGCAACTCGTTGCCAATTCTGCAACGTGGAACGGGATAAAAGAAATATTCAGCGTCATTGTACTGCAAAACCCTTATTAATTAAGAGTTCACGCGGGACAGGAGAGCCGTCTGCAGAAAGTTTACTCAAAAATCAGCACACGAAGGACAGGCAGGATTGGTAGATGTTTGGTATTGCCCTGGAATCAAACGCATCGACGAAACACATAAGAAATGGTCGAAATTCCGAAATGCACATGCGATCACCACTGAAATTTGGGTCGCCGCCGAGAATACAAACCGTCAGTCGGGATAAAATGTATAGACGCGCTAGTTAGATGCGAAATGCGTTCATGATCTGCGGCATATACCCCGGCAATTCGTTTGAGTATCGCAGAACGATATTGTTGCGAATTATTTTATATTTTTCGCAAATTATTTTTATTATAGAAAATAATAGCTTAATATAGGCGAGCCCGAGAGCAAAAGCTCAGTTCCAGGTCAGAAAAGCCTGACCTATCTAAGCCGTCTAGCAATAATAACAATTTTAAGACTGTATCGGTTCCTTATCGGTTCCTTGCCGCACGGTATCGAAAAAAAAATGATTGTAAATATTCACCCTTCAACCCCTCTTCCAAATCCTCGGTAAGAGGGGAGTAGATTCAACTGCCGTCTGATAGTGAGATAAATAAGGCGGGGTCAATAGTTATAAAAGATTCTCCGGCACGAAAAACCGATTATTCAGAGATTTTGCCAGCCCTTTCCGAATTGATTCGATATTTGGGAGTTGTCATTGACGAGCAGGCGCACGAAGTCGGTGCTATTTCGCGCATATTGCCAAGGTTATGAAAGAAAAAAGACCATAGAATGAACCAATGAGGAAAGTCGTTTCGGGTCTATTGATCTCGCTGGAGGGTGTGACGGAAGCGCCCTGTAAGTGACAATTCGATGTCTTCGATGAGGATATGATCCATATTATACAGACGCACATGGCAGCATAGGATGCGATTTTATTGAGACGCATCACCTATCAAGAGCGGGCAGGCTATTAGCCTGCGTCCACGGACGAACCGTACGCGACCCACAGCAACAGCCTGCCCAAATACGTGGTATCCAGCACGCTCGATTACTGAAGCTCAAAGTGAGGTCTCAACTCATTTTCTCAAGACGTAACCATCCACTCATTGTCTCGCCCGGCGTGTAAAATCTGACGAGAAGGTATCATCCCCTCCGTACGCAGGAGGCGAGAATAAATAGTTACCGAACGGCAAACGAAAAAATGCCTGTGCGCCCGACCAAGGGCGCACAGGCATTTACACATCGGCGCGTTGCCAACTGCTTCAGCTTATCAGACGTTGCTGACCGACTGGTGGGCTTTGTCAGCGGTTTCGTCGATTGCGTCGTGCGCGGCACCTTTGCCCCGGCTGATCAGATCCTGCGTCTTGTCAGCGACCTGTCCCCATTTATCCTTGGCGGTCTGGGTGACGGTTGCGGTATAGTCAGAGGCTTTGTCCTTGATGTCGCCTGCTTTTTCGCCGATCAAGCGGCGCGTGCTCTCGCCTTCCTGAGGGGCATATAGCAGAGCGATTGCCGCACCTGTGGCTGCACCCAACAGGAAGAAAACAAGGTTTCCGCCCAAATTTGTATCTTTGCTCATGTCGATCTCCTTAGCTTCTCGTCTAATTTTCATGTCCCAATACAGAGGCACTTCCTGACCGAACTGCGATCCTGAACCACTATAATACCGCCGAAATCAGCGTATAAACAATAGAGAGTCACATTCTCTGCGAAATAGCGGGCGGGCAACAATCTCGCACCTATTTTGCCATAAAGACGTATTGTTGGAACGCTTTGTTCCCATACGTAGATTGTGAGATAAAATTGGGCAGTTTGCAAGAAAGTTTATAAATCCTGCACCTTTGTGCCACGAAATATGCGGCTGTGTGGGGTATCCTGCTGAGTAAGATGGAGTCTCAATCCGCCGTTACCGCCCCAAATCATATCTCTCCGAATGTTGAATCGTACGCGCTGACAAGCAGGCGTGCGGCAACTTTGCGGCAGTTGATGCCGATTCACCGACTTGCGGTGATCGCCAAAACACCGATGCTGATCGCGGTCGGTCTCTACGCCGCGGGCGGTCGCGCCGACGGCTCATTTTTCAGTCCGTCGGTGATCGCAACGATGATTCTGGCTGCGGCGCTATGGACGGCGCTTTATGCGCTTAATGAAGCGACCGATCTGGAGCGCGAACACAACTACTTTGTCGAGCGCTCTGTAAAGGTCTGGCTTTTCGCCGCGTGCGTTTTCGTCTGCCTGCTGGCGGTGTGGCTTTCGACGGGGATCGGGCTGCTGCTGACCGCGATGGCGGTCGGGCAGTGCTGCTACTGCGTGCCGCCGCTGCGCCTGAAACGGCACTGGTGGGCAGTGCTTCTGCTGAGCGGGTTGATGAACCCGATCCTGCGTCTCGAGTGCGGCGCCTACTGGGGCGCGCATCATATTCCGCCGCTCGCCTATGCCGTTTTCGTCAGCCTGCATCTGGGCGCTTCGATTCGTTCTCGGGTGCTGCTGCGGAATCGGGACCGTAAACTCGGCTATCGTGTCGCTCCGCCGGGCATGGAGCTCGCGGGCATCGTCTGCACTTTCAGCGGTCTCACCGGAGCGGGCATACTCTGTCTGCAGGGAGTGCTGCCGCACCCTTTTCTCATATTTGTCGGGGTGGCGGCTGTGTTTTCCGTCTATGCCTGGTCGAAAAAAGCGACTAGCGTCGCGCATCTTCGGCAGGGCTGGCTCTGGTTTACAGTACTTTCGCTCGCCGCGCTCGTGATCATGCTTGTGCGCCGCTAATGCGTCCGCAGCACTATTTTTGATTTTGATGGGAAATCTGGGGGAAGCAAACGAATGGCTAAGTATCGTTATGGCATTATCGGCACAGGACGCCCGCATGGCTCGGAGGGCGCGACTGGCTTCGGAATGGCACACTACCACTACCCGAGTTTTATGGCGACCGGCAAGATCGATCTCGTCGCAATCGCCGACATCAGCGACGACCATGCCCATTTCTTCCTGAACAAGTACGAAAGCGACGCAAAACATTATCGTGACTATCATGAAATGCTCGCGCAGGAAAAATTCGACCTCGTCAGCATCTGCACCTGGCCGCATCTTCATGCGGAGATGGTGGTCGCCGCGGCGGAAGCGGGCGTGAAGGTGATCCACTGCGAGAAGCCGATGGCGACGACCTGGGGCGACTGCAAGCGGATGAAAGCGGCGGCGGATGCCAGCGGCGCTAAACTCAGTTTCGGGCATCAGCGTCGGCACATTAAAATGTTCCAGGCAGTGCGTCAGGCAGTGCAGGACGGCGTGATCGGTGATCTGGTCATGATCGAAGCAGAGGTCGGCGATATGTTCGACTGGGGAACGCACTGGCTGGATATGATGTTCTTTTATAACGGGGAAACGCCTGCAGAGTGGGTGATCGGCCAGATCGACAGCCGAACGGAAAAGCGCATTTTCGGCGCGTTCATGGAGAATCAGGCGATCTGCCACTTCAAGTGGAAGAACGGTGTTCGTGGCGTTCTGGTTGCAGGCTACGAGGCAAAAATCGGCGCGGTACATCGGCTGATCGGTAAAACCGGTATCATCGAAGTGCTTTCAGAACGCAAATACCGTATTCTGGGCGGGACGGGCAGCACAACGCAAAATGTCGACGACATCGACAACGGGCAGCCAGGGAGCGGCCTGAATACAGGCGGCTGGAGCGAGATCGAAGTTCCGCAGGGCGCGATCGACGATACGCATCTCACCGCGCTCGACGTCGTGCGGCAGCTCGACGAACCCGGTTACAAAGCGATCGTTTCGATAGACTACGCGATCCAGCATACGGAGGTGATTTTCGCCACCTACTACAGCAGCAAGGTACGTGGGCGCGTCGATCTGCCGCTGGAAGACGATGGCAGCGCTCTGCTGGAGATGCTGGCGGCGGGCGAGATCGGTCCGAACCGTCGCCTCTAAAGGATACAGCGAATACGCGTCGCAGATTGAGCCGATGGAGCCTGTTGTGACCGAAGGGAAAAACCTGTCTTGCGGAACGCCTGCAGCGACAGATTTCAGTCCGCTATGGCAATTCGGCCGAGATCGAGCAGCTGAATCGATGAAATAGAACGGGGAACAAAGTGCGGATACTGGTTACGGGCAGCGAGGGACATATCGGCAGGATGCAGACGGCGGTACTGCGCGGAGCAGGCTACGAAATCCGAACCTTCGATAAAATGGCTCAGGGCAAAACGACAGATGGCGATCACAAGCCTGATCACTTCCCGGGCGATCTATGCAATATTTTGGATGTGCGACGCGCGATGCAGGGGATGGACGCGGTAGTGCATCTCGGTGCCCTCCCCAACGACCGCGCGGGAGCTGGCGATCAGGTGCTGAGCATCAACGTTCAGGGAACCTGGAACATCCTGATCGCAGCAGTCGAAGTCGGGGTCAAGCGCGTCGTCTATTTTTCGAGCATCAATGCGCTCGGGTGCGTCGGCGGTCTTCGGCCACCCGCCTATCTCCCAATCGATGATTCGTATCCACGCCATCCGCTCTCGCCGTACCAGTTGTCGAAACATCTGGCAGAGGAGACCTGCCAGTCGTTTTCGGAAAGGTATGGCATTCAAACGATTTCTCTGCGTCCCGGGTATGTAGTGCGCCCCGATCAGTACGGGCACTGGCGTGAGCGTGCCTCTGCACAGAACGCAAAATGGGGCGCAGCCGAACTCTGGGCGTATGTCGATCTTCGCGACGTCTGTGAGGCGACACGCCTCTCGCTGACCGTCGAAAACGTGACGCACGATGCGTTTATCCTGTTCGCCCCCGATACGATACAGGTGCTTCCGACAGCAGAACTAGCGAGCCAGTTCTATCCGGATATCCCGTGGAAGCAGAATCGTGATGCTTATCTCGTTGACAAACCCCACCGCTCTTTCATGGACTGCTCTCACGCAAAGGAAGTACTGGGCTGGGAAGCAAAGCACTCATGGCGCGATCCTGTCGAGACCACTGGCGGCCCGTAAGAACTGTGAAAAAATCTCTCGCTTACATTCGCAGGGGCGTTGCTCGCTGCACACTTCTCACAGCCTGCGGCCCTCCTTACGTCGAAATGTGAACCGTTCACGAGCCTTCAATCGCGCCACTGGGCGTTGTTGAGTTTCGCGGCGGCATATGCTTCCGGCGTGAGCGTGAAGATCAGAGTATCGCGCAGATTGCCCTCCGTATCACGATGTTCGTTGCGGAGTGTGGCTTCATGCTGAAAACCGAGTCGTCGTGGAACCGCCGCGCTTCGTAGATTGCGAGCATCGCAGCAGATTGAGATGCGATTCGCGCCGAGCGTCTCGAAGCCCAGCCCGCAAAGCAGGCGTACGGCTTCGGAAATATAGCCATGCCCTTCGGCCGATCGGCGCAGCCAGTAGCCGATCTCAAAGGCAGGCACCTCCCATCTTTTTGGGTGCAGTCCGCTCCCACCGAGAAACTGCCCCGTCTCCCGATGCCAGATGCCGACTGCAAGGTCTTCACGCAGCAGCCACTTCGCCTGGGACCGACGGGCATGCGACTCCGAATCGGACGGGCACCGTGTCTCATCGACCCATGGCAGCCAGGGCCGTATGTGCTGTCGCGATTCATCGATTGCCTCCCAGAGCGCGGCGCCATCGCCAACACGTAACGGACGGACGAGGACGCGGCTGCCAGTCAGCGCATCAGGCAGTTCACACAACAGAGGCGGCGCATTTGCAGGTTTGGTGGACATCGGTACTCCCGTAGAACTAAGGGCAAGTAAAAAGAATAGCGTCCCGAGCATTTGTAGGGGCGCTGCTTGCCGCGCCCTTTTCGCGTAGCCGCGCCCTATATTGCGCGTCCGCTTCCCAAAAGGCGCTTATTTGCCAGGTCGATAGGTTCTATACACGACCATTGCCGGAGACAAAAAGTTGCGACGCGGGACAGTTGGTCTGTCCGGCAGATCGACGAAAGTCGGCAGATAATCGCGCCATACTTCGTTTTTGCGCCCGTGCAGGTATTTGGTAAGGCTGATGTAAGGTACGTAACGCAGTCTGCGCGGGACACGAGACAGCTTCATGCCGAGAAGAAGGGCGAGGTGGAAAAGGCGGGAATTGGCGTGGATGGTGGAATCTGACTGAAACACAAAGGCGCGCTTATCGAGGATTGTGCCAGCAGCAAAGCCAAAACGGCGGTGTGTTACACACGAGAGACCTTGCACAATGTCACCTGCCTGCCCCATCGTGTCGCCGGGCGTCTTTGATAGTCAGCGTACTGGTCTCATAATTCAGGCAGAGTTCATATCTGTTGAGCATGGTCGCGCCGAGTAGGGGTTCCTCGCCAATCGCGAGAATTTCCACTTCGCGTTCCCTCCCATCCTATTCTATCGTGAGGCGATAGACATCGCGCTCGAGAGGCGTTCCGTCAGCCAGCAGAAATGTCGTGGCTCTGACAAATGGCAGTTGCAGTGCAATACAATCGGCTTCGGCAAGGGTGAGTGTTCCCTGATAGCCGGTGTCTACGGTGAACTCGATAATGCCACGACCACCGGGGCCTCTAACACTCAGCCGAATTTGCGGGCGGAAGTTAGTGATCGTTCCGGAGATCACAGGCGTTTGCTCGGCAGAGGACGTAGCCCTGCCTGCCAGTACACCGCAGGGTAGCCAATCCGTTTTTCGATGATCTGTGCGTCGGAGTTTTTGGCGATCAATTTGTCGCTCATTTCCATTGCGTCGAAGTCTGTTCCGATCTCATAATCGCCGGATTCCACATCGATCTGAATGAGCTTGCCGTTATTTTCCTCTGTTTCAACGACAGCGCGAATCGAGTTGTCGTACCAATCATTGCCGCGCTTCCACTTTTCTTCTGAACTGAGTCGTTGGGTAGGCATAGATAGACTCTCCTGTTGCTGAGATAGTGCTATTGTAGCATACGGTTTGCGGGAGTGGCCGCCACGAAATGATGTCCAATTGGTATGTTTTAGGTCGAGTACACGACAACTGCCCATAACAAAAAGTTGCGGCGAGAGGACAGTTGCTATGAGGTTGATAATACAGCGGCGAATCGGCAATATCAATGCCGACGCGCCGCTTTGTTGTTTGTGATGCTGGTTGTTGGAACGCCGTCCTGACCGGACAGTGAGGGTCAGTCCGGCAGATCGACGAAAGTCGGCAGATAATCGCGCCATACTTCGTTTTTGCGCCCGTGCAGGTATTTGGTAAGGCTGATGTAAGGCACATACCGCGGTCGGCGCGGGACACGAGACAGCTTCATGCCGACCTGATGCGCAAGTTTGTCGCTCTTCTTCATATTGCACTTGCGGCAGCAGGCAACCAAATTGTCCCATGACGCGCCTCCGCCCGCACGCTTCGGAACGACATGGTCGATCGTCAGGTCTTTGCTCGTCGCGCCACAGTACTGGCAAGTGTAGTTGTCGCGAGCGAACACTGTACGCCGCGAAAGCTTGAGTTCCGGCAGCGGTCGCCGCACATGACCCCGCAGTTTGACGACGGACGGCATCGTAAATGCCGCATCGGTAGTTTTCGCGAGCATTTCCGAATCGATATGCAGCACGTCGGCTTTGCCGAGGTAGACGAGTATGATCGCCCGACGCGCGCTGCAGACGTTGAGCGGCTCATAATCGCTGTTGAGTACCAGTACTTCCTGGTTCATTTCGTTCCAGTCCCCTTTCCACAGGATATTCCAGAATGTGCGAGGCTAGCAGCCAGCGGTACGCTCACGAAACGTCGCGCGTACCGATCAGACAGGACGTTTGTAACGGCATTTCACCTTGCAGTCATCCTGAAAACGCAAAAACCCGCACTATGCCAACGGCACAGAGCGGGCTAAAATCGTAATCCACGCTGACAGTGGAACACATGGCGCAGGTAGTGCAGGTGACTGAATCTGTCGGTGAGCAGCCATAACTCTATGCCGCTGCACTTCCCATGACGTGAGACGTCCCAAGGGAGCGCAGCTACTGATGCTGCGTCGTCGCTATCCCGACAGGTTGTTCTGGCTATAATCGTCGCGCTCATATCCGCTCAATGTCCTCTGTTCACTATGACAATGTCGGACGGGTAAAAGGTTTCATAATCTGCTCGAAAATAATTTGCTGCAATGAGCAGAATTTAGTTTCGACAGACGGACTTGATCACCAATGCCGCCGTAGTTTACACTACGCTAGTCTAGTATAACAAGGTTCCTGCTGTCTGTCAAGCAGCGCGTTACCGACCAATTCGGCTTATACCGTTTCTGCGCCGACGGGCTTATCGAGCAGCGGCGAACCGTCGGGAACGCCCTGTGGAAGCAACTGATATTGCGTGGTGCGCCGCATCGGCTTGTATCCCGCCTCGCAGATGAGTCGCTCCATCTCCTCGATCGGCATCGTGAAGGCGCAGCCCGCCGCTGAAACGACGTTCTCCTCCATCATCGTGCTCCCGAAATCGTTGAGACCGTAGCGCAACGCGACCTGTGCGATTTTCGGACCCTGCGTGACCCACGAGGCTTGCATGTGCGGAATATTATCGAGCATCAGGCGCGCGACCGCCACTGTGCGCAGATAGTCGAAAGCCGAGGCGCGTTCGATGCTCAGCTCCGTTCCGTCGGGCTGGAAGGACCAGGGAATGAAGGCGGTGAACCCACCGGTTTCGTCCTGCAGTTCCCGTGCTCTAACTAGATGCTCGACACGGTCCTCGAGCGTATCGACGGAGCCATACATCATCGTGACCGTCGAGCGCAGACCGGCTTTGTGCGCCTCGCGCATACAGTTGAGCCACTCGTCGGCAGTGTCTTTGTAAGGCGAAATACTTTCGCGCACACGGTCGGTCAGTATCTCCGCGCCGCCGCCTGGTACGCTGTCGAGACCTGCCGCTTTGAGACGACGGAACATTTCCGCCTGCGACAGACTGCTGATTTTCGCGATATAGATCAGCTCGGCAGGCGAAAATGCATGGAGAATCACGCCATATTTGCCGAACCGTTCTTTGATACCGTGCAGCAGGTCTTCGTACCACTCGATCTTGAGTTTCGGGTTGAGCCCGCCCTGCATCAGGATTTCGATGCCGCCGACATCGACCATCTGCTGGACTTTTTCGTAAATCTGTTCGTTGGAGAGCAGGTAGCCCTCCGAATGCCCGGGTATTCGGTAGAAGGCGCAGAACTTGCAGCGCACCCAGCAAACGTTTGTATAGTTCACATTGCGACCGACGACATAGGTCACGAGATCGTTCGTGTCGGGGTGCAGGCGTTCACGGACGTGGTTGGCGAGGAACGCGATTTCTGGCAGATTGTGATGGTGAAACAGCCTGATGCCGTCTTCGGCAGTCAGACGTTCGTTAGCGAACACTTTGTCGGCGATATCGTCGATCCCACGAACATTGCCCTTTCCACTGCTGCCTGTGTCACCAGTGGCATTTGCTTTCGCGAGCGCAGCCATATCACCAGATAATGTCGCCTGTTTTCCTGACGTATCGGCATCCATTGCCTCCGTCTGCAGTGTGTTTTGCTCGAGCAGCGCCATCGTCGTATCCTCCTCGAATCGCACTCGGTACCGTACTCTGTGAAAAATCTCACTTACGTCTGAGTATACCTTAGTATACGAAGCAGCTCTCGTATAAATTGTCGGCAGCGAACAGCCCTCAGGAAGAATGATACTGTAGTAGACTTTCTGATCTGAAAGGAACCAGGGCTTTCAGTCTCTGCCTCGATGGCGTTCCGCCGAACGACCTGCGGACGAGGAAATCGAGCAGTAACCCGTCTTTCGCTCGTAGGACGACTGGCGCGCCGCGCCACCCTGACGGTGGTTTTCAACCGCCGGAATTTGCGGCGGAGGTCTAATGACCGGTACTATACCCGGTTTGCATCGCTTGTATTTAGATAAGAAACGATTTGTCCCTCGTAAGCAGGATAAAGTCGCTTACAGTAAAATGCTATATGCACTTCGCAACAGATAAAGCTTGGCGCAATTGACTGGTAGCCCTACGCACACTACACTCAAACTCAGATCTGGGAGAGGGCTGAGCAAGGACTTTTATCATTACGATTGACAACGCGGCGGCAAACAAGTAGAATCGATTCTATTATTCTATACCCATCGACGGGCGAGAGCGCAGCAAACAGCGCCTCAAATGTTCGGACGAAACTAGCTCTTTTCAGATACTAATCCTTCCCTTTGGTACATCGACTTACTCATACCCCGGAGATACTGTTGTCATCTTTTTTCCATACCAGGCTCGCTACTTTACCTGTTGCCCTTACTGCGAGGCACTCGCATACCGCTGTCAATCTGGCGGGGCTCGCTTCTCTGATGCTGACTGTGGCGCTCGCTTCACCTGCCGCCCCGCAAAACACGCCCGATATCGCGCACACGCTCAATGTGTTGGTCGGCGGACAGGGGCGTTTGATGTGGATCGATGGAACCGCAAACCTGACGCGCACGCTAGATGTCAACGGAGTCGAAACCATCCAGGACTATACGACCACGCAGGCGGGCGTCGTTGAGATCGTACGCCGCTGCAAAGCAGCGCATATCAATACGCTCGTCGTCGATGTGCGCCCGCTGTCCGGTCACGCGCTCTACAACAGCAAGATACTGACGCATTTGCGGGAATGGCACGGGCATCCAGTTCCCGATTTCGATATACTGGCGGCGTTCATCGCCGAGGGACATAAAGCAGGAATGCAGGTCGATGCGAGCATAAACACGCTCAGTGAGGGACACAAAAAGTTCGGCATCGGCGCGGCGTACGAGCATCCCTCCTGGCAGAGCGTCGTCTATACGATCGATCGAGGCATGGTCCTGCCCAGCGGGGCGCGACTCTCGGTCCACGCCCCCAACGAGCCGGACGACCCGGACAAGCCGACGCTGCTTTCGGCGGGCGGAACGGTGCAATCCGATGAACCGAGCGGGCTGACCGGGCTGGAAAGCACGACACCCAAAAATGGACCGCCGCAGCCCGAAACCGAACCTTCCCGGCAGCTCAATGTCGTGCTCGACAGCGACAACCGCGTCTCGGGCGTGATCGATAGCGCGCTGCTCGGCGACGATCCGCTCACCGCGCCCGAGGAAGGACGTCTGATCACGGCGACGCGCGACGACGATCGCGCCTGGCTCAGCCGCAACGTCAAAGTCGGAACACCGGTGCATTTCGATCTGCATACCGCGCTTCTTCCGATCGCCAAAGCCCCGAGTGAGCGCGTGACCTGCTTCGTGAATGCCCTCCAGCCGGAAGTGCGGCGGCGCGTTCTCGATGTCGTCCGCGAACTCACGACGAATTATGCGATCGATGGTCTCGTATTGGATCGCTGCCGTTTCAGCAACATCAACAACGATTTCAGCGATCTCAGTCGCGAAGCGTTCGCACACTTCCTGCAGAACTACAACCCCGGCACCGGCAAGATGCTCGCGCAGCGCACGATCGTTCACTGGCCACAGGACATCTACTCGTTCCCGGCTACGCCGGGATCGGACATCCTGACGGGACCGCTCTACAAGCCCTGGCTGGAATTTCGCGCGGGAATTATACATGATCTTGTGGCGGACATCGCCCGCACTGCGCACAGTATAAAGCCGCATCTTGTGCTGGGAACCTATGTCGGCTCTTGGTATCCGAGCTATTATGAGGTCGGCGTCAACTGGGGCAGCGACAAAACCGCGCTGAGGTACTCCTGGTTCACCCACGAATATCCGCGGACGGGCTACGCCGAATTTTTCGATTGGATTTCGACTGGCTGTTACTATCCGGTCGCGACACGTGCCGACGCCCGCCGTCAGGGACGCAGCGAAAAGGGAACGGTGGAATTCGCCGCGGGACTCTCAGGGCAGGCGATCGCAAACGGCGCGTTCCTCTACCCCGCCGTCTATGTGCCCGACTACGCCGAGCATCCCGAAAATCTGTTGAAGGCGCTGGATGCAGCGGGCAGGCAGGGTCAGGGGTGGATGATTTTCGACCTGTCGCACATCAATGAACTCGATATGTGGTCGATGCTCGAGCGGGCAGCAGAGCACGATGCGCCCGCCCCAGATGCGTTTGGCGGGCTGGTCGCCGAGATGCGCGGCGCGATGGATGCGACCCGATAGTAGCAAAGAATGTCAAGAAGTATCTGTTCATCCTTCTCGCGCATCATGGGGATGGAGTCCCTCAGTGGGAAGCGCGAGTGTTCTGTGGAGCCAACCTCACCGCCCTGCCCCTCTCTTTCTCCGCTTGTGCCTCCCTTAAGCGGGAAGACAGTGCCGGTAAATTGGGCATCTAGTGGGTCATTTGCATTGCACATCGGTATAAACAGTTTTCACGGGTATACTGGGCTATCCTTAACTGCTCGGAGCCGCCCATGTCCCGTCGTAAGAAATCTCCGTTGCGTGAGTTGACTGCCTGTGAGCAGCAGATGCT
>JBBQPY010000081.1:0-22486 GCA_038216735.1 Chthonomonadales bacterium
ACCTCCTCGCCGACGATGGCAGTATCTACGTTCATCTTGACCACCACGTAGGCCATTATGCAAAAATTGTCCTTGATGAGATATTCGGAGAAGGTTTTCAGCGTGAAATTGTTTGGGACTTCACAGTTCTTTCAGGTTACAAAACGATAGCGAATAACTGGATTAGAGGCCACGACACAATTTTATTTTATACCAAGTCTAATGCATTCAATTTTAATAAAGTTATGCAGAAACATACAGAAACTTATTTAGCCTCTTTCAAAGGAACAGACCCCGACGGAAGAAAGTTTATGATAGCGCACAAGAAAAAACGCTATCTTGAAGATGTTGAAGCCAAAGGCAAACCTTTCGGCGACGTTTGGAACGACGTAAAATCATTTCAGCAACAACCTACTGCTTCCGAACGTGTTGCTTATCCCACGCAAAAGCCCGAAGCGCTTCTTGAACGAATCATAAAAGCGAGTAGCAACGAAGGTGACCTCGTGCTGGACTGCTTTTGTGGTTCCGGGACTACAGCCGCTGTCGCGGAGAAATTGGGAAGGCGCTGGATCACCTGCGACCTCGGACGATTCGCCATCCACACCGCCCGTAAACGACTGCTCGGCATCCCCAACGTCAAGCCGTTCGTCGTCCAGAACCTTGGCAAATACGAACGCCAGCAGTGGCAGGCAGCCGAGTTCGGGGAACGCGCCGCCGATATCCAGTTCGCTTATCGCAAGTTTATCCTTGACCTCTATCACGCTCAGCCGCTGGCTGGGGGCACGCAGTGGCTGCACGGCGTCAAGAACGGGCGACACGTCCATGTCAGTAGCGTCGACGCCCCGATTGCGCAGGCAGAAATTCAGCAGATTGCCTTCGAGTTCCGCCGTCTCATCGGCAGTGGTGAAAATGCGCCGACGACCAACGGCATTGATTTGCTGGGCTGGGACTTCGCCTTCGACCTCAACGACACTGTACTAAAGAGTGTGGCAGCCGCTAACATCAACATGCGCTTTTTAAAAATTCCCAAAGAAGTACTGGAGAAGAAGGCGGTTGAACAGGGCGACATCTGCTTCTACGAACTCGCTGCCGTGTCGCTCGATGTCCAGCAGTCCGGCAAGAGCGTCACGATTCGCCTCACCGATTTTATGACGGATATGGATTCCGTGCCGCTCGATATCGTCAGGGCCGTCACGCACTGGGAGCAGTGGATCGACTACTGGGCGATAGACTGGAACTTTGAGCCGGGACCGCCCGATACTTTCCATAACATGGATCAATCGTACCGGACGCGCAAAGAGCGCGGGCTGCAACTACAAAAGGCGCATACCTACACCGAACCAGGCGACTATGTGATCGTCGTCAAGGTGATCGACATTCTGGGCAACGATACAACGACCAGTCGGAAAGTGAGCGTGCTGTAACCGATGCCTCGAACTGCTACACCGAAGAACCCATTGCAGTTGAACCTGCTCGAAGCACGTACCAGTACCGCGCCCTGCGTTCCCGCCATTCGCGCCGCCGTCGATCAGTGGCGCGAACAGGGCTATCCCGGCGTCACGCGCACCACGAAGGAACTCCTGCGTCACTGGTTCCAGACCGATCATCGCATTCGCGGTCGCACCTTTCGCTACCACGACTGCCAGCGACACGCGGTCGAAACGCTGATCTACCTCTACGAAGTGCGCCAGATTCGCCGTCAGACCGACTTGCTCGAAACCTTTGCCGAACGAAGCGATATGCGCCTATTGCGATATGACGATTTCGCCCGTTACTGCATCAAAATGGCGACGGGCACCGGCAAGACCAAAGTCATGGCGCTCGCGATCGTCTGGCAGTATTTCAACGCCATCGAAGGCCGGGACGATTATGCCCGAACCTTCCTCCTGCTTGCACCGAACGTGATCGTCTACGAGCGTCTGCATTCGGACTTTGCGGGTGGGCGTATCTTTCGCGCCGACCCGATGATCCCGCCGCATCTGGAAATCCTCTGGGAGTTCGACTGCTATATGCGAGACGAACCGGAACGCGCCAGTGCCCAGGGCGCACTCTACGTCACCAATATCGACCAACTGCATGGCGACGAAAAAGAGAATGTCGAAGAACCCGACCCCCTGAGCGCTGTTCTCGGCTCTTTGCCTCCCGCTAAAAAACAGGAAAAGATAGACTTCGACCGTCGCATTCAGGCGCGTCCCGGGCACTGCATGATACTGAATGACGAGGCACACCATACCCACGATGAAGAGAGCGCATGGAACAAGACCATTCGCCGCATCCACGACTCGCTAACCCCCTGCGGGATCATGCAACTGGACATGACCGCGACGCCGCGCCATCAGAAGGGCTTCCTCTTTTCATGGACGATCTACGACTTTCCACTCAAACAGGCGATTCTGGAGAACCTTGTCAAGCGTCCGATCAAGGGTGTGGCGAAGGGTATGACCGAACAGCACTCCGACATCGCCAGCGTGAAGTATCAGCCGTACCTTGTCGCAGGCGTCGAGCGGTGGCGCGAATACTGTCAGCAACTCGCGCCGCTCGGCAAGAAGCCGCTGCTGTTCGTGATGATGAACGATACCAAAGAGGCAGAGGAGGTGGCGGACTTTCTCCGTGTCAAATACCCAGAACATTTCGATCAGGAGACGCTGCTCGTCATCCACACGAACCGTACTGGTGACGTGACGGCGGGCGACCTCGACACGGCGCGCAAGGTCGCCCGGGATGTTGACAAAGACGAAAGCAAAGTCAAAGCGATCGTGTCGGTGTTGATGCTACGAGAAGGCTGGGACGTTCAGAACGTGACCGTGATCGTCGGACTGCGCCCGTACACATCGAAAGCCAATATTTTGCCGGAACAGACGATCGGTCGTGGGCTGCGCCTGATGTTCCGCAATGAGGGAAGCACCTATATCGAGCGTGTGGACATCATCGGCAACCCAAAGTTCATCGAATTCATCGAAGCGCTAGAGCGGGAAGAAGGCATCGAACTCGAAACCTTCGAGATCGGACAAGACCCCGTTGTCATCACGCATATTCAGCCTGATCCGCTCAAGTCAGCGCGGGACATCAGCCTGCCTGAACTCAGCCCGATGCTGACACGCAAAAAGACGCTCGCAGACGAGATCGCTGCTCTACAAATCAGCATTGAGCCGTCGCACATCCTGCCCATCCGCTCGGGCGATATGGCAGCGCAGAACTTCCGGTATGAAGGCAAAGACATCCTGACCCTGCAAATCGAGATCGAGCGCGAATACACGATACCCGAACCACAGACTTCGCAGGAGGTGATCTCCTACTACGCCAAGCGTATCGCCGAGAAAGTCAAACTACCGTCTCAGTTCGCCGCGCTTGCTCCGCGTGTTCGCGACTTCCTCGCGCAGATTGCATTCGGACAACCAGTAGACCTCTCCGACCCGCAAATGATACGAGCCATCTCGACCAATATCGCAATGTACGTTACAATTGAGACGTTCGCCAAAGCCCTCCGCGTCCTTGTGATCGAAGAGCACACACCTGAACTCACCGGTATCGGACGCAGCCTATCGGAGACGACCCCTTACCCGTTCTCGAAACCGACGTTCGTTTCCGAGCGCACGGTCTTTAACCTTGTTGCTGCCGACAACGACTTCGAGCGCCGCTTCGCGCAATTTCTTGCCGATGCTGAGGGCGTGGAAGCGTTCTCGAAACTCCCGCAGCGATTCGGCTTCTCCATCGACTACACCGATAATGCGGGGAGCCTGCGCTACTACGAGCCTGATTTCGTCGCCCGTGACGAGTTCCGCGTACACTGGTTGATCGAGACCAAAGGGCGGGAAGACATCGACGTGAAGCACAAAGACCGTGCTGCACTGTTGTGGTGTGAGAACGCAACCCGTCTGACTGGCATAGCGTGGAGGTATGTGAAGGTTCCGCAGGAAGGCTTCGACAACTTGAAGCCGACGCACATGAGCGATCTAGCAGTGTTCATGCAGCAGTCTGTTACCTTGTTCTAACTGTCTAAGTGCACGCATATTGCGAAGATAGACCCAATATTGCTAACACTAGCCGCCAAGTAATTGACGTATAGGAGTAGAAGGAGCCAATCGTCAAAGGTAGCCCTTATGAAATGTTAACATGGCGCATTAGGTGAACAGATCAATCACCACAATAAGAGGTGTGCGAAAGTCTAAGTGCATGGAAATATACGCGTGGACAAAATCGATTGACAGTTCAGGAACTTGGTTGTGTGAACACACCGATAGGGCAAGAAACCCGGCTCCTGCCACATGTCTTGACGTGTCCTTTGCGCAACCGGAAAACCAGGGCAGGATCATCTCCAATCGGCGTTCTTCTATTTACTGTGAGGAGTGTGGTACCTATTGGCGTGTCTGGCCAGACCTGCATATTGCAAAATACTATATCACATCTACCTGCCAACGAACCTCCCTTACCTCCTGTCTGAATGGTTTCCCTTATCGACGCTCGGTGCTGCGGGACATCGACACGATTATTGATGCCGTAAGCCAGATGTATCCCGCTGCGGAAGTCACGCAGTGGCAGTACGTCTGGCCCGGTGATGATGACGGTCTGTGGTGGTTTAGTCTGCCAGGCGATGCGGTCAACTCTATACAGATTGAATCCTATTCCGGGATGTGTCCATTCCTTGTTGAGACAGACGATCCGTGCTGCGAGAATGCGCGGACGGCGACGACGGTCGAAGAGGCTACCCTGCTGATCACAGAGCATTTCGCCCGGCTCACACCATGAAAACCGAGACCAGTTGACCGACTGCTACCCGGGTTATACTCTATGGGAATTCCCTATCCCTGTCCCCTAGAGCATGCATTGCAGGACAAATCAGCCTGCCGACTTCCTCAGACAGGGCTTTATTTCACACCGTTCGTGATGGTCTCCGGTACCGGTCGCAGCAACTGCTCGGCAGGCGTCTGGTTCGTATCGGCAGCGGCACGGAGCAGAATGGACTGCTGTTCCTGCGTTGGCTCCTGTGAGGCACGTACCAGGCTTTCGATTGCGGGTAGGTCGCCAGTGTTGGCGCGGGTGACGGGCACGACATTGCCGAGTGCCCATGATTTCTTGAGCAACTTGCCAACGGGTCTCGCCAGAAACATAGCCATAATTTGACCGACAGCGAAAACGATTATGTGATCTCCGGGAAACAGCCGTCGCCCAATTACTCCATGGCTAAGAAGCAGTATCACGAGCGAGAGACCAGACAAAAAGAGTCCGAACCGAAGGCTCTGTATCCTGGCGTACTCCGCTTTGCTCACGATGCGCTTAGGCTTCTTCTCCGGCTCCATACCTTTGCCTCCTCACGAGACGTACTATTCGCCCGATCCGGTCGGCGCATGGATTTCTGCCCGTGTGTAACTGAGAAGGTTGGCTACTTCCTGCTCGGCGACACCTTCGCCGTCTTCATAGCCTCGTTCGATGTCCACTTCGATTGCGGCAGCGTACGCGACTTCGAGCGCAGCAAGATAGCGTCGGTTCGTCGGCGTGTCCAGCAGATGCATCGGCACGATGAACTTCGGTGTTACGTTCTCGACATGGGAATGTGCGATCACACGCGCCGCCTCCCGACCGATCATGCCAGCGAGTTCGGCGGTCACTTCGTCGGAATGGTTGATACACCTGGCAGCCAGTTCGTTGACCATGCCCTGCAGCCGATTGACGTTGTCTTCGATCTTCATGCGCTTGCGTTCCTTCTGTGCGTACTGCTCGCCTCTACCATCGGTTCTCTGCCAGGTCTGCCCGATCACGACGGTATTTGCCTGTCTGTTTTCGGTGGTCGCCCGCGTGGTCGCTTAGGCGCTGGATCGACCGGCTGTTCCTTGCGTGGTCTGCCTGCAGGCTTCTTTTCGACAGGCGCGGTGTCGATCCCCAGCGCAGCACGTTCCTGCTTTTCCCGCTCTCGTCGTTCCGACTGTGCTTCACTGAGTTTCGCCTTATGCTCCGCACTCATAGGTTTACCCCTGCGCGCTTCGGCAATTGTCCGAGCGTGTTCGGCTAATTTAACCGGGTCGCGACGGGCGCGGGCTATCGCCATAGCCTGCCGTAGTATATCGTCCTCGTCTTCCATCATGTTCACCTCTACAAGTAGTATACCACAATAGTTACTGTGTAGTCTGCAAAGTATTTTCGATTATTTGATTAAATCCTCTTAAACTCCATTGACATAACAGTTTTACTGTAGTATAATGCACATGTAAGTAGGAATTAACTACTTAACACTGACCGCTCAGAAGGAGAGTTCGAATGAACTTCAACCAGACCCGCACCGCCGCAAACGTCAATGCCCGCTCACTCACACTGTTCGCCACCGGATATAAGGCGAGCGTCACCGACATTCAGACATGGGGCAAGGACGTCCGCATCACCTCTCCGACAGGCAAGGTCTACCTTATCAGTGAACTCACCGAAACCTGCACCTGCCCCTTCTTCGAGAAGAGCAATCGCAATGACGATCCCTTCGCAAGCCCGGTCAACCCGTGCAAACACTACCTCGGTTATGAGAAACTCCTGCATGATATGGAAGCGGCGCGGCTCAAAGCCGATGCTGACGCCTGCGAAATGAACGCAGACACGTACCGAAATGCAATCGAAGCCTGCGGCGAAGTCTACTTCTGAAATGCAATAAGGGATTAGGAGAAGCGTCAACTTCCCTAATCCCCTACTACCGAACCGGCAAACTTGTGAGCCTGCCGGTTCCATTCTACCCCGAAAAGGAACCCTACCAATGTACAAAATTACTACCGGATGGATCGACACTTACAAGCGTACGCGGACATGGAACCTGCTGAACCCGCAGGGCATGAAGATCGCGGAAGTCACCACGAAGACAGCGGCGCAGTTCCTCGCGGACGTGTTGAATGCAAAGGAAGGGAACCAATGAAAAAGCCTTACCTGTTCGGAAAGACCGACTGATACCCGTCTCTACAAGCAAAGCCCGTCAGCGTCGATCCTAGAGTCACTGACGGGCATTCCCATGAGTACATACCTGCACGGCGAGGGTAGCATCACTTTCCAATCCCACGTCTCTAGATCCCGCCCCGCAAAAAGTTGGATTTCGGAAATGTCAAAAATAGGGAGGTAGCGTAAGCCTTTTCTGAAGCCTAATTTTTATTGAATGCGAGCCTGCCCAACCTGCATCTACCTTGGCAATAAAGATTAACGAGAGGATAAGAATGACTCTAGGACTAGTCAAAGACCCTGTGTTTCCCTCACGCGCGCGCAAACTACTATATATAAACGCTCCTACGCCTTAGTTTACACGCTGGGCGATCCGAGCCAAGTCAAGATCACTTTGCATCGAGAACCAAATGCCTAGGCAAATACAATCTTGACTGTTGACAGAAAATAACCGTGCCGACCTTTCCGGTTAGCACGGTATAAAAAAAGTTACTATTAGTAGGGAAACAAGCGGGTCAGAGTAAATGCTCTGACCTCGAAGGAACCCGGTTACAGCAAAGTACTCTGACATTTCCGAATGTCAATAAGTATCAATAATGGGCCCAGCAGGGCTCGAACCTGCAACCAACCAGTTATGAGCCGGGCGCTCTGCCATTGAGCTATGGGCCCCCGGTGCGCGTCGAAACTATCACAAAATTGCGTTCCTGGCAGTCTGCGCTTTCGAGATCGTCTGAACGCTTGATAGTCTACCATTGCCCTGTAGCTATGTCAAGTCACCGCCAGACTAACGCTCACACTAAAGTAAGATTTCGGAGTTGCGGGTTGCGTTACAATCAGCCAGTAGCAGACGCGTTCACTCTGTAACAATATCCGCAGGCAGGAATGGCAGAAGCTATTCGCGAATAGCGGCATAATCCACGCACCATTCTTCGAATTGTCGGAGGAAATAGTTGGAGGAAAACCATGCCAGGTTTACCGAGCGGGACTGTCACCTTTCTCTTCACCGATATCGAGGGCAGCACCAAACTTTGGGAGCTGCACCCACAGGCGATGACGGCGGCGCTGTCTCGCCATGACGAAATGCTGCGCCAGACTTTCGAGAGCAGCAACGGCTACGTTTTCAAGACGATCGGAGATGCATTCTGTGCCGCCTTTCCAACCGCGTCCGATGCGCTCGCAGCTGCCTTAACCGCGCAACTCGCTCTGCACTCCGAACCCTGGCAGGAGATGCTGCAGATCAAAGTTCGAATGGCTCTGCATACCGGCGCAGCAGAACTCAGAGACAACGACTACTTCGGACAATCTCTCAATCGAGTGGCGCGCCTGCTCTCCGCAGGGCACGGCAGGCAAACCCTCCTCTCGCTGGCAACGCAGGAGTTGACTCGTGATGCGCTGCCGCCCGACACCAGCCTTCAGGATATGGGTACACACTCACTGCGCGACCTGTCACGCCCGGAACGGGTCTTCCAACTCCTGCACCCTGCCCTGCCTTCAGAGTTTCCAGCGCTCAAGTCACTGGACAATCCGAGCTTTCCCAACAATCTGCCACGACAGCTCACCTCCTTTATCGGCAGAGAGAAAGAGATCACCGACGTCACGGCGCTGCTGGGCAAATCGCGCCTACTGACGCTGACCGGTGCCGGGGGCAGCGGCAAAACGCGTCTGTCGCTTCAGGTGGCCGTAGAGATTCTGGAAGACTATCCAGACGGTGTCTGGCAGGTGGAACTCGCGGCATTGTCCGACCCGGCGCTCGTGCCTCAGACGGTCGCCAGCGTAATGGGTATCAAAGAACGTATCGGACACTCGTTGACAGAGACCCTGGCAGAGTATTTGAGGGGCAAGAAAACGCTGATTCTCCTCGACAACTGTGAGCATCTGCTGGACGCCTGCGGAAAGCTCGCCGCGACCCTGCTGCGCATCTGTCCCAACCTGCGAATCCTCGCGACAAGCCGTGAAGCGCTTGGCACTACAGGCGAGCAGGCGTACAGGATCCCCTCTCTTTCACTTCCCGACCCCGCACAGACCGCAACCGTCCAGAGCATCAGTCTTTATGAGGCAGTACGGCTCTTCGTCGAGCGGGCAATGCTGGTACAGCCCGATTTCGTCGTGACGAATGCGAACGCGCCGTCCCTGGCTCAATTGTGCTTTCACCTCGATGGCATTCCCCTTGCGATTGAACTTGCGGCGGCACGAGTCCGCTCCCTGTCCGTTGAGGATATCAACAGCAAACTCGACAACCGTTTTCGACTGCTCACCGGAGGCAGCCGCTCCGCATTGCCGAGACAGCAGACGCTGCGCGCCCTGATCGACTGGAGCTACGATCTTCTCGGCAATCAGGAGAAACTCCTTCTCACCAGACTGTCTATATTCGCGGGCGGATGGACACTGTCCGCTGCCGAACAGGTAGCGACAGGCGAGGGAAACGGAGTAGAGACGCTTGACGAATGGGAAATCCTGGATGTGCTGAGCAGTCTGGTAGACAAGTCGCTGGTGCTCGCCGAAGCGCGCGCAGGCAGCACTCGCTATCGTATGCTGGAGACCATTCGGCAGTACGCAGATGAAAGAATGCATACGAACGGAGAGAAGAAGACGATCCAAAGTCGGCATAGAAGCTGGTGTCTATCCCTCGTGGAGACTATATCGGACAAGCTGCATGGTCCTCAGCAGGCGGAGATGCTCGAGACATTAGAGACGGAACATCCTAATTTCCGTGCCGCTCTGGAAAACGCTGCGGAGACAGTTACGGAAAGGAGAAAGCAATTGCAGATTGCGTCTGCGCTGCAGCATTTCTGGTACCTACACGGACATCTGGCTGAGGGAAGGCTGCGACTGGGTATTGTGCTCGCCCACGCTGATGATGCCCTGTTCACCAGGGAGCGAGGTAATGCGTTGCGGGGAGCAGGCAGGCTGGCTCGCAATCAAGGCGAATTGGGCACGGCACGTGCATTTTTAGAGGAGGCGCTGAATGTCTATCGCAAACTGGAAGACCAGAATGGGATTGCACATCTACTCATAGATCTCGGCAGTGCGTCGTATGAAATGTGCAATTATGCTCTTGCTGACACACTTTGGGAGGAAGGACTTGCGATCCATACACTGCTTCAAAACCATAGCAGCATGGCACATGCGCACTATGTGCTGGGCATCGGTGCAGAGCGGCGCCACGATAAGGTGTCCGCCCGTATTCGCAACGAGACAAGCCTCGCGATCTACCGAAGCTTAGGCGATCGGATCGGTATTTCCAACGTGTTGAAAAGCATGGCCAATATTGCACGCGATGAGGGCGATCTGGAAACTTCGCGCTCCCTGTTGGAAGAATGTCTGACGATTCAACGGGAGCTCGGCCTCAGAGTGAGAGTCGCGGAGTCGCTGCTATCCCTATCGAGAACGCGCTTCGATCAAGCCGACATCGAGGAGGCGTACGCTCTGTTGGAGGAAAGCCACGAAATATTCAGCGCGTTAGGAGATCGATGGGGAATAGCCGAAACGCTGATCCAGCGGGGCGAAATGTCTGTTCACGCGGGTGATTTCCAACAGGCACTGGCTCACTTTAAGGCGAATTTGCAACTATGCACCGATATTGGGAACCAGAAAGGCATTCTGGATGGGCTGGAGGCAATTAGTACACTCGTCGATGAACAGGACGCTGTCGTGTTAATCGGTGCGGGCCAGCACATTCGCGATTCTATCGGTACGTCACGTGACACGGATGAGCAAATTGGCTATGAGACGCTGCGGGCGCAACTGCAAACGTTAATGGGAGCGGGGACTTTCGAAGCAGCCTGGAAGCAAGCCTACGCTATGCCACTGGAGGACGTGATTGCGCGTGCCCTCGCGACAAAATGTAAAACCGTTTGAGCTACTGACTCGGTATCGCAATCTATGTCGAGCAAGCACAAAGCGATCCGACGAACAAAACAGAGGAGATCGAGTAGGGAAAGCGGAAATAGAACCACAGGCGGCTTATCCAGTCTCCAGTGGCTTGTCGCATAACCGATCGTCGTTTAGATTTTGGTAACTATTCACCAACCCCCAACCTCCTCCTACGCAAGGAGTGGAGAGAATATACGGCGCAGTGGCTTTCGCTTCTGTGCTGGCACTGCAGCTGAATGGTTACAGATTTTGTAAACTTTTGGCAAGAAGGACAGGCTCATGTATACAGCACTCAGTCCGGGAGCGATCGGCGTTCGCCCCGCAAATCTGATCGAGGCGATTGCAGCGGCGAAGCGCGGCGGCTTCGGCGGCGTGGAATTCAGCGTGCAGGAAGTCGCCGACCTGATCGAAAAGCAAGACGCAGATGCCGTACGCTTGCTCTTCCACGCCGAAGGAATTCATCCTGCCGCCTTCGGTCTTCCTTCCGACTGGCGCACGTGCGACGAAAACTGGCATCGTGGTCTGTCAGAATTGCCCCGCCTGGCACAGGCAGCGGCAGCTATCGGTGGACTTCGCACGATGACATGGATCATGCCCGGCTCAAATGACCGCGATTACGAAGAGAACCGACGTCATCATATCGCGCGCTTCACCCCGATCGCAGCGATTCTGGCGGACAACGGCATTTCGCTCGGGCTGGAGTTCATCGGTCCGAAAACACTGCGCGACAGTCACAAGTTTCCTTTCATCTACACAATGGACGCGATGTTGGAGATGGGTCAAGATATCGGTCCGAACGTAGGGCTGCTGCTGGACTGCTGGCACTGGTACACCTCGCATGGCAAGCTTGCCGATCTGGAGCGTCTGCGCCCCGATCAGATCGCCTACGTTCATGTCAATGATGCGCCCGCCAATGTGCCGATCGATGAACATGTAGACAATGTGCGCGGGCTGCCCGGTGAGACCGGCGTGATCGACATTGCGGGTTTTCTCAAAGCGCTCCAAACGATCGGGTATGTCGGACCAGTCACGCCCGAACCGTTCCAGAAAACACTGTCCGCGCTGCCCGATGACAATGCCCGTCTCGAAACGGTCGGCAATTCGATGCGAACCATTTTCGCTCGCGCCGGAATCGAGCCGACGACACTGCCGTCGACAGCATAAATCTACACCCTGACTTCGCCTGCGCTGGCGGGCTGCGCAACTCCAGACTGGGACTACAATCCAGTATATCTATGAGTCTGGCAATTCCACACAGGGACTTCAGTCCCGTGATCCCGCGTAGTTTTTAATCTGACACTTCCCTCCCATTCCGAAGGAGACTTTGCCCTTTGTCTGAACGCTATACCGTCGCGATGCATGAAGTGCCGACCAGTGAGCGACCTCGCGAACGACTGCTCCACTACGGACCTTCCGCGCTCTCGACGGGCGAGCTGCTGGCGATACAACTGCGTACCGGTTCGCAGGAACGCTCAGCGCTCGGCCTGGCAGAACTGATGCTGAGTCAGTTCGGAGGACTGCGCGGAGTCGCCAATGCGACGGTCGAACAGCTCGGTCAGGTGAAAGGGATCGGCCCCGTCAAAGCGGTCGAAATGGCGGCGGTGGTTGAATTGGGGCGGCGGCTGGCGGTTTTCAGCAGCGAGGAAAAGCCCGTGATTCGCGGACCTCAGGATGTCGCCAACCTTCTGATGCCCGAACTCCGCGACCAGAAGAAAGAGCATCTGAAATCGCTATTATTGGATTCAAAAAATAAAGTTCTCAAGATCTGCACTGTCTCCGTCGGTATTCTCGACAGCAGCCTCGTTCATCCGCGGGAAGTTTTCAAAGATGCGATCCTTGCCTCCTCCGCGTCGATCATCATCGCGCACAACCACCCTTCCGGCGATCCCACCCCCAGCCCGGAAGATAAGCGGGTTACAACCCGTCTCTTTGAGGCAGGGCAACTACTCGGCATCGACCTCCTCGACCATATCGTGATCGGCGACAACTGCTGGATCTCTCTCAAGGAACGTGGCATGATGTGACGCGATTTAGCGGCTCAGTTCAACGGAACGCCAGAGAATCTCACAATCATACTCTTAAGCCGAAGCAGGCAACCCGGCATTTATAGCTCGACCCATCTCCGATCAAGCGGTGTCAGGTGAATGGATAAGCGCAAATGGTAAACCACAGGTGAAAAGCAAAGGGATCGGAGCAGCGGCGTTTATCGTGAATGAAGAGGGCAGCGTACTGCTCGTCCGGCATACCTATGGACGCCTGAACTGGGAGCTGCCCGGCGGCGGAGCGGAAAGCGATGAGTCGCCAGTTGAGACAGCTTTGCGCGAAGTGCGTGAGGAGACAGGTCTCGACGTTGTGGCGCACCATTTGACTGGCTGCTACTATGCGCCTGGAAATGATTCGCTCCACTTCGTGTTCTGGTGCGAGCAAAAGGACGCCAGCGCACTTCCCGTGCCGGATCGTGCCGAAATCAGCGAATGTAAGTTTTGGTCGGCTGAAGCGCTGCCGCGCCCGATCAGCGACTGGACTGTGCTTCGCATCCAGGACGCTCTTGCAGGCAAGAAGTTCGAGCTACCTACTACAATTGGCGAGCGTATCTGGCTGGAATAAGAGTGCAGTAGAGAATGGTTGAATCAAGAGCGGGAGAGCGCAAACAATTGCGCTCTCCCGCGTTGTTTCGAGTACAAACACTTGATCATCGGAATCGATTCAGATGATAGCAAGCTCCTTGCCGACTTTCGCGAAGGCGGTGAGGGCGTCGTCGAGATCGGCGCGCACGTGCATCGCGCTGGGCATCGTACGAATACGCGCCTGACCGCGACCGACCGTCGGAAACACGATCGCGAGTGCGAGAACGCCTTCCGCAAACAAACCCCGCTGCAACTGCTGTGCCAGCGCCTCATCGCCGACCATTACCGGCGTAATCGGCGTCTGCGAGATACCGGTGTCAAAGCCGAGCTTCTGCAGCCCTTCCTTCCAGTAACGCGCATTATCCCACAATCGCTCGGTAAAGCTCGGATCGGTTTCCATCAGTTCTATTGCTGCGATCGTTGCAGCCGCTGTCGCCGGGGGATGCGCCGTGCTGAATAGGAACGGTCGTGCCCGCTGCACGAGCCAGTCGATCAGGTTCGCGCTTCCCGCAATATAACCACCCATCACGCCGACTGCTTTGGAGAGTGTGCCGAGCTGAATGTCGATCTTATCGTGAACGCCGAAATGGTAGGCAGTTCCACGCCCGCCGCCGAGCACTCCAGACCCATGCGCATCATCGACCATTACGGCTGCGTCGTAGCGCTCCGCAAGCCCGACGATCTCAGGGAGCGGCGCGATATCACCGTCCATCGAAAACACCCCGTCGGTAATGATCAGCCGCTTCTTTGCGCTCTGCGTCGCTTTGAGCGCCTCTTCGAGAGCGTTCATATCGTTGTGCTTGTAGATTTTACGCGCCGCTTTCGACAACCGTACGCCATCTATAATGCTCGCGTGATTGAGTTCGTCCGTGATGATCGCGTCGTCGCCATCGGTGATTGTCGGTATCACACCCGCATTGGCGGTGAAGCCGCTCTGGAAGACAAGCGTCGCCTCGACGTGCTTGAACGCCGCAAGTTTCTGTTCGAGTTCCATATGCAGACGCATCGTGCCGATGATCGGCCGCACTGCCCCTGCGCCTGCTCCCCACTTCTCTACAGCGGCGACCGCTGCCGCTTTCAGCTTCGGATGATTGGCGAGACCCAGGTAGTTATTGCTCGACAGGTTGATCACGTTCTGTTTGCCGTTGACCGTAATTCGCGCGCCGGACGGCGAGTCCATCACCACGAGCGGCTTATATAGGTTCTGGTCTTTGAGCGTCTGTATCTGCTCGCACAGCCAGGTTTGCAGCGTATTGTCCATCGAACACATCCTTCCGAATGAAATTTCTCATATATCCGTCGCAATAAATTCCGACAGCTGAATTATACCTCCCCAGAGCAAACAACTGTCGAACCGCTTCGTTTTACGAGGGTTTGCAGCCTGCGAAATAATTACCTTAACACACTCTTCATCAAACCTTAACATTCCCTTAACATAAGGTAGCTATACTGTGGCTAGGCAGTTCAATATACCGCCGCCGGACTATTTTTCATTTACGTTAACAAAGCAATAATTACCCTCTGTCTCAGGAGAACGCGATTGTTCAGAAACTGCTTCAAAGTGGCTTGCATCAGCTTATCCGTGCTCGCCCCCGCTTCCGTGCTCGCACAGGATGTGGCAAAGGATGTTCCTTCGACCCATTGGGCATACGATGCCGTACAGGATCTGGCGAAAAAAGGGCTGATCAAAGGCTATCCGCCCGACGGCAACTTCATCGGCAAACGCGCACTGACGCGCTATGAAATGGCTACAGTGATCGAGCGTGTCCTCGATCGCATGGATGACATCGTCAAGAATGCCGCAAAGCCTGCTTCCGACGAGACCAAAGCCGACAAAGCAGATCTCGAAAACCTGAGAAGTTCGCTGACCGCCATCCGTGACCTGACCGACGAATTCAAAAAAGAACTCCTTGTTATCGGCGCCGATCTCGATAAAGTCAAAGCCGATCTTATTGCGATGAAGATGCAGGTCGGCGATGCCGTCGCCCGCGCCGACGAAGCCCGAACGCTCGCCGATCAGGCGCTCGAAAACATCACCGAACTCAAAAACAACACCAATGCTGCACTCGCCAAAAAAGTCGATGTCGGTACCGGCAAGCTGCGCATCAGCGGACTGCTGCAGGTCTGGGCAGGAAGCGCTTTCAATAAAACGCTCGGCGGCAACTTCCCGCTGAATACGTCGGCCGTTCCTCCGGGACGCAACTATGGCGGCGGTGTCGGCGATACCTTTCGACTGCGACGCGGCGAACTCGCCTTCGTCGGCAGCATCACCTCGAAAGTCGATTACCGGGCGATGATCGATATCGCCAAGATCGTAAGCGTCAGTGGTGGCACCTTCGCCGGCGGCGTCTCGACAGGGGCATCGACTTCGCCGAGCTCCAACGTGCTGCAGGACTTGTGGGTAGGCTACCAGATCGGTTCGCGCCTTCGCATCGAAGTCGGGCAGCAGAAGACCGGTCTGAGCGAAGAGGGCACGCGCACTTCGGCCGAGCTACTGACGGTGGAGCGCTCGATCATGAACGGCCTGCCTGTCAACATCGGGCGCGTCGGCGACATTCGCGACACGGGCGCGATGCTGAAGTTTGCCAACAAGCAGGGCAACATCACGCTCGGCATTTTCAACGATAACGGCGCAACTCAGAACAGCGTCGACTCCGACCGCAGCAAGTTCGCGATGTTCAATGCCTACTTCAAGGGCATCCCGCACTGGACTATAGGTGCATGGGGTGGATCCAAGGTAGGCGACACGAAAAACTCAGACATAAACTCTAATGTCGCTCGCGATCGGTTTGGCGCAACCATCATCTATCAGGCGGGACCCAGCTTCTTCGAGGCGGAAGGCGCGTACACACGCGACTACCTGCACATCTCCAACGCAAGGCTGAACCAGGGATCGAGCGCGCGCGGCGGCTATCTGCTGTACGCTTACACGGTCAATCCGAAATGGCAGATTGTCGGCAGATACGATATCTGGGACCCGGCGTATCAGGCGGGGCTCAACCAGACGGGCACGACCCCCATCGGTTTCGGCTCGCCCATACTGCGCACAAATCACAACCTGCGCGAGTACACGATCGGAATCAATCACTACTTCAGCGGTCACAAAGCGAAGATTCAATTGAACTATATCTGGGAAGAGACCGATAGCAACGGCGTTGCCTTCTTCGGCTCCAAACGCCAACTGCTGCTCGCAAACTTCCAGACCGCATTCTGACAAACATATGCAGAAGATGATCAATGCACGTACAAACGGACATTAGCGAATAGTGCAGTCGAATGCCAGCTTGATGCATAACAGACCACTGTCGAACTTCAATGAAGAGTTTGGGGAGATAGACAATGAACACAAAAATGAACTTACTAAAATCGAGCGCGATCCGGATAACCGGACTGACTCTTATGACATTATCCCTGAGTCCCCTTGCGACCCAGGCACAAGTGCGCGGCGCGGGCGCGACTTTCCCCGCTCCGATTTATACACAGTGGTTCGCAAACTTCCTGAAGGCGACCGGAACCTCGGTCGACTATCAGGCAGTAGGCTCTGGGGCGGGTTATACTGCTATCAAGAACAAGACCGTCGACTTCGGAGCAAGCGATGCACCTCTTTCCGCTTCAGAAGAAGCGGCGATGGCAGGTGGCGTTGTGCACATTCCGACCGTAGGCGGCGCAGTCGTGATAACGTATAATTTGCCCGGGTTCGGTTCCGGTCTGCGCTTCACTCCGCAGATCATCACAGGTATTTTCCTCGGCAAAGTCAAAAACTGGAATGATACGCTGATCAAAGCGGCAAATCCCGGCAAAACGCTGCCCGATACGGCTATCCAGCCCGTGCATCGAACAGACGGTTCCGGCACAACGTATATCTTCACCAACTATTTGAAGAAGGCTGACTCCGAATGGGCAGGCGGACCCGGTGCAGGTAAGTCGGTGAACTGGCCGGTAGGGCTCGGGGGCAAAGGGAATGCAGGCGTCTCCGCAATCGTTAAGCGTACCCCCGGATCGGTCGCCTACGTCGAACTCGCTTATGCGATCGAGAACAAGCTGCCATTCGGCTCGGTTCGCAATCGCGCAGGTAACTACGTGACACCGAGTTCGGAAAGCACGACAGAAGCGATCAATCAGTACGTTTCCGAACTGCGCCGCGACATCAAGACCCCAACGGTCGATGCAAAAGGCGTCAACAGCTACCCAATCTGCAGCCTGACCTACATCCTGATTTACAAGGATGGCTCTGGCAAAGCCGGACTGGCGACCAAACTCTGGAGCTGGGTAATGAAATCGGAGCAGCAGGCACAGGCAAAATCGCTCTACTATGCACCGCTGCCCGCTGCGCTTGTGCAGCTTAACCTGCAGACTCTGAAATCAATCCGTGGTGCACAGGTCAGTTCCGCGAAATAGCGTCTTTCGTCAGTGGACAGGGTAGGTTGCTAATGCAAATCCACCCTGTCCGTAATGCTAATGAGTTTGACACATAGCGCCAAAGTGGCAGTCTAGAACGTTGTCTCGCAGGCAAGTTTGCCAGCGCGGATTGAATAGTAAAAAGAGTTTTTCAATCTTCCAGCTTCATATTTACGACCCTGACAGGAATCGATTCTAACTATGGCACAGTCCGTTTCAGGACAGACACCGATACCGACAGCTGGATCGCAGCGACCCAAATCACTGGATGGTAGGCGCGCGGTGCTGTCGGATATGATATTCCGCAATCTGACGCTGATCTTCGCATCTACCAGTGTGCTGTTGATAATGGGCATTGCGTTGACGCTGTTTCTTGCGTCACGCTCTAATTTTGCGCATTCCGGTCTATCATTTTTCACTTCTGCGAAGTGGGACCCGGTTCCTGCGGACGCCGATCGAGCAGCTGGCAACCTGTTTGGCGTGCTGCCATTTGTTTACGGAACGCTGGTCACCTCGATACTCGCGTTGGCAATCGCCGTGCCGCTCAGCGTCGGCGGGGCGATCTTCCTCGCCGAGATCGCACCACGCTGGCTCAGTACGCCGATCTCTTTTATCATCGAAATGCTGGCTGCGGTTCCAAGCATCGTCTACGGCTTCTGGGCTCTCCTCTACCTGGTTCCTCTGCTGCAAACGCACGTCGAAAGCTGGCTCGGCGCGAACTTCGGTCAGATACCTCTTTTCGCAAAAGCAAGTGATTCCGGAGCTGGCCTCGACTTTTTCGCGGCGGGCCTGATCCTTGCGATGATGGTTCTGCCCTTCATCACAGCCGTCTCCCGCGATATCCTGCGCACGGTGCCTGCCGCTCAGCGTGAAGCCGCCTATGGCATGGGCGCGACCCGGTGGGAAGTTATAAAAAGCGTCGTCCTGCGCTACGCCAGTAGCGGTATAATCGGCGCCGTGATGCTCGGGCTCGGCCGCGCTGTCGGCGAAACGATGGCGGTCACACTCGTGATCGGCAGTAAAGTGAACTTTCCGGTGCTGGGCGACCACTCCAGTTTTTCGCTTTTTCGCCCCGGCTACACGATGACCTCGATCCTTGCCGACCAGTATCCCAGTCCGAACTCCGAACTGCACACTGCCGCCCTGACTCAAGTGGCGCTCTCCCTCTTTCTGGTGACGATCATCGTGAACGGACTGGCTCGCGGGCTGGTATGGCTCACCGCGCTGCGCTCCGGCGGCGCGACGAGTGACTTCACCCTCAAAGCCAAAGCTGTCACCGGCATGATGATCCGTTATGGTCTGCTCGGAATGGTCGTGCTGGCGTTCCTCTTCCAGGCGACCAGCGACCTGCGGGCTCACGGCATTTCAGGTCTATTCGGCGGCGCAGAAATCATCGGGCTTTTGCTGCTCGCGCTTTTCGTGTTCAACCGCGTCGTTCCAGGAAAGACGATCTTCCTCAAATGGCGTCAGATTGGCAATCTCTTCGCGATCTCGATGTGCGCCCTCTGTGCGTTGATAGCCTGCAGTGCGTTAGCCGTACTGTTCTACTATGTGCTGCGCTCCGGAATTTCGTCACTGAATCCACAGTTCTTCCGTCCGCCGAACCCGACTGATCCGGACATGGGGGGTATGCTGCACGCGATCATCGGCACTGCGGAGTTCATCCTGATGGCGTCGGTACTTGGGATACCGATCGGCGTCATGGGCGGCATCTATCTCGCGGAGTTCGGCAGTACGAAACTCGGTTTCTGGATCCGCTTCGCCACGGATCTGCTCAATGGCGTGCCCTCGATCGTCATCGGCATCTTCGCCTACGCGCTGATCATCGTGCCAACACACAACAATTTCGGCTACGCAGGCGGCTTTGCCCTCGGCATCATGATGATCCCGACGGTGATGCGGACGACCGAAGAGCTGATACGTCTCGTACCGATGAACCTGCGCGAAGGCTCGCTCGCGCTCGGCGCGACCCATGCCCGTACCGTCTGGCAGGTTGTGCTTCCCTCGGCGCGAAGCGGAATCGTGACTGGCATACTACTCGCGATCGCCCGCGTCGCGGGGGAGACTGCACCGCTGCTGATGGTCGGATGCAACAGCCAGCTGCTGAACATCAATCCGCATGGTCAGATGTCGTCACTGCCGGTGCAGATTTATGTACTGCGGGACGCGCCAACGGAACTCGCACTGCATCAGTCATGGGGCGTCGCGCTCGTCCTGGTTACACTCGTACTCATTCTGAATATTCTGGCGCGACTCCTGACACGCCCGGGAGTTGCAATCAAACAGTAGCTCGGAACTATATATTCCTATAGGTGGTAAACTGAATTCAGTATCGAAGATACGCATTTGACACGAAGCAAAGTGAACTCGATACCAATAAAGGAAATGATATGACGAAATGGATACGATTCGCGGCTGGGGTACTGATTGGAGCAGTGTTGCTCCCTGGATGCACCGGTGGTGCCGGGGGCAATGGCGGGAATGGTGGCGGTACGACTTCAGCATCGGGTGCTGCCGCAGGCGGCACCGGCAACGTCTCGAGCGATGAGAAAATAACCAGAGCGGTGCAGGACAAACTCGATGCCGATCCGGCACTCAAAGCGACGGGCATCAAGGCAAAATCAACCGGCGCTCAGGTCGAGTTGACTGGTGCGGTCAAGACAATTGCGGACAAGGATAAAGCGGAAGCGGCTGCCAACGAAGCGATCAAAGCCTTCAGCAGCGTCAATGCAGGGATCGTCGACAGTATTACGATCACGGATAGCAGTTCGGGCGATACCGGCAGCAAAACTCCCCCGGCCAGCGGGCAGTAAGCTGAAAAGCAGGAAGGAGACCGATTCTTTGGATAATAGTCCGCAAACAGCCTCCGTCGATAAGCCTGTTTCGCCGATAACCGGACGCGCGCGTGCGCAATCCGTACCGTCCAGTACGAGCGTGATCCATGATCTGCGAACGCCCGGCAAACCACAGGGGAAAATACGTATCGCCGTTCGTGACATGAATTTCTTTTATGGCAAATTTCAGGCTCTGAAGAAGATCAACCTCGAAGTGCGTGAACATGAGGTGACAGCCCTGATCGGACCTTCCGGCTGCGGCAAATCAACCTTTCTCCGCTCGCTGAACCGCATGAACGACCTGATTCCGGACACGCGTGTCGAGGGCTCGGTCACGCTCGACGGTCAGGACCTCTATGCGCCCGGCGTCGATGTCGTGAATTTGCGCAAGCGCGTGGGGATGGTGTTTCAGCGCCCCAACCCATTTCCAATGAGCCTGTGGGAGAACATCGCTTACGGTCCCAAACTGCACGGCGAACGCAACAAAAAACGTCTTGATGAGATCGTCGAAAAAACGCTCACACAGGCCGCGCTATGGGACGAAGTCAAGGATAAGCTCACCAAATCCGCCTTCGACCTCTCCGGCGGTCAGCAGCAGCGCCTCTGTATTGCCCGTGTGCTCGCGGTTGAACCGGAAGTCGTGCTGATGGACGAACCCGCTTCCGCCCTCGATCCGAACTCGACGTACCGTATCGAACAGTTGATGGAAGAGCTCAAGGACCGCTACACGATCATCATCGTGACCCACAATATGCAGCAGGCTGCGCGCGTGTCCGAGCGCACCGCTTTCTTCCTCAAAGGCGAAATGATCGAGTTCGGCGAAACTGCTCAGATGTTCGAGCATCCGAAGGAGAAGCAGACCGAAGATTATGTGCGGGGACGGTTTGGTTGATACGCGGATCGTATGGCTTTACGAGATGTACCGCTGCGGCACAGGAAAAGTGCCGCAGCCTTTTCTTTGTCGGTCAGGCGCGCAGCACCCAATGCTCAACTACTGCGGGTCGGGCTCAGAATTGCTTATCGTCAGAATTTGCTTCCATCTTTGCTATAATTTTGCAGATAAATAGAATTTCCTTGCCTTCCATTGTGCTGGCAGTGAGTCCAGATTCTGCGCGTATGGATCGCTCCCTTTCATGTATGCGGGCGTCTTGGAACAGTATCTCATAGGATAGAGAGGAAACTATGCCTCCAACAAGGCTGCGATTCGATCAAGAGCTGGATTTACTCCGGGAAGATATTACTGCCATGGCAGATGCTGCCGACAGCCTTGTCGAGCGGGCAATCACCGCGCTGCTGACGGGCGACCTCGCGCTCGTGAAGGAGGTAGTCCGAAGCGATGACGCAATCGACCAGATGGATCTCGACATCGAACACCGCTGCCTGAACCTGATCGTTTCGCAGCAGCCAGTGGCTTTCGATCTGCGTTTTATCGGTACCGCAATGAAAATCATCACCGACATCGAACGCATCGGCGACTATGCGGTCGATATCGCTAAAATCGGTCGGCGCATGATACGCGCCCAGGAAGTCTATCAGCCGATTGTCGACCTGCCACGTCTCGCCGACATGACCCGCACGATGCTCCGCGAGGGGCTCGAAGCCTTTCGCACGCAGAATGTCGCACTCGCGCGCAAAGTGATAGCTGATGATGATGCAGTGGACACTCTTTATCACCATTACCGAGATGAGTTGACGCACACGCTCGTCGCCGATCCCGACAGGAGTCTGCTCGTACTGAACGTGCTGTTTGCTGCCAAGTATCTCGAGCGCATCAGCGATCACGTCGTCAATATCGCCGAACGTGTCGAATTTATTCAGACTGGACGTTTGCAGACAGTGACCGAAGATCAGGCAATGGGGGAAGACTCC
>JBBQPY010000082.1:0-22222 GCA_038216735.1 Chthonomonadales bacterium
ATAGTCGTCAGCGGCTTCCTCACAGCGCGAAAGGAGCAATTTATAACATGTCCGGACACTCGAAATGGCATAATATTCGGCTGCGAAAAGGCGTGCAGGACGCCAAACGCGGCAACCTCTTCACCAAGCTGGCAAAAGAGATCATCATGGCGGCGAAAGGCGGCGGCAACGCCGACACAAACCTGAGGCTCCGCATCGCGATCCAGAAAGCGCGCGAAAACTCGATGCCCGCCGACAATATCAAGCGCAGCATTCAGCGCGGAACCGGCGAAATCGAGGGCGCAGCCATCGACGAGATCACTTACGAAGGCTATGGTCCCGGCGGCGTCGCTGTCCTCGTCGAATGCGCTACCGACAACCGTAACCGCACCGTCGGCAGTATTCGGAGCATCTTCAACAAAAACGGCGGACGTCTGGGCGAGTCCGGCTCCGTCGCCTATCGATTCCGCCCGATCGGGATCATCACGATTTCGAAAGCGGTCACCGATGAAGACACACTGCTTGCGATTGCGATCGAAGCGGGCGCAGAAGATGTGCGCATCGACGACGAGCACTTCGAGGTGATCGCGCAGCCGGAAGATTTTGGATCCGTGCGTATCGCGATCGAAGCTGCCAAAATCCCCTTCCTCAACGCCGAGTATACGATGGAGCCGACCGACAGTGTCGCGCTCGACAGCAAGGACGCTGAGCAGACTCTGCGCCTGATGGAGAAACTCGAAGATGATGACGACGTGCAGAACGTCCATGTCAATTTCGAGTTCACCGATGATGTTCTGGAAGCGGCGGGGCATTAGACCTGCGTTTGACAACGTAACGTGCGATCAGAGCGAAATTCGCCTCCCGCAAAATCAGCCTCCTTAGCAGCGAAATAGATCAGGACAAAGTCGTGAAACCATCCGGCGCGCACCGCGTAGTCGTAGCATAGGCATCTTTTTGTCGAAACTCTGAAGCTTCAGGACAATCTGCGCTTCCCACGAAATTACGATGACGATATCCAGCGACTGGCATATCTCGGACGATCGTGTCTATGCTCACTCCTGGTCGTATGTTTTCGAAGCCCGGAAACGAAATTAGTTGCTGTCGACCCTTTCGTTCTGCTTACCTATCGTCCTGCTTACCCTTGCAATTGCCCCGGAGGTGAATGCTCTCGATGTTACTCAAATACTCGGACGCCGCACTTCCTGCTCGCCGATTCGGCGCTAAACTATGCACGACATTCAGTCGGGTGCGCTCAATGAATAAAGCCAGGCGCACCGCACTCCTGTGTATTGTCGGACTCATCACAACGGCGATAGTAAGTCCCGCCTATGCCGTCGATCTCGATGCACTCATCGGGTTCGGGCAGAGCACGACTGCAGGCGCCAAGTATCGCCCGGACAGCTGGACACCCCTCACAGTCTATCTTAGCGGCGCCGGTGTGAGCGGTGCGGGGCAGCTTCAGGTTTCATTGAAAGTGGGTGACCGGACGACCGTGTACACACGGCAGGTTTCCCTTCGTGAAGGCGCTCTGAACGATGTACAGAGTTTTGCGCTGCCCCTCTACTCAGACAATACCTATATGATGCGGGGAATGAATTCGGGCGGAACGGAAGTCGCGATACAGATGCTTGTCGATGGGCGCAAAATCGCCGAGAAGAAGCTTGCCCTGCCAAGCCCGCTTCAAGCGGAGACTTACAACGTTCTTGCCCTCACACGCGACAACGCCGGGCTGAATTTTCTCACGAAAAAGAAACTCGGACTTGTCCATCGCTCCTACAGTTCACATCAGCTGCAAAATGGCAATATGGGCTTCAACGCAGTGCCCAACAACGCCCAGGAACAGACCTTCAAAAACGACATCAATCCGGACGCCACCCTTCAATTGCTCTACACTGACCCGCGAGCGCTCCCTGCCATCGCACAGGCGTACTCCGCAGTAGACGCGATCGCGCTCGCCGATCAACCGCTCGACAACCTGACCGAAGACCAGATCACTGCGCTGAAAACGTATGTGCGCAATGGCGGGCTGCTCGTCGTATCGGGCGGTGGCGACATCGCGCGTCTTAAAAGTCAGTTCTTCATCGAACTTCTCCCGATAACTCCCACTGCAGTGGCGTCGACACGTGACCTCCCCGAACTCGGGCAGCGCTACGGGCAGCCGCTCGGAGCGACCGAAGCGATCGCGCTGACGCAGGGCAGCTTGAAACCCGGCGCTGTCACGCTGTTTGGAAACAATGGCAGCGATCTGCCACTGGTTTCCTCCCGGCCATATGGCGCGGGAACGGTCGTCTTCACCACTTTCGATTACATGGATCCTGCAATCCGCGGCTGGAAAGGAGCGCCTGCGCTCTGGCGTGACCTGCTGCGCTGCGGTAACGGCGCTATTTCAGCGCGTGACATTCTGGCTGGCGTGAGCAAGAACCAGACCAGCAACCTCGGTCTGATCGATGCGCTGTCAGGCAAACAGGCGACCAGCACGCCGGGGTTCTTCATCATTTTCGTGTTCCTGTCCAGCTATCTCTTTTTGCTCGTTCCGGTCACCTACTTCATACTCAAAAAACTCGACAAACGCGAATTCGCCTGGGTGACCCACCCCATCCTGATCGTCGGATTCACCTTCGCCTCCTACCTGATCGCTCTGGGAATCAAAGGCGGCGCGCTTACACTCAATCGCGCGGTCGTGCTTGAAACGCAAGCCAACTCCGATCAGATAGCGGGATATGGGCAGATGACGCTCTATTCGCCCCGTCGTACCAACTACGACCTTACTTTTGGCGCAGAAGGCGATACGAAAAACAGTTATCATACGATCGTTCCGGATGAAGCCTATAATGGTGACGGGATCGACAAGAGTTTGACGGTAGAAAACGACGCCAGCAGCACATCGATTCGTAACAAACTGGTGCCGCTCTGGGACAAACGCTCCTTCGAAACGCCGGTCATCACAGACATCGGCGGCAGCATCGAGGCGACGACAACGATGCAGAGGGATGGCAGCTCGGTCAAAGTGCGGGTCACAAACAAAACGAAATACATGCTCGCACACTGCGCTGTCATCGGAGATGGCGGCAGTTCGGCTATTCCAGACCTAGCGCCGGGTGAGTCGGCAGAGCAGACGGTCGAATGGAACGTTCATGCCCTCGCCAACAACATTAATCTCAATGGCGAGGCTGCAAGGAATTCCAGCCCCAACGAGGACCCTGCACAGCGGAGCATAACGAGTGCAATGGCGGCGGCACTGGTATCGGGCAGCCAGCTGGATATGTATGGAGGTTACGATGGCAGCGCACATGGGTATGGAAGAGGTGTCAACGCTTTCGTCGGTTGGTTTTACGACCCGCTCTTGAAGGTACGCGTTAACGGTAAAGAAGGAGCAGGTGCGGAGGTGAATTTGCTGCTCGTTCACCTGCCGACACCTGCGAATGCCTCGGACAAAATCCGTGCGCGTACGAATCCTTTCGTCACGAAAGCTGTGACCGCGCTGGACGATCTGACGCCCGGTTTACATAAGGGAGCACTTCATTGATGTTCGGAAACCCGGTGCTGAAGAAAGAACTATTGCTGCGAATGCGCTTTCGCCAGGGCAAGGCCGCGCAGATCGGCGCACTGATCGGAATCGTACTCCTGATCGGCCTTTTCCACTATTATGTACTGGCGTGGATGTTGAATGACCGGAATCCACTCACCGGTCAAGCCGTGTGGTCCATCGTGATTGGGCTCCAGTACCTCCTGATCTGTCTGATTGCGCCGGTAATCACAGCGAATGCGATCACGCAGGAAAAAGAGCAGCAGACCTGGGAGATGCTCGTCTTCACACGCCTGCTTCCAAAACAGATTATCGTAGGCAAGCTGATCGCTCGTCTGGTGCCGATCGCCCTGATTATCCTGCTCGGACTGCCTCTGGCGGCGATATGCGCACTGTATTCACGACAGATTGGCGGGCACGCCGCAGACTTCGTTTCGGTCGGACACTTTCTCGCAGTCTACTTACTGATGGCGGCAACCGGATTTTTTCTTGCGACCTTCGGGCTGTTCGCTTCCTGGCTGCTCAAGCGTACGCTGTACGCGATCATGGCATCGTACACTTTCTCCGTCGGCCTGTTACTGCTGGGCACGACACTGATTACCACGATGATCAGCGCCCTCGTCGGCGACAACGGCAATTTCTTTCTCAAATGCCCGCTGATGTGGTTCAACCCGGCGGTGCTGATGTTCTGGGCGGCGGGAACACCCAACTCCTCGGAACAGTTGTCGATGGTCGTTGGTATTGCCGGCTATATCGGGCTCAGTTTGCTGATGATCTGGCGCATGATCGCGGGATTCCGCCGCTTCGCCTATCAATAATGCGTAGCAGAGTGTCATCGCGTAAATGAATTGCCCTATCTGAAATTCAGGGAGACCAAGCCTCAATGCCCCCAATGATTGAAATTAAGCATCTGCGAAAAGAATATAAAGAGCTCGTCGCGGTCAAAGACCTGTGCCTGGAATTGGACAAAGGCGACATTTTCGGGTTCATCGGTCCGAACGGCGCAGGCAAAACCACGACGATCAAAATGATCGCCACACTGCTGATGCCCTCTGCCGGAACCGTGATCGTCGATGGCATCGATGTCGTCCGCAACCCCGAGCAGATACGTTCGATCGTCGGCTATATGCCCGACTTTTTCGGAGTCTACGACGATATCAAAGTCTGGGAATACCTCGATTTCTTTGCCGCCGCCTATCGAATTCCGAAAGGGCAACGACCGCAGATCATCGACGATGTGCTCGCGCTCACCGACCTGACGATCAAAAAAGACTCCTACGTAGAGTCGCTTTCGCGCGGTATGAAACAGCGGCTCTGTCTGGCGAAAACCCTCGTTCACGACCCGAAAGTAATGCTGCTCGACGAACCCGCTTCGGGCCTCGATCCGCGCGCACGAATTGAAATCCGTGAACTGCTCCTCGAACTGCAGTCGATGGGCAAAACGATCATCGTCTCGTCGCATATTCTGCCGGAGATGGAGGAGTTTTGCAACAAAATCGGCATCATCGAACGCGGTGAACTGATCGTCGCTGGCGATGTGAACACGATCGCGCGGCAGGTGCGCGGTCAGCACACGATCGAAATCGGCGTGATCGAGGAGATGGAGCGGGCGGAAGCGATCCTGCTGGGTATGACCGATGTGCTGCGCGAGGTAAAGGTAACCACCGGTATGCGCGAAGCTCCGAATTCGCCCGATGAACCGGGCAGGCGGGCGATGACCCTCCAGCGTGTCGAACGCTCGGGACGGGGCGGCGTAATTCAGATCGGTTATGTCGGTGTGATCGACGAAGAGTACAAAGTTCTCGCCGCGCTCGTGCAGGCAGGCATCAAAGTGCGCTCGTTCAACGCACCTGAGACCGATCTTGAAGACGTCTTTCTGCGGGTTACGAAGGGGCAGGTCGCCTGATTCGTCCGTCGGATCGAGCTGCGTGTGCAGACAGGGGAGCTCACTATGTCGCTGATAATGCGGTTGCTGCCGGACAATCCGGTGCTGACAAAAGAGATGCGGGTGCGAATGCGCGGCAGCCGCGCTTACTGGGTGCTGTTCGGGTATCTGGGCTTCCTGATGACGATTCTGCTCTTTCAGTACTGGACATTCCAGGATCACGTCCACTCGTCCGGCTCGGGCGCGTCGGAAGCGTCACGTATCGGCGGGGAGATGTTTATGTACATCCTCGTCACGCAGATGTTTCTCGTGCTCTTTATCACGCCTGCGATCACGAGCGGGTCGCTGACGATCGAGCGCGAACAGCGCACGATGGATATGGTCACGATGACCCGTATGCCACGTCGGAGCATCATCATCGGCAAGATTGCAGCGGCTATTTCGTTCACAGCCCTGCTGCTGGTTTCTTCCCTTCCGTTGGTTTCGATCTGTTTTATGCTCGGCAGCGTCGATCCGGGGCTCGTTTTCAGCACCTATATGATGATGCTGCTGGGCAGTTTCCTGATCGGTTCGATGGGGTTGATGTGGTCGAGTATCGCGAAAACTACGACATCCGCAGTGATGTTCACGTACGGTACGATTTTTGTTGCGTTCGTTTTCGGAGCGATGGTCTACGGGATGAACAAAAGTCCTTTTTCGGGCGGTTCACTGCCTGAAAACGTGTTTCGTGCACTCGGTACACCCTGGTTCGGCGATCAATGGTTCGGCGTGAAAGTGCCCGAAGGAACAGGGTTCGCCGTGATGTGTATGCTCTGCGGCGTCCTGTTCTGCGCGATCGCGATGTCGCGGTTGGAAATGTTTCCCGAGCGTAAAGCGCTGCTGCTGCGCGGTCTGACAATCGCTGTTGTGGCGGTGCAGCTTTTGAGCGTCAATCTCTGGTGGCTGACGCAGTGGTATAATCGCAGCGGAACCGGCATCCAGGCGCAGGTGCAGCCTCCGGTTGGCGCGCTGATTCTGACTGTCGGCCTGCTGATGATGCTGATACCGACTTTTGCGACCGGCGAACTCAAGCCCTATGAGGCACGGCACCTCGGTAAACATCTGCTGTGGGGCTGGTCACCTAAGGGTTTCACCCGTGGAAAGCTCGCCTCTGGTCTGCCTTTCCTGCTCGTATTGACGTTCGTTTCGCTGTTTGTTTTCGCACTCTCGTTCGTCTTCCTGGGTAAGACAGGGGATCTCTCTCATGCGGCACGAGTCGGCGGGGGACCGACCTTGCTCAACAGAGCCTCAGGACAGGTTCAGCAGACATATGGAGCGTTCGGGAATGCGATACCAAAAGTAGCGATGCCTACAAACTATGCGGAACGAATCGGTGACTTTCCCCAGGCGGTTGTGGTGATTGTGGCGTTCGTCGTCGGCTTCTCGCTGTTCTGCGTCCTCCTCTCCCTGCTTTTCAAAAATCGATGGGCAGCATGGTTCCTCGCTTATCTAGCGCTCCTCGCGATCTTGATTGTGCCGGAGATGTCGCACCTTGCTCTCTACAGCAACCAGCAGCCAAACATGCTGATTCATCTCTACTATCTCAATCCGATTCAGTCGCTGTATCAGATGGCTGCCCCCGACTCCTACTGGGACTATCAGGGGCAAATCAGCAGCGGGAGCGCGTCGATGTGGCTCTCGACATCGCTGGCATGGCTCGTGATCGGCGGTCTTTCACTGCTTGGTTGTGTACCGATCATCGCCCAGATGCGGAAGAATAATATGGAAATTCCGTATGAAGAGATGGTCGCCAACGCCTGAAATGTTTTGATATGTCTGTCGATCTGAAAGACTTGTGGAGAAACCCGATTGAGCGTTCAAACACCATCCTATCCGATTGCTCCGACCTCTCTTTCCGGGCGGGAGGACACGCTGCATAGTTTGCTGCAAACGGTGACCCGGCGCATACGCTTCCTCCGACTCGTCCGCACCGTATCACTGGGACTGTGCATCAGCGCATGCGTCGGCATACTTGCGGTCGGACTGGGCAAACTACGTATCGTTCCCACACCTGCGCCAGCTCTGCTTTTAGGGATGGTCGCGATCGGGATTCTTATCGGAGTTGCAATCGCACTGCTCCCCAAACTCTCAGCGCTCGATGTCGCGAAGCTAACCGAGCAGCGCGCGGATCTCAAGGAACGTCTCAGCAGCGCGCTCGAGTTCGAAAAACTCAAAGGTGCCTCTACACATAATGCGGTCTCTGCTGAAGACTTTTATCGCGAACAGCTGCACGACGCCAACCAGCACGCAGGTGTAATCGATGTCAAGAAACTCTTGCCCCTCTGTATCCCTCGTACTCTCCCGATCGGACTACTCACGACGCTGGCGCTCTTTCTGATGTTCTTCCTCCCTACCCTGCCGATGTTCTGGTCGAAGCAGAAAAAAGACGAAGTGGCTGAGGTCAAGAAACAGGGTATCGCGATCGTGAAGCTGGCGCAGGACACGACCAAAGACGCCGAGCAGCAGAAACTGGATGAGACGAAAAAAGCGGCAGAAGAAATCCGCAAAATCGGTGAGCAGATGAAGAAAGGTACGATGGGCAAGAAAGAATCCCTCGTCGCGATGCAGAAGCTCACGAAAAAGATGGAAGATCAGCAGAAGAAGCTCGCCGAAGAGAATTTGCCTAAAAAGTCGATGGATGAGGCAGCCAAGGACTTCAAGAAGTCTGCGGATCAGATGAAGAAAGATATGGAGGAGGCTCAGAAAAAGGACGCGGAAGCGAAGAAGATGTCCGTTGGACAGAAACCTCGTGACCCCGCCAAACCCATGGATAAAGCTGCTGAGGCGATGCAGCAGAAGCAGCAGGCTGCGATGAAGCAGATGCAGGAAGCCATGCAGCAGATGGCGCAGGCGCTTGCCAATCAGGACAATCAGCAAATGAAGCAGGCGATGGAGAAAATGGCGCAGCAGATGGAGCAGGGCACGATGTCCAAAGAGCAGATGCAGCAGATGCAGAAAACAATGCAGCAGCTCGCCAAGGCTCTCGAAAACACACAGATGCAGATGAGTTCCGAGCAGATGAAGCAGCTTGCACAGATGATGCAGGGCATGTCCAACCCGTCTGCTGAACAGATGAAGCAGATGGCGGAGATGATGAAGAAGCTCGGTAAAGGCTTGGGCAAAATGCAGGCTGGCATGGGCAAAGCGATGCTGGACGCCAAAATGCTCGGTGACCTGGCGGAAGCGCTCAAAAACGGTCGTATGACGATGGCGATGGGGAACCGCCCGGGCAACGGATATGGCGGTAAGGGCCCGGGCAAGGGCTATGGGGGCAGCGGGCAACTCAGCAAGGCGATGAAAGACCCGGGCGCGACCAAGCCGCGACTAATGGTCGGCAACCAGAGCGAAATGGGCAAGGCAATCGGTAAATCCGGCTCGGCGGCGGATTTCGCCAAGTACCTGGCGATGACGTCCGCCACGTCCAAACACTTGCCGAATGGACAGGTGAATGGGGACCGCTCGCAGCAGGGGCAGGAGCTATCGATTTCGACGACCGGTGATCCCGACCCCACGCATAGCAGTGCCCCGTATTATAAAGTATATGAGACCAGCAAACGCAGGGCGGAGAGCTCGCTGTCGAAAGAGAACGTTCCAGCAGCTTACAAAAAACAGGTTCGCGACTACTTTGACAGCATCCATCCCTGAGCACCGCAGCGTCCTAGATCGCACAAGTAAGCCGTTTCCCCACTGGACTTTGCTATGTGAAAATAGCGCGGCAAGCAACTCCCCCGTAAAATCGGTCGTGTCTGCAGGTACACGCTTCCTTTCGAGCGCAAAACTTTAATCCGTAGTGGCATCTTCGTTGAAGAAGGAGAGAAAGCAGTATGGAATCTGCGGCAGTGGGAGCGATGTCAGAAGAAGAAAACGCTGCAGTGCAAGAGGCGGCAGAGCTTCCTGGTAGCGCTACGGGCAGCGAGTCAATGTTTAGAGCGCCGACTAAAATACCGATTTTGCTCGATACCGACATCGGCTCGGACATCGATGATGCGGTCGCGCTCGCCTACCTGCTGAAGCAGCCGCAATGTGAACTGCTCGGCATTACGACCGTCTCAGGGGAGCCGGAAAAACGCGCCAGCCTTGCCGATGCAGTATGTCAGGCGGCAGGGCGCAGCGGCATTCCCATCCATGTCGGTACGGGCAAGCCACTACTCGTTGCACAGCGTCAGCCGGAAGCCAGCCAGTTCGAGGCCCTTCAGAACTCTTATCCACATCGCTTATTCGAGCCGAATCATACTGCGGTCGAGTTTCTACGTCAGACGATACGTGCACGTCCCAATGAAATCACCCTGCTCACGATCGGTCCGCTAACCAACATCGCACTGCTGTTCGCTGCTGACCCGGAAATTCCGGCAATGCTGAAACAACTGGTGATGATGGGCGGCAGATTCTTCCCGAGTTCCCCGGACGGCGCGAACGGAGAGTGGAATATTCTCTGTGATCCGCATGCCGCCGCAATCGTCTTCGAGGCGCGTGTACCGAAATTGATCGCGGTCGGACTGGATGTGACCGAGCAGTGTACGATGGCTGCAGAGGAGTGCAGGGAGCGGTTCATAGAAGTGGGCGGACCTCTGCTGTCCGTCGCTGCGATGGCGGAGGTCTGGTTCCGGCATACGCAGAAGATTACGTTTCACGATCCGCTCGCTGCGGCGCTGATTTTCGAGCCAGAGTTGTGCGGAGTCGTTGACACTCGGGTCGATGTCGAGCTATGTCAACCAGGAAAGGTAGGCGACACCCTGCTGCGCCAGGAGGGCACACTTTCGGGACATCAGGTCGCGCGAGCTGTCAACTCGAAGGCTTTCTTCGCTCACTATTTCGCAATCGTCGGCGCAGGAAAACAGTAGCCCTATCTACCATTAAGCCTGCGATTTGTATCTTCTCCGCCTCTTGATAATCCTGTTGCGAACTGTTGTCGCTCCGATAAACAGTCGTCCTCACTTGCAGAACGGCGGCTGTTGAGAAACAGTCGCCGTTCTGCTTCCTCCTCGAAAGGAGCGCTATATGCCTCGGCTGCAACCCTTTCCTCGCTGGCAGTTGGCGCAGCGCATTGCTTGCTGCTACAGCCTGCTTGTTCTTCCTGCCCTTTGTGCCGCCCAGCATCAACCGCTTTTGCCCGCCGATCTCGATAACAAAGTCGTCAAAGTCGATGTCAAAGCCGCCACACTCGAAACGATGGTCGCGCTGCTGGCAAAGCAGTTGAACGTCAGTATTTATGTAGATGACACGCCTCATCATGCCCCGATCGACTTTATGATCGAGACGACCGTCCGAAAGGCGCTGAACCGCATTGCCGACGCCTACGATTACGAATGGAAACTTACAAAAAGCGGAGCGATTACGATGGTCAAGCGGTTTCAGGATCCCGCTGAGTTTCCCCAGACTGAGCCTGCCGAGTGGCAGCAGACAGCAAAAGACGCCCTGCGTCTCATCGGTGAGACCGAGCATGACTTCAGTGGCGCAAGCGATGGACGTATCCTACAGGGTTTCGTCAGCAATGTCACCTTTGAACAGGCGATTGCCCTGCTCAGCGGACAACGTCTCACAGGAAGAATGCTTGAGGAAAGACCGCTCTCATACTTGCGCGAGTATATGTACCTGAAAGCGTTGGCCAGTACCGTCGGGGTATGGGGGGCGCTGGGAGAAATTCTTCAACAAATGTCAGGGAATGCGCTGCAATGGCATACCGAATTGGATGGCAGCGATCTGGCAGCAAGCGTGAAAGAGAAGCGCGAACAAAAACTTCTGCATACCCTTCTTGTCGTGAATACGGACAAAGCTGGCGTGAAACAGAGCTATCCACTGGCGACAGTTACGATCGTACTGGTCGATGATTCAGAAAAAAATCCTAAAAAACCTCTCGATTCGCCTGATACTTCTCCCGGGGAAAAACCATAATGCAGAGCAAACCCCAGCGATCTCGTGGTACAGAGCGTCTCGGAAATAGAGTACTTGCGGTCGTCATACTGCTGGCAATCTGCTCCGTTTCACCTCTACGAGCGCAGGATGCGTTTTCGCCCGATACGACTGAGAAGCTGCATCAGCGGGTACAGCTGACTGGCGAGAGCACGACACTCGCTCAGATCGCCGCACAACTGAGCAAGCAGACGGGACTGAAAATCGAAGCCGCGGCTTATCTCGGCAAACATCGACTGAATCTACAGTGCGACGGCGACAGCGCGGAAACGATCCTCAAAACTCTCGCAAATTTGAACGACTGGCAGTGGCGGGAAGTGGATAAAGGAGTTATCCTGATTTCGCGCGCGCCGGGCCGCAGACCGTAGAAAGTCGGCGACCTGCCAGCCGCCCTGCAGCGCGCGATACCGAAAGACGCGCGTCGGTATCTTCATTTCGGAACAGAGGACAAAGTCGGCGCGGTCAAGCGGCTCACGACAGCCGAAGGAGCTGCAACACAGCGCGAACGGCTGACACTGGCGTTCCAGAAAGTCGGGAGCAAGTCGAGTGAAGACCATACGAACGCTGGCACATCTTTCGCAATACAAACACTGGTCGACACGCTTCAAGACGGTATCCGGGACAGCAAGCCGATCCCATTCAGAAGATTGACTGCGCCACAGCAAAATATGCTGATTGCCTGTCACGTCCTGGCAATATTGCAAATGCTGGACGATCAGGAGTCGTATCGCGTCACCCACGACTGTCTGAACCCCTATTTCGTCGACCAGATGAACATTTACATTGCTCTGTCCGGCGGCACACTCTCTTTCACGTCGTTTTCGCCTATGGATGGCCAACTGCTTGGAGGTATCGGCGTCGGGATCGACAGGCAATGGTTTACACAAAAGCTCCCCCGAAATCGATAGTTTCTCGACTGGACTTCGGGTCTGCGCTTCTGAGGCCACGTGCCATTATACGGACTTGAGCAGATAGTACGCTACGACTCACGGTCTTAGCAGCAGCGGAATGAATCACTTCGCGGGAGGTTCGGTTCCGAACCGCTGTCGCCACACATAACCGAACGTTGCCTCGATCAACTCATCCCATAAATAGTAGTTCAGCTGCAGCTCATGATATCCCATCAGCCTTGTTCCGAGCGATTCCGATCCTGTTGGCAGTGAATCCACGCGCAGCACGTCGGCAAAATAGGCAGGAACGAAGTGCGTCCGATCATCAGCTTCGTCATTATCTGTTTTCGCCAGACTTGATTCCATCAGACTTGTTTCTATGGGCGAAACTGTCGGCGAAATTCTGGTCAACCGATAATAACCCAGCGGAGTCAAAGCTCCAATGGTGGCGCCGGTCTCCTCGAAAACCTCACGTCTCGCCGCCGCTTCGGGCGTCTCACCCGCCTCCAGATGCCCGCCCGGTATACTCCAGCCTCTTCCGGCGATATTCGCGAGCAGAAATCTATGCCCGCTGAATACGAAAACCAGTGCGGAGCATATTTGGGCAATAGGCAGCTCGGCGCAGGAATCTGGCTGAAAAGCGACTCTCGTTCTGCCCCAGCGGACCATGGGAAATGTCTGTTTACTTACTTCTCCGCCGCTTGTTACCGCGCCCTCACTGCTGTCCTCTTCGTCGGTTTTCACGCCTGAATGTATCCCTTTTCAGCGCTTTCTAAAATAGGAAAGCTTCTGTACAATCCCCCCGGAACGTGCTACAATGTACGTCAGACAGCATGGGAGCCGCTCGATCGGCATCACTGGGAGTGAGGAGGAGTCGGTATTTTATGCGACTCTGGCGGTTTCGATGCACCTATATAGGGCGCTGGCGGACCGCCGACGACGACACCGAGTATATCGCGCACTGGCACGGGACCGAAGATGCGGCTGTCCTCAGACACACTCAAATTGTCGCCGATCACAACAAGAAAACCTTTTGGAACGAACAGTTTTGGCGGGATCGGATTTGCGGAATTGCCACCTGCTGGCACCTGTTCATAATAGTCGGCAAGTCCGCCCCTCCGTACATACTCCGCCGGATACGGAAATGAGTCGTCCATCTCCTCACCGGGCAGACGAAAAACGCGTTTGATGATGACATCGCGGTCTTTTCGCAGCAGCACGATATCGCCATGATGCAGATGCGCTGCCGAACCGACCTCCCGCCGCACGAGCACTACCCGACCGCTCTCGTAAGTCGGCGACATCGACTGCCCGTGCACGACTGCCATCCGAAAGGTTGTGACGAAGAGCAGAACCACGACTAGAAACACCCCGATGAAAATTAGCTGACGACGCACTTCGGAAGACATTGGCTCACCTTTTTTGGACCATTCGATTTCTTCGTTCCGGTCAAGTCTGGTTTTAGTCCAGTATACCCTGCCTCACTCAGCAATTTCGCTCGCAGTTGAGCGCGATTGTCGACGCTCTTTTCTGAAATTCGTTTCCGCTTTTTCGATCGAATGAGGTTCTGCCGTGCCCGATATTTTACGTTTACTGCGTGGTGAAAACGCAGCCTATGTGTTGATCGCATTGCTGGCTCTGACCATAATTTTGCTGTTTGCGCTGCTCATTGTTCTAGTTCGGATGAAACGGATGACGCGCCGCCTCGACGCGCTGACGCATGGCGTTCATAATGCTGATCTCGAACAGACCCTCATCGCGCACATGGACATTGTCGATCAGAGTGTCCGACGCATGGACACGCTTGAGCAGGTGGTCGGTGTGCTGCAGGCGCAGATACCCTCCTGCCTGCAGCGGGTCAACATGGTGCGCTACGACGCTTTCGATGATGTCGGCGGGGAACAGAGTTTTTCGCTTGCGCTCCTCGACGCCCAGAGCAATGGGGTCGTGATCACGAGCGTCTACAGCCGCATGGATGTCCGGGTGTATGCCAAGCCCATTCTGAACGGGCGTACGACACATAATCTATCCCGCGAAGAAGAACGCGCGATCCGTGAACTGGCAGCAGGATGAACTTTCATGTCGTTTCTCCGTACAGCCTAAGCAACGTCGATCGCGTTTCTGCGTCTCTCATTAGCGACATATATCATTAACTGTCTATGGCAATCAATCCCGAAGAGCAAATTCTGATCGACCGCTGTAAGAAGGGCGACCGCAGCGCATTCGACGTGCTGATCCGATCCTACGAAAAGCGCGTCTACAATCTCGCCTACCGTCTCAGTGGCAGCTACGATGAAGCAAACGACATCTCCATCGACGCCTTCCTGCGCGTCTTTCAGGCGGTGCGCCTGTTTCGCGGCGATGCCAACTTCTCCACCTGGCTCTTCCGCATCGTGACTAATGTCTACCTCGATCGCCGTAAACGCACCCGCAACAAACAGCACCTCTCTCTCGAAGAGTATATCGAACTGGAAGAGAACAGCGTTTCGCGCCAGATCGAGGACACTGCCCCCACCCCCGATCTCGTGGTCGAAGGACACGAGCGACAGGAGCTTCTCCAAAAAGCAATCGCACTGCTTCCCGACTATCAGCGCACTATGATCGTGCTCTATCACACCGAAGGTCTCTCCTACGAGGAGATCGCCGAAGTGCTCGACCTTCGAATCGGCACTGTGAAATCCCGCCTCAATCGCGCCCGTCTTTCGCTTCGTGAAAAACTCGATCCCGTCAAGGAACTTTTCCCATGAGAAGGAAGTCGGAATAAAGGTAGATATATTTTTGCATTGTGACGTTTTAGTTGAGACGGATAGGCGTCCGGGATGGGAACACAGGGTAGTAGCAAATGAAACGCGATGCAGCCAAGGAACTCTATTCGGACTATCTAACCGGCGATCTCGATGACGCTCTCAAAGTGAGCGTCGAGAATCATCTAGCCGAAGATACCGATTCACGTAATGAAGTGGATGCGATGCGGCGTGTCTGGACTCAACTCGACGCAATGCCGCGCGTTGACACGCCCGCTTACTTCCATGAAAATATCATGAGTCGGCTCGACGCCGAACTCGCTAAGGAAACGGAGCAGTCCGCAGCCCGCAAATCTGTCTGGGACTGGCGAACGCTTTTCCGACCGCGCCAGCTTGCAGTTGCGGCAACGCTTCTCATTGTGCTGCTCGGAGGCGTTGAAGCTATCCAGAGTCAACATGCCGCGCTCGGTCCGCTCGGCACCATCTATCGCTGGCTGCGACCGGCGCCCCCGGTAATGCCGCAAATTATGCCTCGCGTCGAATGGAAGCAGAACATGACCACTGGCGGGACACTGCTCATCGGCGTCCGCGGCGTATCGCAAACACAGTCTGTCCATTTCCGCGTACAGCTCTTTGCAAAAATCAAAGAGGTGGAGAACGCTGTCCGGGTCGTGGGTTCCGGGGAAGGCACACTGATTGCCGGAGAAGAAGGAATCGTAGAACTGCCTCTTCCAGATAAGCCTACAGCTGCAGACTCTACGCTATTGGTTACGCTCAGCAGCACGGAAACGCCGAATCAAGGTTCAGTAAATAAAGTAGTGCCCGTCTCCCTTGAGCCGCTCACGACCGATGCTGCCAACTAAACCGATTGATCCTCTCGGACGCTCGTAAAATAAATGCCAGAACAGACCGCGTCCATGATGGAAGTTAGGTCTGTTCTGGCATTTCAGATTGGCTGCTATCACTCTATTCGGAGAAAATTCGGACCCGGACAGTAGTTATACTGCAGCATGGATAGGTATCGAAAAGGAACGAAGTTCTACAGAAAACAGGGCTCTTTGAGAGGACAGAATAGGTTCGCAGAGTGAGACGATCGAGTGCGAAGGGAAAAGACTTACCTGGCAAATCGCTCGCAGCACCGAACTTCCATCCGCTGTGACTCTTCAGACAGCAGATAAACTCGCAATCCAATGTCTATGACTGCTCAGTGACTGACAGGTGCGGCAAATGGTATATCCTCTGGCGGATGTATGAATCGGATCAGACTGAGCATCAGCGCGAAGTCGCGGTGGTGAACCGGATAGGTTGCGGCCGGGCATTGAAGCGCAATATTGATAGTGCGGGTATAGGCAACGATCTGGCATATTTCGATGATATTGCCTCCTTCATGAACTACTGCAATAAAACCTGTTTTCGTGTCGATGAGTATCGGGGTAGACTCAACCTTATGCTGCTTCAGCCATTTAGTGGCGGAATCGCCTATTTCGGGCACTTGCGAACTGTCGATTATGCGCAGTTCGGATTTGTCCGGAACAAGCCATGTCGATCCGACCCTTGACACGGGCTGAAGTTTCCAGGCGGCGGGAACCTGGAACGACCACCAGGGATCTTTGTCTCCCTGCGGGTAGGAGGTAAACTGCAACACGAAAACCGGTCTCTGCGCAACGTGCCATTGAGCCAATGCACAATAGAGCACGAGCGCAGCCATCGTCCAGGTCGCCGCATTCAGTAGTTTTCTGCTTCCCGCTCTCGGCTCGTCGTCTTGAAGCACGTCTGGCAGCAGGAAGAGCGCCGCAATTCCGCCACCGATCATGCCGCCGACGTGTGCCCATTTATCGATCGAGGGTATCTCCCAGCTGATAAACAGGTTGATTGCGGCGACCATGACGAGCTGCTTGACGATCCTCGATCGCACTTCCGGAAGCACGAGGCTGCGATAGCGCAACGGGAACACGATACCTGCTCCGATCAGCCCGAAAAGCGCGCCCGACGCGCCAAGGGAAGGAGCGGGTGAGAGCAGAAAACTGAGCAAGTTTCCCGCGATACCCGACAGCATATAGATTAGAAAATACTTGCGCGAGCCATAGATGCGCTCGATCTGACTGCCGAGCCAGTAGAGCGAAAACCCGTTCGTCATCAGATGCAGCAGATTCCCATGCAGGAAGATCGGCGTGACGAACCGCCACCACTGTCCCTGTCGGATCAGCGCAGAGTCCTTCGCACCGAAGCGCTCGGCAACCGAATCGACGTTCCCGTGCCCCAGCACAGACATCGCCAGAAAGACGATGACGATCGTAGCGAGCATGCCATAGGTGACGTACGGAGTCGGGGGAATCTCGTTTTCATGCGGACGCGTGAATTCTGGCGGCGCAGTTTGTTGTAGGACCATAATTCCATTCCAGACTGCCAGCTTCTGCGGGACAGTACTTCTGTAGCTATCTGTTAATAGCGAGCTTTGTATGCAATTTCTGTCAGAAAGCGGATAATATATGCTTCAGACGCGACAAAAATTAAAATTGCGGGTAAAATAGTGCTTATTCGGGAACATTCTATTGCTCTGCGTTCCGTATCATAGACGGTTTATATCTGCATTTCAGACGAATCGTGTCTGAATTCCTGCCTGGTTCGCGGTTGTCGTACTGGCAACTTCCTGCAATAGATGCCGTATTGCTGCCAAGGCCCCGACTGATCGTACAAACTATCCGCTTTCAATTTTCGGTTTTCTAAGCACATTGATTAGACAACGATTTTGCTGGCTGCTCAGAGTTCCGATTTGAGTTAGGACCCCTGAGAACGCGCACCACCCCCGTGCCACTCTGGAAAGCAGTAAGCAAAGGTCAGGCAGAGAAGACAGCTTCCTTAGGGATATGCATTCGACAGACGCTCGGCGGACTCGGGCGATGAAGCGCTTTCGATGTGTAGCTGAACGCACCACATCTATCCTGCAGATCGGGATTTCTTACCCCGGCATGCAGGACGGCGGTCAGCACGGAGTTGAAAACTCCGAGAACTGCCCTGAATTTCTGAGCACGCTGGATGCATTACCAACTATTTTGAATCTATTATCGATTACTTTACTGTAAAACATACCGGGCAGTTCCCGATCGTCGCTGCGCGGCATGCGCCCTCCAGTCTGTCATTGGTTCTCCCGATAATCCAGCAGTTTACGAAGCATATCGATCTCTTAGTGGGCATGCGGGCAATGGCATAGCGACCCTCCCCGCAATATGATTTAAAAAAGCTAGTTTAAATACTGGTTTTATGTCACTCTGGCACGATTCTTGCACTATACTCAATTAGATGTTCTTAAACATAGATGTTCTTAAACAACTGCCAGCACCGAATGGCAGCGAGTTTCGCGGACCTTCCTGGAGGTGTTTCAACAATGCGCGTATACGGCTCTTCACCACTCTACAACTATATCGAGTTGATTTTCCGCTCGAAACGGCTTTTTCTGGTCTGTATCGTAATGGCTTCGCTTGTCACCACGATTTTTGTGCTCAGGCGCAACAAAGAAATGGTTCCCGCCAAAGCAAAGGTGTTTCTGATCAGCACCGAGTCCAATATCGGGAATGCCGTCAACGCGGATAAGACGCGCAAAGGCACCATCCAGTTCAAGCTGAGCGTACTGAGCGACTGCCAGGCAGAAGACGGCTTTATGAAGGCGGCTCTCAGAGACGCGAACCTGCAGGGCAACAGAGATGCGGCGGCATTCGACGAATACGCCAAAGAGGCGACGAAAGCGCTTAATTTCAAGCGTATCGGCGAGAACATCCTCGAGATGTCGATCGTATGGCCGAATGCGGATGCTCCCAAGATTATCGACGCCTATTATAGCCGCTACCATCAGCGGGTGCAGGATGTCGAAGCGGCGTCGGCGACGATGCAGAAGCAGCTTCTGACACGCCTGGCAAAAATGTATGCGGATAAACAGCATGCGCTGGAAATCAAAAATCGCGACTATCTGATTAAAACGGCTCTCAATCCGACCCCAGATCCCCTGGCTGCCTCCAGCCAGTATCAGCAGCGTCTCGAAGACGTGCGTCGCCTGACCTCCGAATTGTCGACCGCTCAGGCACAGTACGCGCTGGCAAAGAAGAATCTCGACGCCACCCCGAAGGAAATCGATACGGCAACCAGGTATCAGGGCGTTGGCAGCAGTTCGGCATATACCACTGCGGAAGCCGCACGGGACGCCGCGAAAGACGCCTTCGATAAGGTCAAAGACAGGCTGACCGAGAACAGTCCCATTTACAAAGCGGCGAATAAGAAATTGAAGGACGCGCAGGATCATTTCGATGAGGTGGCAAAAAATGGCGCGGCTTCTAAAAAACCCGGTGTAATGCTGAACAAGACGGTTGCCGTTAACCCGCAGTATGCCATGCGTCAGGATGCGGCGTTTGCCGCTGAATCCCGTCTCAAAGCGACTGGGCAAGCTATGACCAATGCGCAGCAGGCACTGGCGGAAGACAAAGCAAAAGCCACTTCGGCTCCGGGACGCGCTTATGCCAGGATGATAGAGGCTGAAAATCTGCCGCTCTACGCGGGGATACGCAGTCGTATGGACTCCGAGAAAGAGCAAGCCACGATTCTAGCGGAAACGCAGAGAATGCAAAGCGCAACCGGAATGGTCTACACTCCGGCAGTGGCGGATGTCGAAGGGCCAAACGTAAAGGGATACCTGCTGCTGGCAGCCGGTCCGATCGTCGGCATTTTGATTGCCTTCGTATTCAGCCTGCTTTTCGAGTCCCTGGACCATTCGCTGCGCACGCCGATGGAAGTCGAGCAAAAAATGAATCAGCCCGTACTTGCCGTCCTACCACGCTTCAATGCGAAGCAGGGTATGGGTAATGTACAGATCGGCAACGGCGATCCCGCCCGCCCGACACTGCCGTCTTCCTGATGAACTGCGAAGCCTGCTCGCGCTCGATTCGAGCGCGAGCAGGCGCACGGCGGGTAACGCAGCGTAGGTAGCGCGTCAATCTTTTGCTCCGATCCCTTATGTGGCATTCGCTCGAGAACACCGCGACACGCCTGTAAAGCGTCTCGGAATAGTGGTTTGAGGGGAATGCAGCAGAAGTTTGTCGCGAGCAGAGAGTTGAGAACCTACCTTAAAGATCATTTGACAAAAAGATCATTTGGCAATTGCACTGCCGAACAGTGAGATGACGTCCACCACTAACCAGGTTGGCGGACGATTTAGGCTCGATGAGTGTCGCTGATGCGCGCAATTGCAACATCCTATAATGCAGCCGCGCACCCTGACCGATACTAAGATATGACTCGGAGAGTTTCTCCGGCGCTCGCATTTAAAGATAGGCAGAGCAGTATTCGGTACGCTGTAAAACAGTCCAGCAGACAGCGCGTCTACCAGGCTCCATTGAGGAGAAATACCCTTACGGGTTACTGCGGTGATGTGCGATGCGATAGAATCGACCGGGAGACAAGGAGCAGTACAGCGGATGTCCGATGAAACGCAGAATCAGCCGAACGGTGTGCTCTCGCGCAGGGCAGGCGGCACAAACGGTAACGGGAATGGAAATGGTAACGGAAAGCACGACAGCACGCGGATCATGGTGCCTGAGGAGTATGCCCGTCTCCATGCCGATCTCGAGCGCGCTTCCACGCCCTCCCGCTGTTTCGTCGTCGGAGTGACGAGTGCGGTCTACGGCGAAGGCAAAACGACGGTTGCAATGAACCTTGCCAACACGATTGCACGCAACTCGACACAGCGTGTCGTACTTGTGGATGGTAACCTGCGCAGTTGGGATTTGCAGACTCGTCTCAATATCCCGCCGTGCAGTGGGCTCGTCGATGTGCTCGAAGGCGGCGAAGATGACTTGATGAGCATCGTCAAGAAGACTGAAATGGACAACTTCACGATCGTTCCGGCAGGTCGTGCCGCCGCCAATCCTTCGCGTCTCGCACGTTCACCGCGTCTTGCCGAAGTGATGAGCACGCTGCGAATGGTCAATGAGTTTATCGTCGTGGACCTTGCGCCGGTGCTGCCGATCGCCGATACACGCGTTCTGGCTCGTAACGTGGATGGCATCGTGATGGTCGTACGGGCGGGTGTCACACCTCGCGAGATCGTCCAGCGCGGTATCGATGCGGTCGGGGGCGATCGGGTGCTCGGCGTCGTGCTCAATGGCACAGAGTCCGCGATGCCGAAATGGCTGCAGCGCTATTTTGCCTGACCGGGAGCAGACAGCGTGAACGACTCGACAGTGCGAGTTCTCGAAGCCGGATTCGTTCTGCTAATGGCGCTGCCGCTGCTATTTTTCGCTGGCTGTGTCCTGTATCTATGGCGGCTGGCATTGTGCGCGATCCCGCTGCGGCACAGTGTCCTCGCTTTGAGTCCCCCCACTACTGCCTCGCCAGGCGCTCTGCCTCTGCAACCTAGCGTCTCCTGCGCTTTGCGTTCCCTGCCGACAGAAGAGCGGGCTCCTGTGCGCTTCACCCTGCTGATACCAGCCCACAACGAGGAGCTGCTGATCGGCGCTGCGCTCGGCGTGCTGTCGAACCTGGACTATCCGCGCTCAGCCTACGAAATCGTCGCGATAGCCGACAACTGCACCGACAGTACGGCTCAAATCGTACGCGCACACGGAGCGATAGCGCTAGAACGCAGCGACACGACAAATATCGGCAAAGGGTACGCGCTTGAGTGGGCGCTCGAACGACTTGCCACTGTTCGCGCCAGAAAGTTGTTGGAGTCTGATTCAACGTCTGATGGCTTGAAAGCCACTGCGCTGGCAATGAATGGAATAACTGCTGAGAACGGCACAATTGCTGATGCTGCTGATCAGCGTATGGCGGATAGTGAAGAAGCGCTTTCGTATGCAGCACAGTTCGATGCGATCGTGATTCTGGATGCCGACACGTTCGTCTCCCCTGACCTGCTCAGCGTTTTTGCCGAGGCGATCGGCGCCGGGAATTCCGTCGCACAGGTGCGCTATGAGGTATTGAATGCGAATGAAAGCTGGCGTACACGCCTGATGGGCTGTGCACTTGCGCTCGCGCATATTGTGAAGCCGCTCGGTAGAGAGCGTCTGCGCCTTTCAGACGGACTAAAAGGGAATGGGATGTGCTTCACGCGCGAGGTGATCGAGCAAGTTCCGTGGTCGGGAGAGTCGATCACAGAGGACATAGAGTACACGTTGCGCCTCTGCCGGGCGGGCTTCCGGGTTGCGTTTCTGCCACAGGCAGCTGTCTGGGCGCAGATGCCAACGACCGGTGCACAGGCGGT
>JBBQPY010000083.1:0-21687 GCA_038216735.1 Chthonomonadales bacterium
AAATTCTTGATATAGTTGGGATAGCATGGCTTAGCAACCTTCAAATGCCAACTGGAACGAGTGCCAGTTTCAGTTATGACTGGCAGAAAAGTATTTGGGTAATCTATGTTCGAGACGATATACCCAGCATGGAAAGCGTCAACATACTCCACGAACTGTATGAAATACTTTGGTGGCGATGTTACTACCTGATACCGGAGTGGCAGGAATGGGCTGCGGCAGCAAAAATGTCTCACCCTCACAATGCAGCAGATGATTTCGCCTGCGCTCTAGTTTTGCCCCGATACGCTCTTGAGAAGCAGGCGGCTGACAACGGTCACAATCCATTCATAGTGGCGGGCATTTTCCAGACTGCCCCTGGCTACTGCTTCATGTCATTCCTCCGCCTGAATTTCCGAATTCCTTATATCCAATTGCGAATTGATTTCGATGTAAAAGCAGAACAAGTTGGTTTCTGTTTCGACGATAAACCTTTGATGCAAGCGCATGTCAAGTCTAAGGGAGCGAAGATTAGAAGCAACGCAAGCAAAAAGAAATGGGAGTCTATGTTAGTACTCGATGACGGCTTATCAGATCGGAGGAAGTTCGTCTCTGTGGAAGATTGGATATGGAAAGTGGTAAATGAAAGAAGGGACGAAGCACGCTACGTCAGCACTTTGTTTGCTATTCCGCTCCCGTCTCCGGTCTACGTTGTGGTTCGTCACAATTACAATAAAGCCTTTATCCAGATCGTTCCAGTTGGCAAGGAGGAATTGCTACTCGATGCGACGCTCAAAATGCATCGGCAAGCAGCGGAGGCTATGGCTCTCGAACGATTACCGAATTGATCAAGCGGTGGAGTATCGATCGGAAGACGCAAAAATGCCCTGAACCACTTAATGCAGTTTGGGGCTTTGTTTCGTACGATTATTTTCAAGATAGTTACGAAAAGCATTCCGGTTGGCACGGTTCTTGCAGAGTAACTATTTGACACCAATCTGAATAGGTAGAGGAAACACTGTACAGCAGAAGTCGATGGGTAGAATTATACGCTCTACCTACGGAGACGAGGGCAACATGGGCGAACCAGGACTTGAACCCGGGACATCTTCGGTGTAAACGAAGCGCTCTACCGACTGAGCTATTCGCCCTTATCACAAACGGGCAAGCATGCTCATTTGCTTGCAGACACTATAATATAGCATGACGAACGCGGGCTGTCAATGCCACGATTGAGATTCGACCGTAACAGCAGGGTACAAATTGGGCTCGAATATCACAGAAACGCCCTACTTCGTCACCAGAAAGCAGAGTTCGTTCGCGAATTCGTGCCGCTCCAACGTCCAGCCTTCCTCCGCCGTCTGACCCCGAAAGCGCGTCTCATAGTGCGCGCTCATCTGCTTGTTGCGCCCGGCGAGAGTTCGCGTCGGGAAAGATACCAGAAGATGCTCAGCATTCACCGCCCGCAGTAAGTCGATGCCCGCCGTCTTCCCTGTCTGCTCCAGCGGAGGCAGCGCCTTGAGGATCAGCGCGAGATGAACGGACTGTGTGGGCGGTGACGAAACGACATCCTGCGCCGTCGCCGAACCCACTCTGCCAACCGCTTCGAGAAACCTACCGACGAAAGCCATCATATCCCCATACAGGTCGCAGGCATAGTACGGAGCGTCCGGTGCGAGCGGCATCCATGAAATCGACAGCGGATTCAAGCCGCAGGCGATGTCCAGCACAGATCGAACGGGCTGCACACGCTCCAGGCAGGCGGCATAAAAGTGTTCGATCACCGGCAGACGCTCACGTGTCGAGGCATGGCTGCCCATAATCTCATAGCACAGTTCGCGCAACGCTTCCGAGGAACCAGACTCTGCCGCTGTTTTCAGCCGTGCTAGCCAGTCTGCATACGGTGTCCGTCGATCGAGATACGCGCCTGCCACCTGATGCAGCTTATTCTTGGTCTCTTTGACCGCTTCTTTCAGCGGAATATTCCGTCGCATCGCCAGTTCGCTGCGCCCTATACGCCGTATCAAATCGGGCGCGATATGCCGGTACTTCGCACTCTCCAGCACCTGTGCGACCAGAAAATTCAGCGCGTCCGGTTCCGCTCCCGTCATTATCATACTCACTTTACCAGTGCGCAGGGTCTGCTTCACAATGGCTGAGGCCACAGCAGGCAACGCCTCAACGGACATGGTTAAATGCGGCAGTCAGCAGATCGGATTGGTACTTTCCGTTCTCACAGTTACGCTGCTTTTTGACAGTCACTTTTTCGTTTTGAGCTTACTGCCCGTTTTTTTGGTGACTATTGTTCTTGTATCAGGGCGGCTATCTTTGGTGCGCCACCGGCTCTCGCGCACACCTGGCTCTCCGTTCTCAACTGCTGTTGCAATATCCTCTCCCGAGCTCAGATCGGAAACTTCTCTATCTCCATAAATGCCAGCGGCTGATAAATGCTTTCCAGCCCGAACCAGATCGACGAGTTGTGTCATAAACCGCAGATTGTGGATCGTCGCGAGACGGAAATAGAGCGTGTCACTACACTTGCGCAGATGCCTCAGGTAACCCACCGAGTAGTTCGCACAGAGCAGACAGTCGCAACCAGGAGCAACAGGACCGTCGGTGCGGATGTGCTTTTCGTCGTCGATGTAGAGCGTGTCGAGCCATTTACCGGTCAGCTCGAAATCGGGTTGCGTCGGATCAGTGTTCCAGACATAGAGACGTCCGTTGCGGGCGTCACGGGTCGGCAGCGCGCAGTCGAAAATCTGGTAGCCCATTACTGCGCACGTCACGACGCTTTCAGGATGACCGATGCCGAGCGCGTGCATCGGAAACTGTGCCGGAATCATCGCTCGTGTCGCCCGCAGCGTGTCTTCGAGCAGTTTACCGCTGCTGTCGAGCGGCCAGCCGCCGAACCCGTAGCCATCGAAACCGATCGCCAGCAGCGCATCCGCGCACTCCTGCCGCAGTTTGAGGTTGTTTCCGCCCTGTACCACTCCGAACAGAAGCGGGCGAATCGTCGCCTCCCAGCCCAGCTTGCGCTCCCGCAGCTGCCGCAGAAACTCGTCTTTGCAGCGCTGCGCCCAGCGCACCGTTCGCGCCACGGATAACTGCTGAATTCCCTCGTCATCGTCGGAATGCGTGCAGTCGTCGAGGCAGATCACGATGTCTGCGCCGTAAGCGAGCTGCAACTGAACACTCTTCTCGGGCGTCAATTGCAGTTCCCGCTCCGCGCCTTCGGGTTTGAAGCGGATGCCCTGATCGCTGAGTCTGCCGAATTTTGGGTTCTGGCGGACGAGCGAATAGGCTTGAAATCCGCCTGAATCGGTCACAATAGGGCGCTTCCAGTGTGCCATTTTATGCAGCCCGCCGAGCGCATGGATCGTCGAGGAGCCGGGCTTCTGCATTAGATGGTAGACATTCATCACCAACGCTTCGATGCCCGCCTGCTGCAGATCGAGCGCGTCGACCGCACGAACGACTCCGAACGTCGCATCCGGCAGATAGATCGGCAGGCGCATCTCGCCATGCGGTGTTTGTAGACAGGAAATGGTATCGTTCATTGATTGTGCTGCTCAGTGAGCTGTATTTGCGGTCTGAGACACGCGTGGAGCGGCTTTGTATTTACTCGCCCTTCTCCCCAATATTCGGGGCAAGGGGATTGAGGAAATGGGGACTTCACAGTTATACTCACTGTCTTATTCCGCACCTTCTCCGCTTTCGTACTCATCTTCATCAGCCTGCTCATCTTCCTCCGTTTCCTCTTCCAGCGGCTCATCTGAGGGTACGTAACTCGATACCACGCCTTTGTCTGGATCGCCTTTTTCCACACCCGCGATGACGAAAATATACTCGCCTTTGAGGGTTTTGCCGCGAACCGATTCGTGCATTTGCGAGAGACTTCCGCGCTGCATCTGTTCGAACCGTTTAGTGAGGTCGTTGGCGAGGGCGGCGTTCCGGTCGCCATACACTTCCAGCGCGTCGGCGAGCGTTGCCGCGAGGCGGTGCGGGCTTTCATAGAAGACGAGCGTGTGCGGTGAGACGGCATCGAGAGCGAAAAATCGCTTGCGGGGACCGGGTTTGCGAGGCGGGAACCCTCGAAACGTGAAGCTGTGCACTGCCAGACCGGAAAGCACCAGCGCCATGATCAGACCGGTCGGTCCCGGACACATGGTCATTTCGACGCCGGCTGCAATCGCCTTGCGTACAATGCTGAACCCGGGATCAGCGATCCCCGGGGTGCCTGCATCGGTCACGACGGCAATCGATTTGCCTTCCTGCAGCAGCGCGATAATACGGTCGCCCGCTCGGTCTTCATTGTGTTCGTGATAAGAAATTTGCGGTTTGGAAATGTCGAAATGCTTCAGCAGTAATCCTGTTTTACGGGTGTCTTCACTCGCAACATAGTCGACGAGGCGCAGCGTATCGAGGGCGCGGAGTGTGATATCCTGCAGGTGACCGATCGGGGTCGCGACGAGGTAAAGCATTGGCTAATCGACTCTTTTCCACTTGTTTTCAGGCGTTCGCCACGCCGTATCAGGCACATTTCAAGGAAGGAGGCAAGTAGCGTTGAATGGGATAGACGCCAGTGGATTTTAATCGGCAGAATCGGGGTGATGAATCATCCAGTATTGGGCGTATTCCAGCGGAGCGAACCCGACTCCTGCATAGACCCCAAGTGCATCGCGAGTCGCCAGCAGCCAGCGTCGCAATCCCTGCAGTTCCGGGTGATCGAGCGCGAACTGCACCATCGCTCTGCCCAGACCGCGACCGCGATGCGCTTCGTCGACGAAGACATCGCAAATATAGGCAAATGTCGTGCAGTCGGAGACGACCCGCATATAGGCGGCCTGATCGCTGCCCAGATAGACCCCGACCATCAGCGCAGAGTAATGCGCCGCACGCATCACTTGAGCGCTTTCGATGCCCGGTGACCAGTAGCTCGAGGCCAGCCACGCCTGTACGCGAGCGAAATCGATCCGCTCTCGATCATCATCGACCACGTACGCTTCGACATCACTCGAGCCATTCCCAATTAGCGAAGTCTGCATGCACCACCTCGACGGAGCAGAAGATTGCCCGCTTACTCTATGCGATGTTGAAAGCCGAAGCGGTGAGATGAGAGCGCTAAGATAGAAGCTTTCCTACGGCGTGGGCAATGGAGCGATAGGCGGTGTGACGGAAACTCCCGGTTTCGGTGGCACGGTGATCGCTTTAGGCACACGAGGCGCAGAGGAGCGTGTGCCCACGATCACTGTTGCCGGTATCACATGGTAGTGTGTGACGATCGGCTCGCGCTTCTCTACCTGCCCATCGCGCTTCACAACGCGCTCCCAGGTGACGCGAATATCAGGATGACCCTTTTCTTTGACTTCGCGATGACCTACCGGCAGAGACGGATCGTTGACCTTATAGATCGGGTATCCGTCTGAACTCGATTTTTTGACCTGAACGAGAGTGACTTCCTGCCCGGGAGTCTTCTGCCCGAAAATACGAAACGTCAACTTGCGGCTCTGATTGGCTCCGACGATATAGACCGGCGCATCGGTGTCGTTCTGGAACTGGAAATCGATGTTGCCCCAGTCGACCGTCGCATCGCGTCCGTCCGGCACATAGCCGACAGGAAAAGCGTGGTTGGAGCGCGTCACGATCTTCAAATTCGCTTTCAGTACCGCATTGAACAGTGTACTCGATACCTGGCAGATGCCGCCGCCGATGCCGTCCTTCAGCTGCCCGTGCACGATCTCATGCGCCAACTTGAACCCATTATCGAGACGTCTCTGTCCGACAGTCTTATTGTACGAAAATATATCACCCGGTTTGAGCAGTCTGCCATTGATATGGCTTGCAGCGAGCGCGACATTGGAGTTACGGCTTTCCGTTCCCTTCACATAGGTCTGAAAACTGCCGAGCAGCCCGTTGATTTTGCTCAAGTCGGCATAGGTGGTGCCAGCAGGTGCCGCGGCAACCGTCATTTCTGCTTCGAGTGCGTCGGCATTATCGGTTTGACTTTTGTCGATCGCCTTTTTGTCTGACTGTTTCTCACTTTCAGACGCCTGACCGCCAGGCTTTTGATGCTGAACATTGCCATCTCCAGCGGGCACGGTTTCAGTCGGAGTTGCCGAAGCGGGAGCAGGAGATTCGGTCGTACCGGAAGCGGGGACGGAGGCAGTACCTTTGTTGAAGATTTCCCAGGCTTTGGCGATCGTTGCAGCCGAAGCCTCTTTGTCCATACGAATGCCCGGTTTATCGCGCTGAATGCTGAAGCTGTCCCAGCCGGTCAGCACCAATTTTGCGTTGGCAGGTTTGCGGTTGACGGCGACTGCGATCTGTTTCAGATAGGCGTTGAGAACGGCTTCATCAACAGTCGTTTTTGCCGGGATGGCGATCACGCCCGATGCGCTGAAAAGATGGGCCACTTGAGTCAGCACGCCCTCACGCCCGCTTTTTGCGGCGGCATCCAGCGTGGCAGCGACATCGATACCGAGTCCGAGTTTGGCGGCAGTTGGTTTCCAGCTCTTCTTGATTGCATTTTCCGGTGCAAAGTGGAGTTTGATCTGCGTCTCGAGGCGTGTCGCAGCCCATTTCGCAAGAGCGGTACGCGCTTCCTCGACACTCTTGCCCCCCAGTTCGATCCCATACACCTGTACGCCGGGTGCGATCTGACTGTCTGGAACGCGTGCCCGAGCAACGACGCCAGCGCCCAGCGCAAGCAGCATTACTGGCATAGCGGTGGCAATAAAACGTATCGGAACACGCCGTGTGGCGGAGCCGGAACGGTGAGATTTAGCGTGGGCGGAAAGTATGACTGGCACAGATTTTGACTACCTCGCCCCCCACCGAACCAGAAGATTTCCGGATTCCGCAGGAGGTGAAAACAGGACTAACAAGAGTTGATATTAAAACAAACAAAAAAGTAACTATGGACTCTCGGCTTATAGCACAGGGCTGACTTCACTCCAAGCCGACTCCGTTCATACCTCACTAAGAGAGAAAAGTGCTGTCGGGAAGGAACAAACCCAGAGGCACAGTATAGGAGCGTCTCTTGCTGCACCCAAATCGCCAATATTTTTGCCCCTTCCCCGAAGGCAGGAGACCGGATCGAACCTCCGGGTTTTTGAGCAGATCGCTACTGCGTTTCGCCAGAGTTCGCATTTCTCATTTCAAGTTGCAGTCGGCATGTCGCATCAATAATTGTCGCGTCTAATACTACTGCGTTCTGATCTGTCGCGTTCCAGAGAGCGTTCGAGAATTTCCAGACGGTCGCGCAATTCGCGTATCGTGGCATCCTGGGGATCGACCGCATTGATCATATTATCCATCACATGGATGCCAGCGCGACCTGTTGGCGACATGTCATCGGGGAGCATCGGATCATCGGGGATGCGCTCACCATCGCGCCGCACGATGCGCCCGGGTATGCCGACGACCGTACAGTTTTCAGGAATATCTTTGTTGACGACGGCGTTCGCGCCGATACGAGAGCCGCTGCCGATCGTGATTGGACCGAGTATCTTCGCGCCCATACCGACCAGCACATCATTTCCGAGTGTCGGATGTCGCTTGACGCGATCGAGGCTGGTTCCACCGAGCGTGACTTGATGATAAAGCAGCACATCGTCGCCGATGATCGCCGTCTCGCCGATTACGACACCCATACCATGGTCGATAAAAAACCGCCTTCCGACCTGTGCGCCGGGATGTATCTCGACGCCGGTCAGGAAACGGCTGAAGTATGAGACGATGCGCGCGGGTAACTTGATAGAATGCGTCCAGAGCCAGTGCGCAATATAGTGCGCCCATAGTGCGTGCAGACCGGGGTAGGTCAGGGCTTCGAGTGTGCTGCGCGCAGCAGGGTCTTTGGCAAGCACCGTGCATACGTCCTCGCGCAGACGACCGAAAAGACTGATGGATTTACGTTCTTGATTCGAAACGTACTCCGACTTTTCGCTGCTTCGATCGGCGCACAGGGCTTGTTCTTCGGCGGACACGGCTCCCCATATTGATTTCAACGATATCTAACTACATTTACGATACCAAACCAGCGTATATTATACAGTCGTTCCTCTACTATTATGTGTAAATATACGGTTGAAGTTTAGCATAAATAGCCATGTCACCGCAAGGGTGACACGGTGCTGCGACCGAAAACATCAGGAAAACATTCGGCTTATTCCAAATTGGCTCGTGTCACGCGGTGAGCCAACATCAAATTGGGTCAAGGGTCTCACGCAGACGTTGACCTGCCGCGTTCTCGCGCAGCTTCGCGAGCGCCTGCATTTCGATCTGCCGCGCACGCTCGCGGGTGACCTGGAGTGTCTTGCCGATCTGTTCCAAAGTGTGCGGGTTGTAGCCGTCCAGACCATAGCGTAGTCGCAGGACGTCCTGCTCGCGGTCCGTCAGGCTGTCGAGCGCGTGGGCGACTTCCTCTTCGATCGCGTGGCGAAACATATAAGCGGTCGGACTCTGATTCTCTTCGGCGGGCAGCAGTTCCGCGAGCGTTCTTTCGCCCTCTGCGCCGAGCGGAGCTTCGAGCGATACCGGCTCGACCATACTCTGCAGGAGTGCGATCAACTGTGTTTCGGGCATATTTGCCGCCTGCGCCAACTCGCCGCGCGATGGCGCGCGACCCAGTGCGTTCTCGAGATCGCCACGGATACGTGTCAGCCGTCCGATCGTATCGACGACGTAAGCGGGCAGACGGATGCTGCGGCTCGAGTTGGCAATTGCGCGCAAAATAGTCTGGCGAATCCAGTGTGTGGCATACGTGCTGAAACGATAACCACGCCGCCAATTAAACTTCTCCACGGCACGCACAAGCCCGATCACGCCCTCCTGCATCAGGTCTTCGAGCGGCAGGCCGCGACCCTGATAGCGCTGTGCAATCGACGTAACAAGACGCAGATTACCGGTGACGAGCGCGTCCTTCGCACTGCGATCGCCCTGCTCGCTGCGCTGCGCAAGGATCATCTCCTGCCCGTGGGTCAGCAGCATCCCTCTGCCGTTCTGCTGCATAAGAGTGGCATGAATGTCCTCGGAGTTATCGGGCACCATCTGTCTACGCGCCATACGCTCCTCGTTCTTCAATTGCGAATCTGTTTCAGGGCGCTCCACGCCATCGGAAGGGTCCCCTTCGATCAACACGTCGAACTCTTCGAGCAGGCGGTGCATCTGTGCCGTATCGATATCGGTAGAATCTGCTGCGTCCCCTCCCGTAGAGGGCATGACGGCTCCCGATCTGGCGGTTCGAGGATTGGACTTGCGTGCGCGGCGCGGCGCAGGCGCGGCGGAAAAATCGCCGACCGACATTGCATTCTCCTGTTCGGGAGCAGCATTGGTAATTTTAGGTTCCAATCTGCTGCCTGTGTTGATGCTGCTCTGCGTGTTATACGAACCGTTAAAGGGAAGGTGTGCTGCACGAACCATATTCTCGCACCCCCTGATTGCTTCCGGATTGTCTCACGTTACCTGCATTCTGAAACTAACTCCAACCGTCCGCACATTTTCGGAATGTACTTCCCAATACGCAACGAAACGCTACATTGTTACAGACGTTTCAGATTGATTAAGGTGACAACGAGTGACAGAAAGACGTGCAGAAATACAGGAAGGTTCCAGTGCCGTGAGACCCGGCAGCTATACGGTCGATTGCAGGTCGGCGCGGTGCGCCTGTCTTCCCTCCTTTGCATTACTTCAAAGAGGAGTCTGAGGTGAGGGTGTATTTACTCCGCCCTTCTCAAAGATTTAGGTGAGGGAGTAGGGGATGAGGCAGCATCGTGTCCGAGGGACAGTTAGGATGAGCCGCCCCTGACTTATTTTCTACCGAGTTCCGAGGGGCTATCAATTGGCTGCGGTGTATGCGGGGTCGCTCCATTCGTGTGGGTCCGATCCGATAGATCGCCAGCGCTGGATACGTTCACAGCGATATCTTGCTCCCCTGTCGGAAGCTGCTCGCCCGCAGCAATAGGGTACTGCTTCGGGTCTGTAGAAGAGTCCGTCTTCGTCAGTGGCTTCAAGCCGAGGCTGAGCAGGAAGGCGACCCCCATGAGTGCGGACGAGCCGAGGAAGGGCAGGCTGCCGACGAGCAGCGGTCCGGGATGAAAGGCGACGATCGTGTTGTTTATCGGTGGGGCGATAATTCTGGCGAGACTGCCGAGGCCCTGCTGTGTGCCGCTGAGCGCGCCTCGTTCACGAGGTCCCGCTGCCTGCGTAATCAGCGCGCTCAGCGATGGATTCAGCACGCCGTTGCCGATCGCGATACATGCGCTCAGCACCCAGATAATCGGAAGCGTTGGCGCGAATGCGAGACCGACGAGCGTGAGCGTCAGCAGTCCGGATCCAAAAACGACCAGCCGGTTCTCGCCGACCTTCCTTGCCAGACCGCCCATTACAGCGACCTGCGTAATCAGGATTGTGACGCCGACAATGATGAAAACGAGCGTCGAAGCACCTGCCTGCGCCTTTTCGAGAAGGTCTTTTTGGGCGAGAGGAGCCAGCGTGAGAAAGCTCTGACCCAGGTGTGCCGCCTCATAATTACGTATCGCTGTCGCTGCGAGTGTCTCGCGAAATCGCAGCAAGATCAGCCATGAAAACGACGATTCAACGGCTGTGAAAGCAAAGGTCGTGAAGGCGAACACCGTCAACTGCGCGCCGACTTGCGGGTGACGCATCGACCGCCATATCGAGGGCAGCAGATCGGATAGCCCTTTTTCGATGGTTTCCTTCGGGGTACGGTCGTGATTGCTTTCCGGCAGCAGGAAGTAGGCGGAAATGAAGTTGATCAGACAGAGCAGGGCGGCAAAAAAAGCGGGTGTCGCGAGCGCAGGCTGTCCAAATACTGAGAACCGGCTCATCACGCCGCCGATTGCCGGTCCGATCGCGAAGCCGAGACCGAAAGCCGCCCCGAGCACTGCCATCCCCCCTGCGCGCTTCTCGGGCGTCGTCACGTCGGCGATATATGCCTGTGCGGTCGGCAAGCTCGCGGCGGAGAGTATTCCTGCAAAAACGCGCGCGATGAACAACACGGCGAGATTGGGCGCGAGCCCAAACGCCAGAAATGAGGTCGCCGAGCCGACCAGACTGAGCAGGATCAGCGGACGCCGCCCATAACGATCCGACATCCGCCCCCAGATCGGCGCGAAGATGAACTGCGCGACCGAAAAACTAGCCAGCAGTGCGCCGCCCACCCATGGCTTGCCGCCATAGTGTGTGATATAGACCGGAAGCAAGGGAAGTATGAGCCCAAAGCCGAGCAGGTCGATGAACAGCGTCAGCGCGAGGATAATGAGTGGTGAACGTTTCATATATTTCAGTGCAGAATACTTTCGATTCAGAGTTTTAAGCCGGAACCAGGCAGTTGTGGGACGATGGTCGAGCGAAAAATAGTCGGGTGAGAAACCCGGTCAAAGCTGATGAGCGACATGCTGCAATAGTACCTGATTCGTGATGATATGTGCCGGCTGTTCGATCAGCTTCACGATTTCCGCTGCAACTTCTTCCGGCTGCAACAGCAGTTCGGCACGAGGTTTGCCCGGTATGCCATCCCAAAACGGCGAGTCTACGCCAGAGCAGCAGAGGCTCGTGACTCGTATATTGCTGCGCTTCAGCTCCTGCGCCAGGGCGCCGCCGAATCCGACGAGCGCATGTTTGGTCGCCGTGTAGAGCGCGGCATTCGCGATCGTCTTGACGCCGAGCACACCCGCCAGATTGATGATCTGTCCCGATTTCTGCTCCATCATTGCGGGCAGAACCGCCTGTGTAACGCGCATCGCGCCTTTGACGTTCACGTTCAACAGCCGATCCATGCTCTCGTCGCTTGTCTCCGCGAACGGACCGATGTGCCCCGCTCCCGCGCTGTTTATGAGTACGTCGATACGACCGAACTTCCGGATCGTGGATTCGATGAGCCGATCAATGTCCGCTCCGACTGTTACGTCCGCCTGAATCGCCTGAAAGACGCTGGCATCAGGCGCCAGATCAGCGATCGCCGTTTCCAGCTTCGACAGGTCGCGTCCGCAGATCGTAACCGTGTGCCCTGCATCCGCGCCGAGTAATAGCGCGGCGGCAGCTTTCCCTATCCCGCTGCTTCCTCCGGTGATGAGTACTACTTTCGGTGACTGTGTCATTGATTTCTCCCTCTCGCATCAATTTGTTGGATGGTAATTGTCTTTCCAACCGGTACGGTATTGATACGACCGGCGAAACCTTGAATACATCATCAAACCGTGATGCGTGTTGAAGGAGAAGCAGTAGATGTCAGACTGTCTGGACACGGAGGGCGCGAGCGGCGATATCACGGCGGAAGTGGATGCCTTCGAACTGGATGTGGCTCAGTCCTGCATAGGCGCTCGCAGCGGCGTCGAGTAGTGTCGGGGCTACTCCGGTCACGCTCAGAACTCGCCCGCCGTTCGTCACCGTCCCGCCCTGATCGAAGCGCGTACCGGCATGGAACACCAGGCAGCCCGCTGACTGAGCCGCCTGCTCGAGACCCGAAATCAGTCTGCCATTCACATAGTCGCCAGGATAGCCTCCCGATGCCGCCACGACACAGACGCTCGCCTCATCCCGCCATTCCGCTTTCGCGTTATCGAGTGTGCCATCCAATGCGCCGATCAGCAAGGGGACGATGTCGCTCGCGAGCAGTGGCAGGACTGTCTGGGTCTCCGGGTCTCCGAGGCGGCAGTTGAACTCGATGCACTTGATGCCGTCCGGTGTAACGATAATGCCTGCATACAGTATGCCCTGGTAGGGAATGCCCAGCCCGCGGATCGCAGCGATCGCTGGCTTCAGCACACGCTCAAGCGCTTCCTCAGCGACTTCGGGCGCAATCAACGGCATGGGACTGTACGCGCCCATGCCACCGGTGTTCGGTCCGAGGTCTTCATCGAAAATACGTTTGTGATCCTGCGCGGGGAGCAGCGGGACGAGCGTTTCGCCATCGGTGATCGCCATAATCGAGACTTCTTCGCCGACCAGACACTCTTCGACGATCACATGGTCGCCCGACGCCCCGAAAACGCGCTCGGTCATCATGCTGTGAACGGCGGCTTTCGCCTCCTCCTCGCTCGAGGCGACGATCACGCCTTTGCCCGCCGCGAGCCCATCCGCCTTGACTACGATTTTTGCGCCCGCGCCCTGCGCCTGATAGTAGTCGTGAATGCGCGCGTTGGCGACCGTCGCCGAATCGCAAATCCAGAACTGCGCCGTCGGAATACCGGACGTCTGCATCAGTTTCTTGGCGAAGACCTTGCTGCCTTCGATGCGCGCAGGATCGGTGGACGGACCGAAGATCGGCAGCCCCCGCGCCTCGAATTTATCGACGATGCCCGCGGTCAGCGGCGCTTCCGGTCCGACGACCGTCAGATCGATGCCCTGGCCTTCGGCGAAGTTCGCGACCGATTCCAGATCGAGGATATTGAGCGCGACACACTCTGCCAGATGCGCGATACCGGCATTGCCCGGCGCACAGAATATTTTCGTCACCAGTGGACTCTGCGCGATCTTCCACACCAGCGCGTGTTCGCGCCCTCCGCCGCCAATCACCAGAATACGCATCCCTGTCACTTCCTCTCCAAATCCAATTCGTTCCATTCATAATCAATTCCGTACCATTCAGCCCTCACTCCAGCCCCTCTCCCTACCGCTTATCCTTCGCCAGAGAGAAGGGCAAATACAACCGTATCTGTATTGTCTCCCCCTCTCCCTGATGAGGCACGAATGGCATGGCGAGGGGTCGGAGGTGAGGGCTATTCGCCCGGATCCCCGTCGGTTCGGTCAGCAAGATCCGAGAAGCGGGCATACTGTGGCATAAAGCCAACGAGCGCGCGTCCCGTTGGACCATTTCGCTGCTTGGCGATGATCAGTTCAGCTTCTTCGATCTTCTCACGATCACGTGGCTGCCCTTCGCCCTCTTCCGAATCGACCGCCTCTTTCGACTTATAGTAGGCTTCGCGATAGATGAACATCACAATGTCCGCCTCCGCCTCGATCGCACCCGATTCGCGCAGGTCCGAGAGCATCGGGCGTTTATCGGGGCGGGATTCGACGGCGCGGGAGAGCTGTGACAACGCAATCAGCGGCACTTTCAGTTCACGCGCGAGCCCTTTGCAGGCGCGGGCGATCTCGGAAATTTCCTGGTTGCGATTTTCGGTACGCTTGTGAGAGCGCATCAACTGCAGATAGTCGATCACGATCAGACCAAGCCCATGTTCCGCCTGAAGGCGGCGGCATTTGGCGCGGATTTCCATTGCGGAAATGTCGGGCGAGTCGTCGATATATATGGGCGCTTCCGCGAGGCGGCTAATACCCTCGCCAACCCGCTTCCAGTCGTCGGTCTGCAAATAGCCCGTTTTCAGGCTGTGCATATTGACCATCGATTCGGAGCCGATCATACGCGAGACGAGCTGCTCTTTGGACATTTCGAGGCTGAAAATCGCAACCGGAATCTTCTCGTTGAGCGCGATGTACTGCGCGATCTGTACCGTGAGCGCGGTATTGTGAACGCAGATGTCCTGCGCGATGAAGTTGGCGCCATCGGGAACCGTCAGGTCATAAACCTGATGATCTCCTATCGGCTCGATTTCCGTAATTGCGTCCCATTGAATGTTAGGGAGAGGGGAAGAGTGCCGATCCTCACTTGCAGATCGCGCAGCCGATTTTTCGCCTGTCGAGCCGATGTGCATATGGTATGCGGCGATCGCTTCCGGTTCCGTGATCGCGACATGCCAGCACTGTTCGCCTCTTCGTCCGAGTTCGGCAACGATACCGAAACGCACGAGCGCATGATGCATGTCCTGCGCCAGCCGCTCGGACGTAGTAGCAAACTCAATGGGCGGGCAGTCGTCCGTATCGTGAGCTATAGCATTTGGATTGATCATCATTTGCACGAACTCTATCAGCAGTTCGCGTGTCCAGCCCCAGGCACAGGGAGGAAAATGATCCGCTTCTTCCCGAAAGTCAGTAAATGACTCCGGCGTCTTCGCCTCTTCACCGTGCTTGGTGGCAACAAGAGAACGGGCAAGCAGGCGCACCGCGTCGAGTGAAAGGCTCGCGTCAGAGCCAAAAACCGGCAGTTCGCGCGGCACGGCGATCGCAATGCCGACACGCAGGTCGTGCAGCGGCTGCCAGCCATTGGCGGTCAGGAAGGGATGATGTCCGGTGACCTCGACAACGCGTCCTGAGCGTGTGCGCACGCGGAAGCAGGGCTTGACGCCGCTGTCGATCCAGTCACCGATAGCCGCCGTACGCACTTCGCCCGCCTCGGAGACGCCGTAAATTACCGGCAGACGCCGCTGCACAGCCGCCTCGATTGTCAGGCGCTCCCCCGTACGTGGATCGTCGATCAAGCTGTCGTATTTGAGGCATTTCCCCATACTGGGACGCGCCGCGACGATGATGAGGTCGGAGGGCTGTAAGCCCGCCGTCATATAGTTCAGATCGCTGAAGGGGGTCATGCGCCCGCCGAGCGCATTTTTGTTCTCATACCGCTTCTCGATACGGTCGAGCTCTTCATCGAGCAGCGGGCGCAAATGGTAGAAGAACTGCCCCATCCGCTTCTGACCGATCTCATGGACGAGGCTTTCCGCTTTGTCGACGACCTCATCGATCACATCGAATTCGGTGTGCGCCAGCGCCTGTATCTGTGAACCGACATCCATCAGGCGGCGCAATATTGCTTTCTGTTCGACTTCGCGCGCATAGTACTCGACATTGGCGGCGGTCGGCGGAGCTTCCATCAGGTTCGAAAGATAGAGGAATCCACCGACGTTATCGAAATGATTGCGGTTACGAAGTTCGGCAGAGAGGGTTTGGAGGTCGACGGGCTCGTCCCGTTGCGCAAGCGATAGCATCGCCTCGAAAATGAAGCGGTGCGCATCCCGATAGAAGTCTTCCGGCTTGAGGATTTCCGCCGCTTTTTCGACGGCAGGACGCTCGATCAGCATCGAGCCAAGGACGGCTTGCTCCGCTTCCAGGTTCTGCGGGGGGATACGACGACTATAATCGTCGCCGAAGGAGGTGAGGCGATCCAGCGCCAAGGTGATCTCCCGAATGTTGCTGCGATGCGAGTGAGGAATGGATTCCCCCTCGTTCAGCAACATAGATCAGGCGGTCTACATTAACGAACGAGGGGGCGAAAAGGAGGTTGCAACTTATTAGCTCGCCTTACGCAGACTGCTATCGCGTCGGGTATCCAGCCCACGAAGGCGGGCTCGCAACTCCAGACCAGGACTTCAGTCAAGAGTAGCTGCGCTATTCCCGAGGGGAACTGAACGGACCCGTATCGAAACTAGCCCTCGGCGTCGATGTAGTCTTCGTCTTCGGTCACGGACGGGGCTGAGGAAGCCTGTGCTCGCGCCTCTGCTGCGTTGGCTTGTCGCAGTGCGGAGGCTTCTGCGGCGGCGGCTTTGTCCGCTTCCTGCTGCGCTGCCTTCTCCGCCTCTTTTTCGGCTTTCTCTTCGGCAAGTACGCGCTGACGTTCGGCGGTATCGAGCTGCTCCTGCGTCACGACATTGATCGTGAAAGGGACCGTAATGTCGGGGTGAAGTTTGGCATTCAGTTCATAAGCGCCAGTCACCTTGATCGGATCGATCAGGCTGATTTTGCGTTTGTCGACGATGACGCCCGTCTCTTTGAGGATCGTTTCGGCGACATCGGCTTCGGTGATCGCGCCGAAGAGCCGAGTCGATTTGGGGCTAGCTTTCGCGAGTATCTGAAAAGACGCTCCGTTCAGTTTCGCTCCCGCGGTCTGTGCGTCGGAAAGCAGGTTGGCGCTTTTGGTGACCTCACGCGCGAGGCGGTTGCTGTGTTCCTTCATCGCTGCGCCCTTGGCAACCAGCGCGAGCTGGCGCGGGAACAGGTAGTTGCGCGCGTAGCCGTCCGCCACCATCACGATATCGCCATCTTTGCCGACCTTCGGCACGTCGCGCGTCAAAATCACTTTCATGCGTTCTTTTCTCCTGCGTTGTCCATGTGCTTTGACGTGTCTGGCACGCGCTGCCCATGTAAATGTGTCACTTCGAAAGGCGGTCACGGAAGGCAGGAGACGGTCACGCACTCCACGCACAGACGTATCCGATGCCGCACCACTTTTTATCGATAGTTAGTCGATAGAGAGGATATTTTTTACGGAAATTAGTGTTCGCCTGCCTACTGCTTAATCTGTATTCCGAAGGCGGGAACGGGATTGCGGAAGATGCTCTCACCGCCAACCCACAGCGAAGCGTTCTTATTTACCCTAATTAAGCCCCTCACGTCAAGTCTCGGGTGATTCGCGTCATACAGATCGAAGCGCAAACCGGTTCCCCGCGTCGCTTCATATTCCAGACCGACGCCCAATTTCGAGGCATACAGACCGTATCTTGCCAGCAGCCGATCATTGAACTGGCGTCCCGCCTGCAGATTGAAACGCGTATTGTCGCCGATGTCGAACAGTCCGATATCGAGTAAATTCTGGCTATTCAGATGGAAGCGTGCGTCGGCATCGAGCCGAAAATGTCCCGGATTGATCTGCTCGGAAGCGTTCGCGAGCAGCTCGATCTTCGGCAGACGCGGCGTCGAAACTTTGCCCGTGCCGTCCGAGACTTTGCCCAGCAGCTTATCGAGTCGATCCGCCGCTTTTTTGCCCGACTCGGTCAGGTCTTTCAGATTTTCCACCGACTGCGTAAAGTTGGCTTTGAGGGTCGGGTCACCCGTCAACTGGTGGAGGTCGGAAGTGATCTGCCGTACGCTCGAGAGCGTAGCGCGCGCCAGCTCCACCGTCTCCTGCAGGGACTGCTGGAGTCGCGGATCGCTCACCTGCTCGGTCAGCTTTTTGACGATATTGTTTGCCTGGTCGACGGTGCCGCCCAGTTTCGTCGCCAGTTCGATTGCCGTATCGTAGATTTTGTCGAACTTCCCTTTGCCGCTTGCGACGAGCGTGTGCAGGTCTTCGCTCAGCTGAACGGTCGTCTTTTTGGTCGCGACGGAGATGTCGCGGAAGTTTTCGACCGTCGCAAAAAGGTCTTTTTGCAGGCGGGGATCGGTGGCGACTTTGTTGACGGCGAGGATCGTCTTGTTCGATTGCAGAACGAGTTGATTCGTATTGTCGAGCAGCGAGTTGAGCCGCGCGCTGGTAGCGTTCAGCTTTTCATTAGCGGCATTCAGCTTTTCGTTGGCGTTGGCAACTGTACTGCTCAGCGCTTTAACCGTCTTATTGAGGTCCGGACTGATCGTTTCCAGCGCTCCTGCCGAGATACCGGATCGCCCGACGGCCGAGTTATCCTGCGGCATGAAACCGCCTGAGGCTGTTTCCCGATCGGGCTGCACTTCGAGCTGCGGGTTCGTAATGAGCAGCCCGGAGACGATCACGAACTTCGAGTTTTTCGGTATCAGATATTGACGATCGATCGCGAGTGTCACGACGGGGCGTGGAGGCATCACGGACTGATCGAGCTGTACGCTGGCGACTTCACCGATCGCGACGCCGCTCATACGCACGACACTCTGGCGCGGCAACCCGAGCGAATTATCGAAAGTGACGACGACTTTATAGGTGTTCAGACGGTAGTGCTTGAGCTGCAGCGCGAACACGCCGAGCAGTATCAGACCGACCAGCACGACGAACCCCACTTTTCCGACCGATTTTTTATCCATTCCGACCGAACTTCCTTCCGCTTACCTTCCGCAAAATCTGGCCAATCCTCTGGCGTTCTCACACCACTGGTTGAAACCTGAGTCTGTCTGGTGTGCCCTCGAGCGTCCGTCAGCCCCTGCTTTAAGGTTTGCTGGCGGACTTCGCACTTCCAGACCGGGGCTTCAGCCCCATGTATTCCTGTGTTTAACGCCTATTTCGTCTCGAAACTGCCGCGTTCCGGAGCGAGGAACGCCTGTACCACAGGCTCCTGAGATGCATTCACTTCTGCCGGGGTGCCATCGATCACGATGCGTCCTTTGTCCAGCATCGCGACGCGGTCCGAGATCTTGAAGATCGACGGCAGATGGTGCGACACGACGACGGACGTGACCTTCGTGCGATCGCGTGTCGCCATAATCAGTTCGTCGATCGTATGCCCGGTGATCGGGTCCAGACCGCTCGTCGGCTCATCATAGAAGACGATAGAGGGCTGCATCGCCAGCGCGCGCGCGAGCCCTACCCGCTTCTGCATGCCGCCGGAAAGCTGCGAGGGAAACAACGCTTCGCTGCCGGACAGCCCGACTGCCGCCAGTCGCTCACGCACGATCGCATCTAATTCAGCGCGCGTGTGTTTGGTGTGACGTACGACCCCGAAAATAATGTTGTCATAGACGCTGAGCGAATCGAAAAGCGCAGCGTACTGAAAAACGAGCCCGATGCGCAGACGTATCTCGTCGAGCTCCCTTTCCGTCATCGCGGCGATGTCCGTCTCACCGATCAGTATTTGACCGGATGTCGGGCGCAGAAGACCCGTCAGAAGCTTGAGTAGCGTCGTTTTGCCGCTGCCCGACTGCCCCATGATCGACATGATCTGTCCCGTTTCGACGGTCAGGTTTACGTTGTCGAGGATACGCTTTTCGGGCACCTCGTAAATCAGATTGCGAACAGTAATCGCACTCATAGGCGGCAGTATTCAGCGTCCCTTCGGGTCTACTATTCAACTTTGGTATGTTTTGATCAGTCTATTGACGTCCGGGTTTTGCCATCAATATCTCGGCAAGGAAAATGTCCGAGACGAAGATCAGCAGTACACAGAGCACGACGGAGCTTGTTGTCGATCGTCCGACACCGGTTGCGCCGCCAGTAGTACGCAGCCCCTGCTGGCAGGCGACGATACCGATAATAAAACCGAACACAAGGGCTTTTATCAAGCCACTGAGCAGGTCGGAGACGCGGACGAAAGTGAGCACCGAGTCGATGAAGTCCTGGTGTGCCACTCCGTTCGCACCGGCTGCGTAGTAGCCGCCAACCAGTCCGAAGACATCTGCAAACACGATCAGCAGCGGAAGCATGATGACACAAGCCAGGACACGGGGGGCGACAAGATAGCGCACCGGCGAAATCGCCATTGCCCGAAGCGCATCCACCTGTTCGGTGACGACCATCGTGCCTATCTCGGCGGCGATAGCGGCTCCGGCACGCGCGGCGAACGCAACGCCGCCGAGCAGAGGTCCCAGTTCATTGAGGAAGCTGAATGCCAGAGTGCCGCCGACGAACTTGCTGAACCCGATGCTGGTCGCCAGCGTCGCTGTGTAGACTGCGAAGACGATGCCTGTTGCCGTGGTAACGACGAGCACGACCCAGATCGAATCGGCGCCGAGCAGAGACATCTGCCGTACGAGGTCCTCTGCCGCCATTCCGCCGCGCGCGAGCTCGGTGATAGTACGTCCGGTGAGCGAAGCCGTCTCGCCCAGAAAGACCAGCAGCGACCGCCATAGTGCGATAATGCCTGCGCCGGTTCGCTTCACAGGGGCGATCGGGAGCTCTTCGATTGATTTGGGCGCGGCAGCTTTCTCGGTCACGGCATCGGACATAATCGGTATACTAATCAAACCTCTCGAGTATCGATGCCTCTCAGATGAATCCTAAAGGACGCCTGTGAAGCCAATTTATATGAATATCAACCCGCACAGCCTATTTGGAAATCGCTGCCCGATACGTTCCTGTTCTTGAGCTGACTATGGAGTAGGCTGTATTGACAGGCAACTGCGGCGCGAATCAGTCTGGACCCGGCACGGGCATTGCGAGAATGTTCTTAAAGAATACCCGATGCAATCGCGCTAACAGGATACCGGTAAAACTGTGCGGTCGTGTACAATCGGAAGTGAGAGGCTATGGTGCGCCGCTGCCTGAGTCCCGCGAGGAGCCTTGAGCCGCGCTCTTTGCGACGACGTCGAGAGCCATCTTCAGCATACCACCCAGTGACTGCGCCGCGACAAACATCAGCAGCAGATGGAACACCAGCGCGATCATACTCCAGGCCGCACAGACCCGACCTACCGCCTGCTTCCGACTGTCTTCGATCATCATGAATACCCAGCCGACCGGCAGACCGATCCACGGCAGCGTCAGGGCGAGCAGGATCGCCGCACGGCGCGCCACCCCGGGATCTCCGCTGCCTACTCCGGGCATATAAGGGGGCGACGCAGGCGGATATATGGGTGCTGGCGCGTACGCGGATACCGGACGCTCGATCGCGATCGGCGGCTGCGCAGGTGAGTCCATGCGGATGGGCTGCATGGAGGGGGCGGCTGCCAGCGGTGCAGCGCACTTCCAGCAGACGGACACAGTATCAAAATTATTCGCCCCGCAGCGAGGGCAGGTGAGCCGTCCCGTAGGTTGTGCCATTCGTCCCGCTCCTCATACTTCCGTTCCCGAAACAAGTGCGATGCAGCAGCTAAACAAATTTAAAAACAACTCGAAAGTCAACAGGTGTTTCATTGTGCATCGCAGGCATAGATTCCTGCCCTTCTCGAGGAACTGCTCCCGACGCGAACAGGTGGAGAAGCAAAGAAGTGCGAAGGTGAGGACGGCACCAGCGATGGCTTTGTGAAAAATCACGCAACCCATTGACATTTGACCTTATTTTGGCTATTATTTAGAGTAGAATACAAGTAGTAAGCAATGTATCAGATCGAATGTGACGCCTGCACATGGTGTGATAGATTGTAAAAGCATTCGACGCAAGGCTAGACTGTCCGTTCTGATGCAGGTACATCGGCGCCGCTTCCTGAAGAGGGAATGCCGTATCGCCTACCAGACGG
>JBBQPY010000084.1:0-21666 GCA_038216735.1 Chthonomonadales bacterium
AGTACGAAATGTAACAGAGTGTCATAGGAACAGGGCATCCGAATGAAAGAGTATCTGCTTCATCTTCTCGATTACGAACTCTGGGCGAATCAGTCCGTGATTGCGAGCCTGCAGTCTGTCGACAATCCCCCTGCTCGAGCGGTCGAAATTATGGCACATATCCTGTCTGCACAGGAGGTTTGGCTCTGTCGGATCCAGGCTCGCCCCGTGACGATCGACCCCTGGCAAAATATGCCCGTCCTGGATATGAGTGCGCAGGTCGAAAAGCAACATCGGTTACTCAAAGCTCACCTGACCGATAGTGATGACTGGCAGCCGACACATATTGTCGCTTATCAGAACTCAAAAGGACAGAGCTACGAGAATACTGTGCAAGAGATCTTGACGCAACTCAGTCATCATGCGGCTTATCACCGTGGTCAAGTGGTACAGCTCCTCAGTCCTCAACTGGCTGATATTCCCACAACCGACTATATCTTCTGGCGAAGAGGTTGATTTCTTTTTCTGGATGTGGAGGCTCGCTCTGTGACCTCTATAACTGTCTCTGCTGTTGCTTTTCAGTCTATCCTAAAACTTCTGCTGCAAAGTCCGTGCGTTTTAAGCAGGAACTTGCGGGAAGCGACGCGAAACTGCAGCCATGACGACAACGCTCCCTTACCGACTTTGCGCGATCGACCTCGATGATACGCTTCTAGATGACGACCACCATGTTTCCGAGCGCAATTTGCGTGCAGTCCAGGCGGTAGCGATGCTGGGCGCGATCGTCGTCGTCGCATCCGGACGGATGTACGCGACGACACGACCCGCTGTGAGCCGCCTGGGTTTGACGACGCCTGTAATCTGCTATAATGGCGCGATGGTGCGCATCGCGAACGATGGCGAGACATGGCTGGACGAGACCGTTCCTGCAGACCTCGCTGCCACGATCCGTGCCTACGCCCGCGCCAATTCTCTCCAGCTCAACTACTACCTCGATGATCTCGTCTACACTGCCGCCGTCACGCCCTGGATGGAACTGTATCAGAAACGCACCTCCGCAAAATTCATAGTGCTCGGCGACGATTTCGAGACTCGGCTCGCAGGAACCAGTCCAACAAAGCTGGTCGTTGTCGATGCGCCCGATAAAATCGATGCGCTGCTTCCGGTGCAGCGCGACCATTATGCTGAACAGCTTTATGTTACGAAAAGCAATGCCGAGTATCTGGAATTCCTGCCTCTGAATGCGAACAAAGGCACTGCGCTCGCGCTCGTCGCAGAGCGGTACGGCATTCCTCAGGCACAGACGCTGGCGTTCGGGGATAGCTGGAACGATGTGCCGATGCTGCAATGGGCAGGTATGGGCATCGCTGTCGCAAATGCAAAGCCGGAAGTTCTGTCAGTCGCCGACAGAGTAGTCGGCGGCAACGCGGAAGATGGAGTCGGCATTGCGCTGGAAGAGATATTTGGACTGTAGCCGCATTGCGGCGAAAGCAGTGATGCGCATTTTATGATTGGTGAAAAGTTCGTGCAGGAGAAAAACATGACACTACTGAAGCCGCTGGATGGCAGTAAAAAGATCAAACTGAAGGATTTCGATCCTGGCGATTCCGGAAAAGTGGCGCGTCTCGATGCTCAGGAGCAGACAACCAAACTCCTCGAAGAGCTATCGGAACTTCAAACGCTGCTCTACGCAGCGCAGCAGACGCCGGTGCTGATTGTGCTGCAGGGTATGGACACAGCGGGCAAAGACGGCACGATCCGCGGTCTCTCTGCCGCGCTAAATCCGCTCAGCTGCAGGGTTTCCTCCTTTAAGGTGCCGACTCCACTCGAACTCGCCCACGATTTCCTGTGGCGTGTCCATGCCGAAACGCCCGGCAAAGGTACGCTAACGATCTTCAATCGCTCGCACTATGAAGATGTGCTCGTCGCGCGCGTCCACAACCTCGTGCCGAAACCGGTCTGGCAGGCGCGTTACGATCTGATCAATCAATTCGAAGAGCTTGTCGCCTCCAACGGTACGATTATCCTGAAATTCTTCCTGCAAATCAGCAATGCCGAGCAAGAACGCCGTCTGCACGAACGGGAGCAGGACCCGACAAAGGCATGGAAACTGTCTCCGCAGGACTGGAAAGAGCGCGAGTTATGGGACGACTATCAGTCGGCGTATGAGGACGCGCTGAACCGCTGCGCGGCGCGGCACGCGCCCTGGTATATCGTTCCGGCGGATCATAAATGGTACCGCAATCTAGCGGTCACAGAGGCGATCGTTTCGAGCCTGCGTCCGAGTAAAGAGGGTTGGCTCGACAAACTCAAGCAGGTCGGAACCGAGGAGATGAAGCAGCTTCGGGCGATGCGCCAACAGCATTAGGAACGCACCATTTGCAGGTACCAGTGGTTGAAAACCACTGTCTCGGTGGCGTATCGCCAATGAAATTGCCTGCCATCGCGCGTGTCGTGTCCGGCAGAAAAGACAAATACGCTTCCGTGGGCTCTTAGCGACGGAATTGATTCCGTTGGGCATCTTCGCATTCGCTTTCTGCCTTGAAAGAAAATGTTGAAAGAAAATGTCGAAGAGGGCTATCAGTTATCTTTGCGTAAATTTTCGTGAGGACACACTGCCGCAACCATACCGACCGCGTAGCTTTTCACCCCGGCGTTTTTTCTCTCACTCGCAGACGACAGTTGTCCCTACTCCTCCTCTTTCCGAAGCTTGGAAAAGGGGTTGGAGGTGAGGGTAAATAGTTACCCGCCCGCTTATATTCCAGGATCAGCAGCATTTGGCAAAGCAGGACATCAAGGAGTACAAGGATGGCCCCTAACGTACCAGCAAGACCGCCTCTACCCGCCGCTGGACAGAACGCAACGCGGCTGCGTGATCTTTCACCGACACAATGGCGAGGCGGTATCGCCGCCTGGCTCGGCTGGTTTTTCGATGGGCTGGATAGTTACCTGTATATCCTCGTCGCTGTCCCGTTCGTCACGAGCCTGCTGCAGACGAAAGCTAACGATCCGGCGGTCGGCCGGTATAGCTCGTACATTCAGGCCGCGTTTCTGGTCGGCTGGGCGCTCGGGGGCGCCGTTTTCGGACGCATCGGCGATCGCTTCGGACGCAGCCGCACCATGTCGTGGACGATCCTGACCTATGCCCTCTGCACCGGGCTGTCCGGGCTGGCGCAAAACTGGCAGCAGTTGATGTTCTTCCGCTTCCTTGCCGCGCTTGGCATCGGAGGCGAGTGGGCGGCAGGCTCTTCGCTCGTCTCGGAGACCTGGCCTCGTAAATGGCGACCCTGGGTAAGCTCCGCCCTCCAGTCCGCGTATCAGTGCGGCATACTGCTGGCATCTGCGACCAGTTTTCTGCTCGCTCCCTACAGTCCGCGCTGGGTGTTTCTGATCGGAATTCTGCCTGCACTAGTCGTATTCTGGATGCGCCGCGCGATCCCTGAAACGGAAGAGTGGCACAAGGCGAAGGCGGAAAACGCCGTTGTTGCGAAGCCCCCGCCAATTTCAGACCTGTTTCGCGGTAAGGTACGGCGCACGACGATCCTGACGATTCTCGTCTGTTCTGTCGCGCTCATCACGGTCTGGGGTTTCCTTTTCTGGTCACCTCAGCAGCTGCGGAAGCTGCCCGATGTCGCCGCTCTCGACAAAGAATCGCGGGAGCATTACGTTGCGATCTCGACAGCGATCGGCATGATCGTGGGTATCTGCGGCAACTTCTTTTCTGGACTGCTGGCACGTTTCATCGGCTACCGAAAAGCGATGGGGCTGATGTTCCTCGGCGGGCTGGTATCGCTCTTTCTCACCTACCATTTCCCCCATGACAGCCGTGCAATGCTGCTCTGGGTGCCGCTATGTCATTTCTTCGTGCAGGGTGTTTTCGGGCTGTTTCCACTCTATGTGCCGCCGCTGTTTCCAACGCTGCTACGCACGACGGGCGCAGGCTTTTCGTATAATGTAGGTCGCCTTGCCGCAGCGGTCGGCACAGTCGTCTTCGGAATTGTCGCAACGAATATCAACCGCAACACCGCGCTGGAAGCGATTGGATATGTCTATATTCCGGGTCTATTGATTGCCTGCTTCATCCCGGAACCGAACGCGAAAACCGAATAGCGCTATTCGTCCCCTCGCTGCGCGCCATTGCGCCCGGACAGGCGCGCAGTTTTTCACGCCGCCTACGTTTCGAGCAGTCACCTTGCTCGCAGATACGCGTATTAGAATGGATATTCTCCAGCAGCGATATCGCGACGTGCCTTACATAATAGGCAAATGGAGTTCCGGAGCGAGGCATCGATGGATTGCGCTGGCTGTTGGGGCAGAGCTCTTGGACGACCGAAAACTCATAGCCGAAATCAAACATTCGAAATCAAACCACTAGAAAAGAGCAATTCAATCGTGAAGGCTACCATTCAACTCGACACACAGCGCAATAAAGGTGATATCGACCCGCGTATTTTTGGCGGTTTTCTCGAGCACATGGGACGCGCAGTTTATGAAGGAATATACGATCCGGAAAGCCCGCTCAGCGACGCAAATGGATTTCGCACAGATGTTCTGGAAGCCCTCAAAGCGCTTCGAATGCCGGTGATGCGGTATCCCGGAGGCAACTTCGTCAGCAACTACGACTGGACAGACGGGATTGGGCCGCGCGATCAGCGTCCTGTGCGTCCCGACTATGCCTGGAAAAGCATCGAGTCCAATCAGATCGGCACCGATGAGTTTATGCAGTGGGCGAAAGAGCTCGGCACCGCGCCGATGATGGCAGTAAACCTTGGAACGCGGGGCCCGTCGGAAGCCGCCGCGCTCCTGGAGTATTGCAATATGCCCGCCGGAACCTATTGGGCGGACAAACGCGTCGCCAACGGCAGCCCTGAACCTTATAAAGTCAAGACCTGGTGTCTGGGAAACGAAATGGACGGTAGTTGGCAGGCGGGTCATGTGCCTGCAGAAGAGTATGCCCGGCGGGCCGATCAGGCAGGGAAACTGATGAAAGGTCTCGATCCGTCGATCGAACTCGTGGCGTGTGGGTCGTCCGGACGCAGCATGGTGACCTATCTGACGTATGACCGCATCGTGATGGAGTACTGCTGGAACGACGTCGATTACATTTCGGCGCACCGGTACAGCAACAACAATAAGGACGATTCGGCGTGGTTTCTGGCGGAGGGCGTCGAAATCGAGCGGATTATCGACGACTATGCTGGGCTGCTCGAATACGTGCGCGGCGTGAAGCGCGCCGGCAAACGCGCTTATCTTTCGTTCGACGAGTGGAACGTCTGGTACAAGAATATGGAGATGAACGGCGGCTGGAAGCCCGCGCCGCATCTGATCGAGGAGGTCTACAACCTCGAAGACGCGCTCGTCTGCGCCCAGTACTTGAATGCTTTCATACGCAACGCCGATGTCGTGAAGATCGCCTGTATCGCGCAGATCGTCAACGTGATTGCGCCGATCCTGACACGCCGCGACGGTCTGCTGCTCCAGAGCATCTACTACCCGTTCGCGTTGATGGCACAGAGCGCAAAAGGCAAATCGCTTCAGCCGCTGATCGATGTACCGACTTATAAAGCAGGCGATCGTGGCGAAGTCGCCGTGCTGGACGTGTCTGCAAGTTATGGTGAGGAGGGCGCGTTGTCGGTCTTTATCGTGAACCGCAGCCAGACCGACGCGGTCGATGTCGAGATCAGTCTGTCCGATGTGGAAGTCGTCTCGGTCAGCGGGGCAGACTCTCTTTCCGGCACGGACCCGAAAGCCGCGAACAGTTGGGAGAGCCCGAACATGGTCAAGCCTGCCTCGCTCCCCGCGCAGCGCAGCGAAAGCGGCGGCGTTTCGGTGCGTGTGCCGTCACTCGGCTTTGTGGCCATCCGTGCTCAGACGAAAAAACGGTAGGGAATCCCGGTCTGGATTCGTTCAGCGGAACGCCAGACAGACCGGGGCTTCAATCCTGGGAACGCGCAATGCCTGCCGGATCGGGGTTTTATCCTGGGTCAAACACGGTACCTTCCGGATTTCGGTTTCAACCGAGAAATCGATTTATTCAGATCGATGCTTCAACCCTGAAAGGCGAACTTTCAGAGAAGCTGATAGGAGATAGACACTATGCCACGTGCGAATATCGCCCACTTGAACGGAATGCTGACTGCGATCGTGACTCCGTTCGATCTGGAAGGAAACCTGGCGTTGGCGCATCTGCCTGCGCTGCTCGATGCGCAGCGTGACGCGGGGATCGACGGCGTTGTGGTCTCCGGAACGAACGGAGAGGGGACATCACTCTCCGTTGCAGAGCGTAAACAACTGCTCGAAGCTGTTGCTGGCCATCGCGACGGTCTGCTGTTGATCGCCGGAACGGGAGCGGCGAGCGTGACCGATGCGCTCGAATTGACGCGCCATGCGGCAGACATCGGCGTGGATGCCGCGCTCGTCCTGCCGCCCTTCTTCTACAAAAACCCGACGGCAGCAGGGCTTGCCGACTACTTCCGCCGCCTACTCGATTCTGCCGACCTGCCGATCCTGCTCTACAATATCCCGCAGCAGACTGCCGTCACGATTACCGACGATCTGCTGGCAGTGCTGCATGATCATCCCAACCTCGCCGGCATCAAAGACAGCACCGGCGATCTGACAAGCACCCATCACTATATCACGCACTATCCCGAACTTCGTATCTTCGCGGGAAGCGATCGTGTGACGCGGCAAGCTGTGGCGGCAGGCGGCGCAGGCGGCATTTCGGGCAGTGCGAATGCGATTCCGGCGGTCGTATCCGCGCTCTATGATGCTGCCGTCATCGATGCTGACAGTCGGCAAACGGTAGAGGCGGAACGCAAGGTCAATCTGCTGGTCGATGTTCTGCTCCGCTATCCCCTGATCGCTGTCAGTAAGTGCGTGATGGCGCAGCGCGGGCTGCCTCGACTCGGAGTCCGTCCGCCGCTCGTAAACCTGTCGGGAGTTCAGGAAGCAGCGCTGGTCGCGGAATTGAAGGACTCGGGCTTGATTTGACTCCCCTGAGGAAAGCGGCTAGCTTTTGAGTATCCGCGAGTGCAAAACTCACGGCCTCGAAGTGCAGCGGTCTTACAGACGGTGGAAACGACAAGAGCCCTGTTCGCAGCAAATTATTGTGTTTGTTTTCCGTATTTCGTTTACACCTGAATCGCGAATATGTTATAATGGCGGGAAGTGACGAGAACTGTGTAGGATTAGCAACGATTTGAATTGCAACTACATTTCGATCGGTTTATTAGAAATCTAAAAGGGGCAAAGCAGCCCGGATGCGTGTCGATACGCGGGTGATGAGAAGGAGTGGAGATGAGTTTGATAATTGATGAGATCGTGGCGCGTGAGATACTCGATTCACGCGGTAACCCGACAGTTGAAGTGGATGTCTATCTGGAAGATGGCACGATGGGACGCGCCGCTGTTCCCTCCGGCGCATCGACAGGAGCCCACGAAGCGGTAGAACTGCGTGACGGCGACAAAAGCCGCTACGGCGGCAAAGGTGTCCTGACGGCTGTCGACAATGTGAACGACAAAATAGGTCCTGAAATCGTGGATATGGACGCGACGAATCAGCGCGCGATCGATATGCGTATGATCGAAATGGACGGCACCCCGAACAAAGAGCATTTTGGCGCGAACGCGATACTCGGTGTCTCGCTGGCGGTCGCCAAAGCCGCTTCTTCCGCGCTCAGCCTGCCGCTATTTCAGTACATTGGCGGTGTCAACGCGTGCACGCTTCCCGTGCCGATGATGAACATTCTCAACGGTGGCAAACACGCGGACAGCAACGTCGATCTCCAGGAGTTCATGGTGCTCCCGATTGGCGCGAGCAGTTTTTCCGAAGCGCTGCGGATGGGCACCGAAGTATTTCACGCGCTGCGTAAAGTGCTTCAGGGACGCGGGCTTTCAACCGGCTATGGCGATGAGGGTGGTTTCGCGCCGAATCTCTCCAGCAATGAAGAGGCGGTTCAGATCATCATCGAAGCGATCGAGCAGGCCGGCTTCAAGGCAGGTGGCGATATCTCGATCGGGCTGGATCCGGCGGGTACGGAGCTATTCGAGGGTGGCAAATATCACCTCAAAGGCGAGGGCAAGGTTTTGACCGGCATCGAAATGGTCGAGTATTACGCACGGTGGGTGGACAAATACCCGATCATTTCGATCGAGGACGGGCTGGCTGAGGACGACTGGGATTCTTGGAAAGCGATCACCGAAAAGATCGGCGGACATGTTCAGTTGGTCGGCGACGATCTGTTTGTGACGAACACGACACGCCTGAAGCGCGGTATCGACACCGGCTGCGCCAACTCTATCCTGATTAAAGTCAACCAGATTGGAACCTTGACCGAGACGCTCGACGCCATCGAAATGGCGAAACGCGCGGGCTTTACGGCGGTCGTCTCGCATCGTTCCGGCGAAACCGAGGATTCGACGATCGCAGACATCGTCGTCGCGACAAACGCCGGGCAGATCAAGACAGGCGCACCGAATCGCACAGACCGCGTCGCCAAATATAACCAGTTGCTGCGTATCGAAGAGGCGCTCGACGACAGCGCAATCTATGCCGGGCGCAGTGCATTTTATAACCTGAAGTAGGGTGAGAGTTGTATCCACAAGGAAGTCTACGATGCGAAACCGCTTTGTTCTGCCGATAGCAGGGCTGCTTGGCTGTACCTGTTTGCCGGTAATAGGGCAGCAGAAGCCGGCAAAACCAGCGCAGGCGCCGGTCTCCAAATCGGCGCAGACCCCGGCGCCCAAATCCGTACCAAAATCAGAGCGAAAACTGCTGTTCGCGTCGGATCGGTCCGGAAAGGGCGTGCTCAACATCTATACGATGAATCCGGACGGCTCCGCACAGAAGAATCTGACCAATTTCGATGCGATGGAGTTCGATCCGGTCTTGTCGCCTGACGGAACAAAAATCGCTTTCGCCGTCGTCACTAATCAAGAGGAGATGAAGGGCGACATCTATCTGATGAACGCCGACGGCAGCAGTCGTCAGCAGTTGACTTCCCTGAAAGGGCTCGCATTTGCGCCGACGTGGTCGCCGGACGGTAAGCGCCTCGCCTTTACCTCGACCGTTCCTCCAACGGATGTACCTGCGAAACCGGGTCCGCCACAATACCATATCTATCTCATGGATGCCGACGGTAAGAACGTGAAACAGTTGGTCAGCGGGATAATGCCCTGCTGGTCGCCGGACGGTAAACGCCTGCTCGTCTCGGCGATGAGCTTTGCGGCGCATGACGTCACATTGAGCATTTCGACGATGGACCCCGATGGCGGCAATGCAAAGACGATCGCGCAGGGGCAGGTGATGATGGCGAAATGGGCTCCGGACGGCAAACATATCGCCTACATGGGCGATAATGCGGGCCGACCGGGGATTTATGTGATGAATGCGGACGGCACGGGCAAAACGCAGTTTACGAAAAGCGACGCTGCAGATTATAGTCCACAGTGGTCATCGGATGGTAAGCGGATTCAATTCGTGCGGGTATTTTCGGGAGAAGACCCGTACTCAACAATCTTTACGATGGATGTGGACGGCAAAAATCTGCAGCCGCTCACGACTGAAAAGACGATGAACTTTCTGGACGGTACGATGTTCATCACGTTTCCCAAAGCTAAACCAGAATCCAAAGCAGCAAAATAAAAGACGGTAACAATTCTCCCCGACACCCTGTTCCCCAAGCTTCGGGAAGAGGGGAGCAGAGACAACTGCCGTCTGCGAGTGAAAGAAATAAGCCGGGGTGAATCGTTACAAAAGAGAAATAACAACGATGTACGAGCAGGAATACCGCCAGTATAGGACGGGCTGTAGTCGCCTCGGTCATGTGCCGCTCGATGAAGCAGCGTTTGTCGTGCGCTGGCAGGAGTTCGAAGCCCACGCTGAGCGTCTCAAAGTGGCGGAAGAGAGCGGGCAGCCGCCCGATGTCGATGCGACCCTGCGCCTCGATATGCAGCAGCGCGTGGACAACGATCCATTCATACGCGCCGTGCTGATCGGCATTGCAGAGGATCAGGATCACGAGCAAAAACTACGGTAATTTAGTATGGACGGGGCGCGATCGAACCCATAATATAAGCAGCAGTGACCGCTTTAAAGCCTCTGCGAAATGAACGGGGAAGGAAACGCGCTTGCGACGCACCAAAATAGTTTGTACTATCGGGCCGGCATCGAGTAAGCGTGGAATGCTGGAGAGTCTGCTATCCGCAGGCATGGATGTAGCGCGGCTCAATTTTTCGCATGGTACGCACCAGGCGCACGCCCACGTGATCTGCACGCTCCGTGAACTGTCGCTGAAGATGGGTAAACCGCTCGCACTGCTCCAAGATTTATCCGGCCCGAAGGTGCGACTCGGCACATTTACGGCCCCCTCAGTGACTTTACGGCGTGGGCAGATCGTCGGATTCGTCGCGAGCGAAACCTCCGGAGACGGCGCATCAGCCGGTTTTAAAACTGCGCTGGAGGCGGCACGAACCGCTTCGGCGGGATGTCTGCTGTTGCCGCTGCCCGTTCCGCAGATGCTCGACGCGCTCACGCCGGGCAGACAGCTCCTGTTGGACGATGGCAAACTCGCACTCAAAGTGACCGCCTGCGAGGGCGCGCCGGGTTCGCCCGAACGTACTGTATGGGCGCGTGTGATCGTCGGTGGCGAACTCAAGCCCCACAAAGGAGTTGCTGCGCCGGGAGTCGTTTTCGATGTTCCTGCCGTAACAGAGAAAGATATCGACGATTTACGGTTTGGGCTGGCACAGGGTGTCGATTGGGTGGCTGCGTCCTATGTGCGCTACGCCGACGATCTGGAGCCATTACGAACTGTGATGCGTGAGGTCGGAATTACGGTTCCGCTGATCGCCAAGATCGAGAAATTCGAGGCGGTGCATGGCTTCGAGAAGATTCTCAAAGTGGCGGACGGGATCATGGTAGCGCGGGGCGACCTCGGCGTCGAAATGCCCTTCGACGAAGTGCCGATCGTGCAGAAGCGGCTGATCAAAGCCTGCAATCGTGCCGGGAAGCCCGTGATTACCGCGACCCAAATGCTCGAAAGCATGATCGACAATCCTCGCCCGACTCGTGCTGAAGCGACCGATGTCGCCAACGCGATTCTCGACGGAACGGACGCAGTCATGCTTTCCGGCGAGACGGCCGCGGGCCAGTACCCTCTCGAAGCGGTGCGTACGATGGCGCGGATCGCCCTGCGTGCAGAAGAGGCTTTTTTCAAGGACATCGATTTCGCGAAACGGCTTCAGACTCCGAAAGGGGTTACAGAGGCGGTCGCCTGTGCCACTGCCGAGATCGCTACGCAGCTCAAAGCGAGCGCAATACTCTGTGCGACGACGAGTGGCAGCACGGCGCGAAAGGTCGCGCAGCACCGCCCGATTGTCCCGATCCTTGCTGTGACACCTGATCGCGCGACGTGCAATCAGCTCGCTCTGAGCTGGGGCGTGACGCCATTCCTGATCCGAGCTGTCAGCGACACCGACATGATGATGAAGACGACGCTTGCCGCCGCGCAAAAACTGAAAATCGTAAATCTCGGCGACCGAGTCGTAATTACTGCGGGCGTACCTGTCAACAATCCTGGCACCACCAACTTGATCAAAGTGCATATCGTCGGGGAATCTCTGCATCCGGATACGCCCTGAAACCGACGCAGAGATAGTCCATTCTGTTTGTGTCGTTGATTCGTAAATCTTCACTCATTCTCGAAATTTAATCTTTCTCTCCCTCCCGCAAGAGGCGACGCATTCCGCTCCGCTTCAGATGCGCTTTGTCAGGGAGAGATAGCCAAGAATCAGGCTGAGCAGTCTCATGTATTCTTCCATTAGCATCGCCCTTAAGTTGCGAGGGTATCGTTATCACCTACGATGAGCGAAAACCAGTGTATCGGCGACGTACTCCACGACGAGGACGGCTCTATGTAACAGCGGTCACAACGCTGATTGTGGGCGGCTGGCTGGGTCTTCAGGCGTCTCGCCCGTTTGCGGAAGTCGCAAAGAGTCGCGCCGATAACGATAAGATGGAGCAGCAAGTTCATCTCTATGAGCTGCAAAATCAGCGTGATCAGCGGGAAATCGCCGCGATGCGGACAAAAGATGGTATCGAGCAGGCGGCGCGTAAGCGCGGCTATATCTATCCCAACGAGCATCGGCTGCGTCTCCCTGAAACCTCCCCATCCCAACATTTATGAAGCTTGCGCACTATGACTCAGACAGCAGAATTCAATCAATCAGAAGCAAAACGGATTGCCGAAATCGAAGGCAAGTTCACCGCACTATATGGCTCTGCGCCCGAGATCATCGTGCGTGCGCCAGGCCGCGTCAATCTGATTGGCGAACACACCGATTACAATGACGGTTTCGTTTTCCCTGCCGCGATCGAACGCGATGTCGTGATTGCCGCTTCGCGACGCACCGACCGTCAGATTCGCGCCTACGCGCTGAATTTCAACCAGTCCACGACTTTCACGCTCGACGGCATTGTTCCGACCAACGAAGGGCGTGAACGCTGGAGCAACTACCTGCGAGCGATGGGATGGGCGCTGCAGCAGGAAGGCATCGAGCCGGTCGGGATGAACTGTGTCGCGCTCGGGAATGTGCCGCTCGGCGCCGGGCTGTCCTCGTCGGCGGCAATGCTGGTTGCGAGCGGGCTTATGTATCTGGCAGGCGCGGAGAAAATGATCGAACCAGTCCGTCTCGCGGTGCTTGCTCAAAAGGCGGAGCGCGAGTTCGTCGGCGTCAATGTCGGCATAATGGACCAGTTCATTTCCGCGCTGGGGCAGAAAGCCCACGCGCTGCTGATCGATACGCGCACACTCACTTACGAAGCCGTTCCGCTGCCGGAATCGGGTGTCTCGATCGTGATCGCCGACACGAACAAAAAGCGGGGCCTTGTCGACTCGGAATACAATAAGCGCCGCGCTGAGTGTGAACGCGCCGTCGAGTTGCTGAAGGAGTATTTGCCCGAGATCACCGCACTGCGCGATGTGAGCATAGAAGATTTTGACCGCTACAACGACAAATTGCCGGAAATCACGCGTCGTCGTGCGCGTCATGTCGTAACTGAGGATGCGCGTACTCTTATTGGCGTTGTCGCACTCAAAGGGGGCGACATCGCACAGTTCGGGACGATGATGAACGCTTCTCACGAGAGCCTGCGCTACGACTATGAAGTAAGCTGCCGTGAGCTGGATGCCCTCGTCGAAGCGTCGCGCTCGATCGAAGGCGTTTATGGAGCACGAATGACGGGCGCGGGGTTTGGGGGCTGCACCGTCAGTCTAGTAGCCGACGAAGCGGTGGAGCGATTCCGGCAGCAGGTGCCCGGTCTGTATAAAGCAGCGACAGGTCTCGAAACGACGATCTATGTGACGACAGCGGCGCAGGGAGCTGAGAGACTCCGGTAGAGCTATGGCACTCCCGTGCTCCTCTTGTGTTTAACCGGTGTGTTGAACTGTTACGAAAAGCGAAAAGCGGTTAAAGTATGAGGCGGACTTCCCTGTGGGAAGCCGCCTTTTTTCGTTCTTTTATCGTTTCGTGAGACAGGTTCGGGGTAGCGCCTGCGGCAGATCTGACAGCAGGGGATGTTGTGCCATCCGTGGTGCCGAAGGTGGCGGGCATACTGTCGTGTTATCCTCGCCGCACCGGCGCGGTGAGGATATTGTCGGGGAAGCGCACATGATATCTTGCGAACATGCCGCCCGATCACGCCATTGTGTGGGCGGGCATGCTAAGCAGTACTATCATACCGATCCTTTGTTAACCGACTATTAAGGAGAGATTAAATTATGGTTAATGCCTGAATATCCTTCGTAACGGAGGATATGGCGCACGGCTCGACAGCAAAACGGGACAAAAAAAAATACCTGTGTACTCCAAAACTAATTGGAATCCACAGGCTCTGACTCATTCGAGACAGATTTCATGAAAAGGAGGACATGCGCTGTTTATAAATACGTAGTCAGACAAGAAAATGTTCCTGCTATCAAACTATGCATCATTTCAGTGTGATATGTTCGCCTGCTCATGACTTTGATTGCGTCAGATAATGCTTCGAATTGTCCTGCAGTCACGCGGCTGTCCAGCGCACGTTTTAAAGAAATAGGAAGTTTTAGAGAACATAGGAAGTGTTAGAGTCATAGGAAGTGATAGAGTCATAGGAAGTGATAGAGTCATAGGAATAAGAAGAGCATGATGACGCTATTATGGGCATCCGAACGAGCAGAGGGACTGAAGCAGAAAAATGAGGATTTCAAAGAGGCGCTGAAGAAGTTACCTGGAGGAGATAGAAGAAGATAAAGCGTGCAGCGATAAAACGTTTCCAGTTCTCGCTCCGTCAATACCGATAATAGTCTATTGCTTCTCATCCTCGCCTCATCGATCGGTTGAAAATGCAGCAATATGATATACTATTTTCAACAGGATACGTTCGTCTGTATATCAGCCCGGGCAGCGGGAGAAGCCCTGAAAGATTTAGAAATGAATTATATCTGATGTTTTTATGTAGTACCGACGCGGTTCGCTCACCAGGGTTTTTCGCGTCTGTGTGCTGGTAGGCATTTCGCAATTTTGCCGGCGCATCCGATGCAGGAGGAATATTTTTATGGGAGCATTCAATACCTCGGATTTTCTGAAGCAGGTCGAAGAGCAGCGCAGCAATGAACGCGCTCTGGCATGGGAAGGCACGTTCGGCGACTATCTCGATCTGGTTGCGAAGCAACCGAAGATCGCCGATCTCGCACATGCCCGCCTCTATAACATGATCATGTCGGGCGGTGTACGCGAGAACGCGGACGGCACGCACGATTATAACTTCTTTCTCGACGACCTTTACGGTCTCGAGCGCACACTTCGGCAGTTAGTCGACGAGTATCTGAACCCGGCTTCGCGCCGCCTCGATATTCGCAAACGCATTCTGATGTTCGTCGGCCCGGTCGGTGGCGGTAAATCCACGCTCGTCACGCTGATCAAACGCGGAATGGAAAAGTACAGCAAGACCGACGAAGGCGGCTCTTATGCGATCAAGGGCTGCCCTATGCATGAGGATCCGCTGCACCTGATTCCCGAAGACCTGCGTGCCGACTTCAAGCGCAGCCTCGGCGTTTATATCGAGGGCGCACTCTGCCCTGTCTGCCAGTACCGGCTCGACCACGAGTGGGGCAGCAACATAAATAAAGTGCCGGTGCAGCGCATCATGCTCTCGGAGCGCACCCGAATCGGTATCGGGACCTTCAAGCCCGCCGATCCGAAGAGCCAGGATGTCGCGGAGTTGACCGGCAGCGTCAACATCTCGGCGCTGACCGAATACGGTCAGGAATCCGATCCCCGCGCCTACAACTTCGACGGGGAACTCAACATCGCCAACCGTGGCATCATGGAGTTCATCGAGATGCTCAAGGCGGAGAAGCGCTTCCTCTACGAACTCAACACCGTGGCGGGCGAGCAGACGATCAAGGCGAGCCGCTTCGCGCTGATCTACTGTGATGTCGCTGTGATCGCGCACACCAACGAATACGAGTACAACTCTTACTTCTCGAACAAAGAGAATGAGGCGATGATCGACCGTATCTTCGTGGTGCGGGTCCCTTACAACCTGCGCGTCAGCGAAGAGGTGCGCATCTACGAGAAGCTGATCGGGCAGTCCGATGTGCAGGACATGACACAGGGTGCGGAACTCGACCTCTCGCGCATCCATATCGCGCCGTATACGCTGAAGGTCGCTTCGATGTTCGCGATTCTGACACGCCTCAAGCAGAGCAAAAAAAGCGGTCTGACCCTGATGACCAAAATGAAGCTCTACGATGGCGAGAAGCAGGCGGACTGGGACCAGAGGCAGGTACGTGAGCTGCATGAAGAGTTCTCCGACGAGGGCATGAACGGGGTTTCGCCGCGCTACATCATCAACCGGATTTCGACTGCGCTCGTCAAGGGCGGCAAAACCTATGTGACGCCGATCGATATGCTGCGCGCCCTGCGCGACGGCATCACGGAGTATACGAATCACGATGAGGAGCGGCGCCGTCTGCTGGGCTTGATCGACGAGGTGCGCAAAGAGTTCGACGAGACCGCCAAAAAGGAAGTGCAGCGGGCGTTCGTCTACTCATACGAGGAGTCGGCGAAGACCCTGATGGACAACTTCATCGACAACGTCGAGGCATACTGCAACAAAGAGAAGGTGAAGCATCCGGTGACGGGCGAGGATGTCGAGCCGGACGAGCGGTTGATGCGCTCGATTGAGGAGCAGATCGGCGTCACGGAGAACCAGAAGAAGGAGTTCCGCGAGGGCATCATGCGTTCGGTGGCGAGCCTGATGCGGCGCGGCCAGACGTTTTCAGTCTCTTCGGACGAGCGGCTGAAAGAGGCGATTGAAAAGAAGCTGTTTACCGACCTGAAAGATGTCGTCAAGATCACGACGAGCAGCAAAACGCCCGACGACGTGCAGTTGAAGAAGGTCAATGAGGTCGTGGATCGGATGTGCAAGGAGCAGGGCTACACGACGGATTCGGCGAACGAGCTTCTCCGCTACGTTGGCACGCTGCTGAACCGATAAAACCGATACAAACCGAACAAATCGGTAAACGAAAATTCGGTGTCGTAGACCCCATTCTTGATTTTCTTCACGCTTGAAACAGGATAGGGGTCTGCGGGTTATCAGGGCAATTGCGCGGATCGATAGAGAAATGAAAAGAGACTATGACGATAACAATCGACCTCTCGCCTGAGGAAGAGCAGCGTTTGCAGCTCATGGCGGCACAGCAGGGTACCGATGCGCAGGAGATAGTTTTGCAGGCTGTGAAACGTTTGCTGCCCCGCCCCAAGCCGACGCTCGAAGATATCGCTGCGGCGGATGACGAGTTGTTCTCCCACATCGTTTACGCGCCTTATGCAGTTGGGGCAGACAACGAAAGCATCGACGAAGACTTGATCGCTGCATACGAAAATAAGGTCATCCCCTCTGTCGAGCGCAGGCGAGCCAATGCTGATTGACACGTCCGGGCTGCTCTGCTGCATCAATGCATCGGAGCCATGTCATAGCGAAGCGCTACAAATGTTCAGGGCAGCAAAATCGATGGTGAGCCACAGCTACGTTCTGGCAGAGTTCACAACTCTGGCAAGTGTGCGTGGTATATCTCTTGAAGCAGCCTACGAGTTTGCAATCGCATTGACAGTCAATTTGCATCTCGAAATTGTCTGGGTTGAAGCAGGCCTGCATCTTAAAGCGCTGGATTTACTGATGCGCAGACCCGACAAAACCTATTCACTGTGTGATGCAGTCAGTTTTGTTCTGATGCGCGAACGGAGTGTGTCTGAAGCGTTGACAACAGATCATCATTTTGTGCAGGAAGGGTTTACCCGACTGCTCAGCCCATAAATATTTTGATACTTCGGTTTGAATATGCCGCCGGGTAAATGCAAGGAACAAATGAAATGCCGGAACATACGCTGAGCGCGGACAATTGGGACCTTCATCGCCGTGCCGAACGAGACCGCCAGCGGCACAATGAAAAAGTTAAAGAGGTGATCAAACAGAACCTCGGCGACATCATCAGCCAGCAGGACATCATCACCGCCGACAACGGAAAAATCGTCAAGATACCGGTACGCGGGCTGGAACTGCCGCGCATACGCTTCGACAACGACGAGCGCGAACGAGTCGGGCAGGGCGGTGGCGGCTCCAAACCGGGCGACGTGATCGGGCGCGCGCCGCAGGAAGGACAGGGTCCCGGCACCGGTAAAGAGGCGGGTCAGGAGGCGGGCGTCGATTTCTATGAAGCCGAACTGACGCTCGAAGAGCTAACTGCACTCGTCTTCGAAGACCTGCATCTGCCGAATCTGGAAGAGCGCGGCGTCAAGCAGATCATGTCTGAGCACGCCGAGTTCAACAGCATCGGCAAGCGCGGACTCACGGGCAATCTCGACCGCAAACGTACACTGCTCGAAGCCTACAAGCGTAACGCGCGCGAAGGCAAACCGGGCTGGGAAATAAAGAACGAAGACCGCCGCTACAAGACCTGGGAGATGATCGAGGAACCGCAACGAAACGCGGTCGTGATCGCGATGCGTGACGTGTCGGGCTCGATGGGCGAATTCGAGGCATACATCTGCCGCTCGTTCTACTTCTGGATGCTGCGCTTCTTGCGCAAGAAATATGCGAGCGCGGAAATCGTCTTCATCACCTGTCACACGGAGGCAAAAGAGGTCAGCGAAAACGCGTTCTTCTCGCTCGGTGATTCGGGCGGCACGAAGATGAGTTCGGCGTATAAACTGGCGATGCAGATTATCGAAAAGCGCTATAATCCCCGCGAGTGGAACATCTATCCGTTCCTCTTTTCGGACGGCTACAACTACGGCGATATCGAGTGCGTCGATCTGATGCGCAAGATGGTCGAAATCTGCAACCAGATCGGGTACGGCGAGATCGCCAACGATATCTGGAGCCAGTCGCCGTCGTTTGCGCCGCTCGGACAGGCGTATCAGGAAGCGTTTGCGACTGAAAAGCGCGTGTGCCTGGTCAAGATTAACAACAAAGAAGACGTCTGGCCAGCGCTGCAAAAGTTCTTCAGCAAGCACCCTGAATTGCAGGATGCCACCCGATAACGAACTCTCGTAAGAGGGGTTCTATGCGATATAAATACGAATTACTGAGATGGAAACAGGATGTAACGCCATGAATCAGAGCGAACGCGTTGAACTGGAAAAATGGATCGAGATCATCACCGAGAAGGCGAACGAGTACGGGCTGGACTGCTATCCGACCCATTTCGAGCTCGTCCCGGAACATATCATCTACGAGCTAGGCAGCTACAGCCTGCCCGCCCGCTTCTCCCACTGGACTTTCGGGCGTGACTATCACCGCCAGAAGACGATGTACGACTACGGGATGGCGAAAATCTACGAGATCGTCTTCAACACGGATCCCTGTCAGGCGTTTCTGATGGACAGTAACTCGATGCTGTCGCACAAATTCGTCGTCGCGCACGTCCTCGGCCACAACGATTTCTTTAAGAACAATACTTATTTCGATCACACCGACCGGCACATGATCGATAAGGTTCGACTCCATGCCAACCGCATCCGCCGCTATGAGGAAGAGTTCGGGGCGCGTAAGGTCGAGGAGTTTCTTGACAATGTGATCTCGATAGAGGAGCATTTCGACACGGGCTTGACGACCACATTCCGGCGCAAGACTGCCGAACAGCATGAAGCGGATCGTCTCGCGCCCGTACAGTCCGCCACCGAGTTCGACGACCTATGGGACTTGATGGAGCCGCGAACCGGCGCCGTGATTCCGAAGGGGCGCAAGTTCCCACCGGAGCCCGACAAGGACCTGCTTGGCTTTCTGCGCGACTACGCTCCCGAACTCGAAACCTGGCAGCGCGATATACTGAATATGATCCGCGAAGAAATGATCTACTTCATCCCGCAGATGCGCACAAAGATCGCAAATGAGGGCTGGGCGTGCGCGACCGGCGATTCACTGCTGCTGACCGAGCGTGGTATTCTGCGCTTCGATGCGATCGTCGATGGTCGTCAATCCCTCTGTATCGCGAGCGGCAAACCGAGCGCGATGCATCCGATCAGCTATTTTCATAAAGAGGCGCAGGTCCCGACGATTCGTATCACGACGCGGCGCGGCTTCACGATCGAAGGCGCACACAAACATCGTGTCCAGTTGGAAGACGGAACCTGGGCGTTTCTGTCGGAGCTTGCTGCCGGACAGAAGATCGCTCTCGCGCAGGGAACGGAAGTTTGGTCACGAAAAGCGGTGCCGATCACGCACGTACCGGCGTCGCGTGACGCTTCGCTGAGCGATGTTGCGAACGCAGCGAAAGTATCGCTTTGGACGGTGCTCCGGCATCGGGCGGGCAAACACACCGAGCGCGCCAAAGAGATCACGGATGCGCTGGAGACATCCGGCTATCGGGCGGGCAGACCTGGTAAAACGCTCGCTAAACGACATGTACTGGATTGCCCACGCTTTCTGAACGAACCGCTTGCGGAGTTGATCGGCTATTTCGTCGGCGATGGTAACATCACGAAATCCGGAATATGTCTCACGTGCGGCGACGAGGCACACGCCCGACACCTGGCGTGTCTGGCAGAATCTGTCCTCGGCATTGAAGCGAAGCTCCGTGCAGATCATACCCGAACCGGCACTCGGTGGCGCATCGAAATTCATTCTCGTGAGTTGCTGTGTCTTTTCGAGTCACTCGGTATCGACCTCTCGGCAAGAGCCAGAAGCAAGCGAATACCCGACTCTATTCTTCGTTCGCCACGTCCGATCGTCGTCCAGTTCCTGCAGGGACTGTTCGACGCTGACGGATATGCAGGCAGAGCCGGAGTGATTCTGTCCACTTCGAGCCGCGAAATGGTACGAATGGTACAGATCGTACTGTTGAACTTCGGCATTCTATCGACTCAGCGTTTACAGCGTCACGAGATTATCAATCTGGAAGTCAGAGGGGCTGCAGCACAAAAATTCTGCGAGTCTATTGGCTTCGGTATGGAGCGAAAACGTGCAGCGCTAGACAGTTACATTGCCGCGCACCAGTGGTTCAAGCGCGAAAGACTGTGCGACGAGATCGTTTCGATTGAACAGCGAGTCAATGACGTATACGACATTACCGTAAACGAAGCCCATGCGTATGTCGCGAACGGCATGGTCAATCACAACTCTTTCTGGCATGAGCGGATTCTGACCGATCTGGATTTGACACCCGAAGAGCACCTCGAATTTCGGCGGCTGCATGCATCGGTGCTGTCGCCTGGCTCGAAGATGTCGATCAATCCCTACTATGTCGGCTATAACATTTTCCGCGACATTGAGCGCCGCTGGAACGGGGAGATCGATAAAGATTTCGTCGAAGACGACTGGCGCGGCGAGAAGCTGAACCGACCCACGGGCGAGGGAATGAAGAAGATATTCGAGGTAAGGCGCGACGAATCGGACGTCACGTTTTTGCGCAAATATCTGACGGAGAGCCTCGTCAATCGGCTGGATATGTACACATACAAGCTGGACGAGGTGGATGGCGAGCAGGCGTGGGTCGTGCAGGACACGGACTGGCGTAAAGTGCGCGATACGATGCTCGATGGCATGACGAACTTCGGCATACCGATCATACTGGTCGAGGACGCCGATTTCCGTCGGCGCGGCGAACTGCTGCTGAAGCACTCCTATGACGGCAAGCCACTCGATCTGGAGTACACCTCGCGTACGCTCAAGAACATTCATTCGCTCTGGAAACGTCCCGTGCATATCGAGACGATTGTCGGTGACGAGACGACCCTGCTGACGCACGATGGCGAGCAGTTCACGCAAACTCCGGTGTAGGCTTTTGACCTGAGCCCTGCACTCAATGCACGGGGGTGATAACTCGGTCTGGCTGGGTAAAGCTCTGGGTCGTTGAGCCCTCAACCCAACCCTTCTCCCTACCGCTCATACTTCGCCAGGGAGAAGGGCGAATCCAACACATTCTGCTCTGCTTGGGATGTGCATCTATTTAGTTCCGCCGAGCGGCCATCGGACACGATACCCTACGACTCTCTCCAAGTATTACAACGACGGGTCAGGAGGTGAACCTTTTAGCAAGCGAGCTTGCCGTCGTTTGATGTGCGAACGCTTGGCACGTTCGTTGCGCTCTTGCGTTCCTTGCAGCCACCGCAAGAGATCATCGGGCGTGAGACGCGGCT
>JBBQPY010000085.1:0-21548 GCA_038216735.1 Chthonomonadales bacterium
AAGGGCTTCGAGGACGGCTTTAGCTTTGAAATCGGGTGAATGTCGTTTTCTCATGGTGGCTTGAGTCTAACTTATTTTTGCCGCTTTCCGTGTCTAGATTCTCCCGACCATTATAGTCGAAGAGGAGCTTTCCAGTTGGCAAATCTAACTTACTCATCACCATTTTAGTGTCTGCAGAAGGCGATGGGTTTAGATCGGCGGGTATGGCAGGCCATTTCGCTTCGAGGGAGCTGTCGAGCACACTCCAGTTAATGGTACTCAAACCAAGCATATGTACTCGGTTGTCCGTTAGATGCACATCGAAAAGAGGTAAATCAAAGGTTAGTTGACTGCTGAAGGGGATAATCTTCGTCTGACGCTCGACGGGTGCAAAGTACATCCGGTTGTCTGGGAAATCCATCAGAATGCGATGCTGAGTCAAGAAATCCCTCCCGAGCACTGGAGGTATCGGACCGCCGTCGCGTTCTGGATACCAGAGCGTCACCGCCCCGGTGGTGTAATCCCCGATATCTAACTTATCCACTACTCCAATGTGGTATGGCTGGGGTCCATAGATCGGATGCGCGATCACATTGCCAAGCGATGTCAATTTCAAGTTACGAGCGATAGGGGCGGAAATTATCGTAGCAGACCCGCCACTATCGATAAGCATATCCTCTTCGGTTGTGCCATTGATGCGAACGCGAGCGAAATACTGCAAGCTTTTATAGATGTCGATAATGGGTACCGAGGAGGCTTTCTCCATATTACATTGCTTGCGCTGCGCAAGCGACAGTTTCCCATTTTTCCACAACATGAGCTGATGTTTCTGAAAGTCGAAGAGCACGGCATACTGCGCCAGAAAATTCATGCCGATTATGCCATCGATCTTTCTGCGGCTGCCAGATGAAATGGCATCGACTTTTGGCAGGGCAAGAGGCACATCGCTGAGCGTCACTGTGCCGAACTGGAATTTGCGAACATGCACTATGTTCTCGTCGTCCTGTTTATTGTTTAGCACTTCGCCAACATGCGACTTCAGTGGCTCTGGGTGTAGTTTCATTCGCGCCGCGAGCTCGGGGAATATCTGCGTCGTCGTCGTACCCGTATCCAGCAAAAAAGTAGCCGTCGTTTTTTCATTCAAGCGTACTATCACCAATTGATCGTTGTCTTCGCCAGGTTGGTACGAAACGATGTAGGGCTGTTCGCCGGGCAGCACCGCACGAGCAAAGGTAATGGGAAAGATCACAGCGATCAGTGTCAAAAAACCGACTGACCACTGGCTAACGCGTTTACTTGAAACTGCAACATTCTTCATGTTATCCTTTTGCTGACTGGAGTGAATGCGTTTGTCCTTCTCCTTCAGGAGGCACGACTGGTAGCGAGAGGGATTGTGGTGAGGGCTCGTCACAGTACCTTCCGAACGATGAGTTTGACAGTTCGCGGAGCGGCATCGCCTTTATGCTGGATTAGCACGGTTACTACTGTCCCTACCGGTTTTTTGAACTCGTGCGAAATCTCATCTAAAGTCGTTTTGCTCACGAGCTTTCCATTCACCGCGAGGATTTCGTCCCCGAGTTGGACATTGGCCTCTCTGGCGGAAGACGAGTCGGAAAGTTCCAAAACGAATATGCGTCCATTCGATGCCAGGGTGGGTCTGATGCCGACACTAACATTTTCTGTCAGATCGGGCTTGTAGTCCGGATCGGTCTCTAAATACAATGCCTGCCCTGCAAAGTCGATTGTGGCAACATACCTCTCCAGAAAGTCGGTACCAAGCCAATTGGGCTCATCGCTGGCGGAAGACGACTCGTCGTCTACGATTGGTTCCGTCCACTGTTTACCGCCCACCGATATACTGTGCAGCCTCAGTTCACGCTCCCGCGTATCCTTACCCACATATGTCTCGACCGCTTTCGGTTTTAAGCTGCGCACTAAAGTTTTCGAGTTCAGGGTCGTATCGTTGTGTAACAAGCTGAGCACAAATGTAGCATGCTTGCTATCGACGAGCATTTGCAGCGCATAGCCTTTATCTGTAAGCACGAGCGGTATACGGATGGCGTTCTTTGGAAGATAAAGTGTGCCTGCCAGATTCCCCGGCAAGATGAATGTCATTTGCTTGCGCGAGAAGTTCAGGCGCACCGCGTATTGCGATAGTAAATCTTCCCCGATAATCCCATCCAACAGAGGAACAGATTTCTGCGTATTGTGTATATCAAACAGTTTGAAGTCTGTTTTGTCGAACAGACGTTTTCCGATCGGCAAATCCATACTACTCGTCAGTATTTTTATTCCTGCCTTTCTCGACGGACCTAACATGTCAGGTTGAGCAGGCCAGTGCGCTATCAGCGAGCTGTCGAGTGCACTATGGGCATGGGTAGACAAACCCAACATGTGAACTTTGCCATCCGCCAGTTGCACATCGAAGAACGGCATGCTATAGATCGTATGCTTACTGAAAGGAATGGTGATAGACTGATGCTCGACGGGCGCGAAATACATCCGTTTCGCAGGGTAGTCGATCAGGAGGTGATGCTGAGTGAGGAAATCAAGACCCAACAGAGGAGGAAGGGGACCGATTTTACGTTCAGAGTAGAGCAGCGGGGTGATGCCAGCGCTAAAGTCGCCGATTTCGAATTTGTTTACATTGGCAGAATGCTGCTTGAAGGACCCATAGATCGACTTTGCTATCACATTTCCCAACGAGATCAGGTGTAGTTCCTGAGTTCTTCTACCAATAAGCATTGTGACGGCAGCGCCCGTATCGACCATCATGCGCTCAGTCACAGATCCATTGAACCGAACGTCGAGCATACAGCAATCGCCACCTCCAAAGTCGAAAAGAGGAACCGAATATGCTTTGCCCAGTCCATTTTGTGTGAGTTGTGCTGGTGATAGTTTCCCTCCTTGCCAGAACGAAATTCGATGCTCTTGGAAATCGAACAGCACCGCAAAATCCTTCAGAATATCCGATCCGATGACCCCATCAATCTTTCTTCCGGATACAACCGAGTACCCTTCCGCTTTTGGAAAACTGAAGGATGCAATCATTCGCATATTCTCGCTGAATCGGAAGTTGATCCCTTCCTCAATGTCCTCATCATTGGGGTCTTCTGATCTAGCATTGCCATCTTTGGACTTGATAATCGCCGGGCGCAGATTCATACGTACTGCCAACTCATGAAAAATCTGGCTAGTGCTTGTACCCGTATCCAGCAGGAAGGTACCGGTTATATTCCCATCGAAGTATACGGTCACCAGTTGTTGGTTGGAAACTCCTGCCTGATACGTGATCACGAATGGCTGCTCGTCGTGCAGCGCGGCATGAGCAGACGAAATACATTGGATAAGGGTGAGTATTGCCAGAAAGGCAACTGACCAGTGCACGAGGCGTTTGCTCGAAACCAGAGACTGTATCGTTCTATTCCTCAACCGACCGAATCGAACGCATTGGCCCCTCGCCCTAAGGAGGTACGAATGGTAGGGAGAGGGGTTGGGGTGAGGGTATTTGCTCGAAACCAGATATTGCTTCATAAGACTCTTCTCTCAGTTTTGCGTGCTCGCTGGCGGGTATGGTATGCTGCTGCCCAACCGGACTTAATCGTCGGGCGCTGCCTCGCGATCGCCATCGCGTCGGTCGGGACATCTTCCGTCACAGGCGACCCGGCGGCGATGAACGCGCCATCCCCGATCGTGAGCGGCGCAACCAGAGTCGAATTGCTCCCGATAAAGGCGTTGCTGCCGATGACGGTGCGGTGCTTTTCATAGCCGTCATAATTGCAGGTGATTACGCCCGCGCCGATGTTCGTTCCTGCGCCCACTTCGGCGTCCCCGATATAAGCGAGGTGCGAAACCTGCGCTCCTGCCGCCAAGATGCTGTTCTTAACCTCTACGAAATCACCGATCTTAACACCCTTTCCGAGCCGCGTCCCTGGTCTCAGGTTCGCAAACGGGCCGACTTTTACATCGTCTTCCAGAACGCTTTCGGCGATCTGAGACGCAAGAACTCTGACGCGATTGCCGAGCGTACTGCGTTCGATGCGCGCCTGCGGGCCAATCACGCAATCCTCGCCGATCACGGTGCCGCGATACAGGAAGGTCGAGGGCTCGATCACGCTGTCCTGACCGACCTGCACATCGACGTCGATAAAGGTCGATGCGGGATCGGTGATCGAGACACCGGAGAGCATCAAATGCCGCTGTATGCGGTCCCGCAAAATCTCAGCCACCGCTGCTAATTCCACACGCGTATTGACGCCGAAAACCTCCCGCGCATCCGTTACCGCCAGCGCTTCGACCGTTGCACCCTGCACCGTCAGCAACCCGATGGTGTCCGTTAAATAATACTCCCCTTGTGCGTTGAGCGGCTGGACTTTGGCGAGCGAACTCCATAGAGCCTGCGCCTCGAACGCATACAGCGACGGGTTCCACTCCTTGATCGCACGCTCTTCCGATGTCGCATCTTTCTGCTCGACGATCCGCGCGACGCGCCCATTTGCATCGCGAACGACACGGCCGTAGCCAGTCGGATCGTCGAGCATTGCGGTCAGGAGAACGGCATGGGCATTCGTCTCGTGCTGTCTCGAAACAAGTCGGCGCAGCGCCTCTGAAGACAGCAATGGCACATCGCCTGCCAGCACAAGGATCGTTCCCTCCCAATCCCCGAGCACAGGCTGCGCTGCCTTGACCGCATCTCCGGTTCCACGTTGCTCGACCTGTACGACATACTCGACCTCGGGGTCGTCCGTGAGCCCGCCGCGGACCTGCTCTGCCTGATGCCCAATCACGATGACCACTCTTTCTACACCTGCCGCACGACAGGCGCGAACGACATGCGAGGTCATCGGCAGTCCACACATCGGATGCAGCGGCTTGGGCGTTTTCGATCGCATACGCGTGGATTTGCCAGCAGCGAGGATGATTGCAGCTACAGGCGAAGAATGTGCCCCGGAAGCAATATTCAATTGGCTGGCGGTAATCGGCGTGGAGGAAGGATCGGCAGCGCTCGAAACAGGTTTGGAATCAGGACTGGCAAACAATTCGGACATTGACATACACTCCAATCAGGGGTACAAAGTGGGACTAGTCACATTATATGTTGCCACCAAGGATTCGTCAAGGCAAATCCGGGTACGATTTGATTTGCGTCTCATATGCGTTCTATTCCGTGAGCTATTTTGTCAGGTACCGAAGGTACGCGGTAACTATTCACCCTCACTCCCTGAACCCCTCTCACGATGCCCGGGAAGAAGGGAAAAGGATGCATATATTCTGCCTGTAAGTACGAAATTGGAGGCTGGGGGAATAGTTACAGTATGCGGGTGAAATAAGCAGCCGTCTTACAAACGGCCGGCGCAGTTGGAGAGCTTTGTCAAAGAACATACAGAACGAAACTATTGCTGCCGTTGCGACACCGTCCGGCGAGGGCGGTATCGCCATTATTCGCCTCTCGGGCACGGAAGCGATAACCGTCGCTGAGCGCCTCTTTCGCCCTCAGTCGAAAAACACAAATGTCGGAAATCTTCGTGCTCGGACCGCACACTATGGCAGATTCATCGACCCAGAGAATGGGGAAGTTATCGACGACGGACTGCTGACACTCTTCCCCGCGCCGCACTCCTACACCGGCGAAGACGTCACTGAAATCTCCTGCCACGGCGGGCGCGCCGTCACCTCACGGCTCCTTTCGCTCATTTTACGCGCTGGAGTCTCTGCAGCCCAACCCGGAGAATTCACACTGCGAGCATTCCTGAATAGCCGCCTCGACCTCGCGCAGGCGGAGGCGGTCGCCGATATCGTGCGGGCACGTACCGTCTCGGCACAGAGGCTGGCAAGGCGACAGTTGGACGGCGCGCTTTCCCATGCGGTGACGAAATGCAGACAGGAACTGATCGGGGTTCTGGCAGCCATCGAGGTAACGATTGATTTCAGTGAGGAGGTGGGAGAACTCGAATACGCTCCACTGCAGCAGCGCGTCCGGTCGGTGCGTGACGAGCTTGCGCGCCTGCTGGCCACATCAGAGCGCGGGCGAATGTTGCGGGAAGGTTTACGTGTGGCGATAATCGGGCGTCCCAATGTTGGTAAATCTTCTCTGCTCAATGCGCTGTTGCGTGCGGACCGCGCGATCGTGACATCGATCGCCGGAACCACTCGAGATCTGGTAGAAGAAAATGCGGTTATCGGCGGCTTGCCGGTCGTGCTGATAGACACTGCCGGTATACGCGAGACGGACGATCTGGTCGAGAGCATTGGCGTTGCGCGCGCTCGCGGGTCGATCGAAACCTCCGATGTGGTACTGCTGATCCTGGATGCCTCCTCCGGTATTACGCAGGAAGACTGCCTGCTTTCTGAGAGTCTGGCGACTTCGGAGACCCGCAAGATCGTCGTTCTGAACAAATGTGACACGATCACCACGTCGGAAATCGAGAGCCTGCTGGCTGAGGCAGAGCGTCACCTGCCACATCATTCTTACATTGCCGTATCCGCTCTGACGAGCAACGGTATCGAAGCGTTAGAAGCGGAAATGGCGCGACCTGCTCTGGCAGCAGGTGAAGGAAGTGAAGGTGGGCAAAATGGCAGAGTTGACTCAGAAGGCTTCGAAGATGTCGTCGTCGCGAGTGCGCGGCACCAAAATGCGCTCACCACAGCTCACGAAAGTCTGACCGAAGCAGCGCAAACCATCGCAGAGGAGATGCCGGGAGATTTTATTGCAATCGACGTACGTGGAGCTCTGGATACGCTCGGTTTGATTACCGGTGAAACGGTGACGGACGATATTATCCATCGCATATTTCAGGACTTTTGTGTTGGTAAATAACCGGTTCTTTGATTCGGATGAATCACTTGGGTCGCATTCGGGAGAAAAAGCAAATGTTTCGCTCGAGCGTCATTCTGGAGTATAGCTGACTGTTGTGTATTCTATCCCCGACGGAAGAAGGAGGGATTGTAATAGTGGAAAGTGATAAAAGAAATGGGTGGGGGATCAAATTAATTTTTTGATCCCCCACCCATTTTCTAGTCTCTACTGAACTACTGCAGGCGAATTATCCGCAGCCGCAGCCAGATCCACATCCGCCGCCGGTCGCTTCAGGTGCATCTTCGGTTGCAAAGGAGCTGCCACAGCCGCAGGAGCGTGTCGCGTTCGGATTGTCGATTTTGAATCCGCCGCCCATTGTGTCTTCGACATAGTCGACAGACGCTCCCTTGAGGTAGTTCATACTGATAGGATCGACAACGACTTTAACGCCGTATGCATTGAAGACGAAATCGTCCTCTTCGATGCTGTCGTCGATCGCCATGCCATAGTTCAGTCCGGAGCAGCCCCCACCCTGCACGAAAACGCGCAGTGCCGCGGAGGGTTTCTCCTGTCGCTCCAGCAATCCGGTGATCTCTTCTGCAGCGCGTGCCGATAGCGTCACGCCCGTGCCTGTAGTCAATTCGGTTTCAAGAATTGCCATCGTTTGTTTGCTCCCTGGATATGCGGGCAGATGCCGCAATGTTTGAAATATTGTAATAGTGTATTCTGAGCATGGTCGCTGCAGAACATGACGGTTTCGGAATTCGATCCAGCACGAATCTCCAAAGCGGCGGTCAAACCGGATCAGAAGATCGCTTGCTGTTACAATTTGGGTTGAGCGAGAGCTACCCTGTGCGGAAGCCTCTTTCTACTTATACGTATTCCTACAGGAATTGTACTGCATCTCCCGATAAAATGCAAGCCTTCTGAATGCGCCTCGCGCAATTCAAATTAAAAAGCGCTGCTATTCGAATGTTCAGGCAGCGACTGCCTGCGCCAACCCCCATCGCTCAGACATACACTTAGCCCACCAGTCTGCTTTATGAAATCACTCTACTCAAGTCTCAAGTCAATACGCGCAAGCCCTGAGACAGTGATGTGTGGTGCGTCACCCGGTTCCGGCCGCCCGCTTTGGAAGCATAGAGGGCACTGTCTGCTTCGGAAATCATTTGCGTCCGGTCGGCGGTGGTCGGGAGCATCGTAGTAGCGCCGAAACTGCCCGTTATCGAACGCAGCTTCCAGTCCGCATTTTCGATGGCGCTGCGAAATCGTTCTGCAGCGCGTAGGGCATCCTCCGAACTGGTTTGCGGCAGCACGACGACGAACTCCTCTCCTCCATAACGGGCAACGAAATCGGTCGTTCGTGCAGCGGACTGCAACAGCATGGCGACTTCCTTCAGGACAACATCCCCTGCCGGGTGCCCATACGTATCGTTGTACTGTTTGAAGTTATCGACATCCAGGATCAGCAGCGAAAGCGGAGTGCTATAGCGTGCAGCGTACTCGAATTCCAACTGCAGTTTTTCCTGAAAAGCGCGGTGGTTCTTTAGCCCCGTCAAGCCGTCGGTAGTCGCCATCGCTTCTAGCCGCAGGTTTGCACTCTCCAGGGCAGCATTGGTCTTCTTGAGGTCTGTACGCTGATTTTCGAGCGTCTGGCTGTATTCCTTCGCTTCTCGTATCGCCTGCTCCATTTTGCGCTCGAAATATTTCCGCTGGCTTACGTCACGAGCGATCGTCGAGACAGCGATCAGATTATTGTTCGAATCGCGTATCGGCGCGGTGCCGATCGAAACCGGTATGAATCGTCCATCTCGGTGTACTCTAACCGTCTCGAAATGCGGCAAATGCTCGCCGCGCTCGAGCCGCGCGATAATCTCCTGAAATTCGTTCTGGCGATCGGGAGCAAGCAGTCGATCGACCAGTGAACCGATCATCTCATCGGCAGTATAGCCATATAAACGCTCCGCCGCCGAGTTCCAGCTGACGATGATACCGTCCAGCATCTTGGTCAGTATCGCGTCGTCGGAACACTCGACGATCGACGCCATCCGGCGCTGTGTCTCCTCGAGTTTGCGACGTTCGGTGATGTCTGTGAAAGTCATGACAGCCGCGCGCGGAGATGTGTCGCCGGGGCAAACGATCGGCGCAGCGCTTACAGATAGTAGTATGTAGCTGCCGTCTCCGCGGATGACGCCCATCGTAACGTTGTGTCGCGGTTGCCCGTTGTGAAAAACCTCGCTTGTGGGGAGGCGATCCTCCGTATACCTGCGGCCGTCTTCATAGAGCGCTTCAATCAGACCCATTCCACCGCGCACGTCGAGTAGCTCGGATGCCGCGATGCCCAGTATCCGTTCGGCCGCAGGATTGCACATCCGGACGACACCTTCAGGCTCGACGATCAGCAAACCTTCCTGCATCGAAGCCAGGGCGGAATGAAATCGCTGTTCGATCTCCTGCATCGACTTTTCGTTACGCTTACGATCGGTAACGTCCTGGACGGTCCCGAATAGTTTGTAGATCGATCCCGTTTCGTCTCGAACCGGAACGCCTACGGAGTTCAGATAGATCAGCGAACCATCGGCGCGAATGCAGCGATGATCCACATCGTAGGGTGTTCCCGCTGCTGAAGCCATTTCGATAACAGTCTTTAGGAGCTGTCTGTCCTCTGGATGTATGTAGCGATAGAGGTCGATCTGAGTCAGCGTTGGCGAAGCGGGATCCAGACCGTACAGACGATAGACTTCTTCTGACCAGAACATTGTGCCAGTAGCGGTTTCCATCTCCCAGCTTCCAACCTGAGCCAGTCGTTGAGCCGCGCTGAGGTGTCTCTGGCTGCAACGTATCTCGTCATCCGCCATTCCCCGTGCACGCGAATCCAAGATGCCCGTAGGTTCTGCGGGGTCGCTCGGGGTGAAACTTTCCGAAAATGGGCTATCAGAATCGGGTTGCATATATCCTCTCCGCGGACAAAAAAGCATTGGCTAAGCGCAATCCTCCCCCGTTAGCCCTATTCCTCCCCGAAAAAGGCAATGCGACGGAGTTGATCGGCGCGCCTCAATTATGCGGAGGGAAGGAGGATACAAGAAGTAAAAAAAGCTGAGGTTAAGCAGCATTTTCGATGTCGATAATAGCGGGAAGCATCGATGTAGCACTCGATTCCGCGCCGCTCAGCAGTTCGAGCCGAACTTTCGTATCAGCAAGAGAATCTGCCGGTCCCGACGCAGCATCGTCACGAACTACGAGGTCCGTTTTATAAGCTCCCGGGAGATCTTTCTTTTTATTCCCTATTTTGCTTCGCGTTTTGCTTGCTGCTTTGATTCCTGTTTTGCCTTCACCTGGTTCAGGTTCCCCCCGCACTTCTGCCTGATCCCGGATTTGTTCTCTTCCCTGACCTTGTTCGCTATTTAATTCGATGGAATTTAACTGATTCCGTTCATGTTCCTCTGCCTGCTCGCGGGCATGCTGCTCTGCATGTTTGCGAGCGGTGACGTCGATGTCCACGCTGATCAAACCGGAGGTCTTGCCATCGAAACCACGCAGTGGGAATATGCTTGAAGAGACAGTAACCTGCGTTCCATCTTTGCGCTGGCTCACGAACTCGAGCCCTTCGAGATGCTTGCCGGAGAAGGCTTCTTTGATATAGCCGCGCATCTGCTGATGATACTTCGGGGCACAGATCGTATCCCAGAGCGAACGATGGAGCATCTGATCGAAACTCCGGCCATAGAGGGTCTCACAAGCGCTGTTCCACTCGAATATCCGTCCCTCTGCATCGTAGGCATAGCAGGCGACCGGTATTCCGTCGAAGAGCTCCTGGAAGCGGCGCGAAGCGTGCTGCATCAGCATATTCGCTTCGGCATAGCTCTCTGCTTTGTGATCGAGCTCGACCTGCTGCGCCTCGACATCCTCACGCTGCGCCAGTAGGAAATTTTGTTCCGATCGATTTTCTGCGGACAGCTGTGCAAGCTCTTCCGCTTGAGCAGCCAACGCCTCCTCAGCCGCTTTGAGTTCGCGATCGACGCGCTGGATCGTGTGACGTGATACCGGATAGATCCAGCAGCAACCGAGCATCGCGCCAGCAATCCCACATATCATCAGCTGCCGGATCGTTGCCTGATAGCCTGTGTTGCGATCTTCCGCCTCGCGTTGGTACTGGTAGACGATATGATCCATTCCCTCGCCGTAAGGTTTCGTTTCTGCCAGCAGTACCGAGGCAACGTGTGCCGCCCCCTGCTGCACCTGTTCCGCTGATTTTTGATCCACGATGTGCGTATCGAATGTCTTCGCGGCAGAGAGTATGCGCTCAGAATGCGGTTTCAATTCATCATATAGTCCCGATATGGTTGCGCTGTTCTCTCCGACGAGCTTCTGCGCCTCGTCTCCCTGTACCAATCCCGCCTGCGCTGTTTCCCAGACATCGGCAACGGCGTGGAAATCCTGTGCGGCACGACGGCGTGTGGGCAGGTCCATGGTATAGCGGCAGAGCAGCGCTGAGGTCAGCATTCGCTGGCTGAGCAGGCTCTGCCGCCCGGCAATATCGATTCGGTGCGCATCCTGCGACTGCTGTGCGAGCGCGCTGTGGACTTCGGTAGCACAGTAGGAAAATAGTCCAACGACGGCTATCAGGAGCACACAGTAAAGTGCATTCAAGCGGCCGGTCATCGAGGCAAAATATTTGAGTGCGCGCATTGTAACCATATATTTCAGACTAGATTTTCGGTCGCAGTTTTCGGAATTATCCCCAATGCACTCGGAACGAGCTCAAATGTAGATCGCGGCAATCGTTCAAGACGCCAGTACACTCCGGCTCTGCGCAATACATCCGGCAGCAGAACGACTCGAGAAGTTATCGGCGAAAAGCGCTGCAGACTTGACCTGTGCTCGGAATCCCGGTCGCGGGCATAAGCAGACCATAAGTAATCGCAGCCGAAATCGGCCGGTTATCGACAGCAATACGACAGGAAATCGGGCGTATGACGTTGAATAGACTGCCATCATGGAAGCGATGGCAGCAGCACAGTGAGCAGAGGCACGGAGGCGGGAATGGCAGAAATGCCGTCAGGAACGGTGACCTTTCTTTTCACCGACATCGAGGGCAGTACGCGGCTGTGGAACCAGCACCCCGAACATATGGATTCCGTGATCGCGAACCACGATCGCGAACTGCGAGAGATCGTCGAGGCGCATAACGGTTTTGTGTTTAAAACAGTCGGCGACGCGCTGTATACGGTATTTCGGCAGACCCTCTCCGCAATCTCTGCATCGATCGCGCTGCAGCTATTCATGCATGAAAAGGAGTGGGATATCTCGGAGAAGCTGAAGATCCGTATCGGCATCGTTACGGGAGACGCGCATCTGCGAGCCGATGATTATGTCGGGCTTGCCGTGAATCGCTGCCGCCGCCTTTGTGATGCAGGGCACGGCGGACAGATACTCATCGACCAGGCGACGGCAAGCATTGCAGCCGATCATCTCCCGGCGGACACCGCACTACGCGATCTCGGCGCGCATACGCTCAAAGATTTACAGATCGCGCAGATATATCAGGTTCTGCACACCGACCTTTTCGCAGATTTTCCGCCGCTGCGCTCGCTCGAGCAGCTGAGTGGCAACCTTCCGCACCAGATTACGAGCTTTATCGGACGCACAGAAGAAGTGGAAATCGTCAAGGAGCTGCTCGAGACGACTCGACTGCTTACACTCACTGGCTCGGGCGGCTGCGGCAAAACGCGGCTTTCACAGCAGGTTGCCGGCGAGATGATCGACACCGACCACTATTCCGACGGCATCTGGCTGATCGAACTTCAGGCGCTCACCGAGGGGAAGCAGCTCGCCCCGACCGTCGCGGCAACGCTGGGCATTAGCGAGGAGCCGGGACGCGTGCTGCTCGCGACGATTATCGATAGCCTAAAGCCCAAATCCCTGCTGCTTCTGCTCGACAACTGTGAACATCTGATCGAAGACTCCGCCGCCTTCGCCAAGAACCTGCTGCGCGCCTGCCCCCGCCTGCATATACTCGCCACCAGCCGCGAACCGCTCGGCATCACCGGCGAAACGTCTTGGCGCGTTCCCTCCCTGCCCGTCCCAGACACGGACCATCTTCCGACGGCAGCGCTGCTGACGACCTATCCCTCAGCACAGCTATTCATCGAACGCGCGAGCGCCGCCCTGCCCGGCTTCCAAATTACGCTTGCCAATGCTCCCGCCATCGCGCGGATCTGTCAGCGGCTCGACGGCATTCCGCTTGCGCTCGAGATTGCAGCAGCTCGTGTCAAGGGGATGTCTGTCGAGCGAATCGACGCACAGCTTTTCAGGGTGATACTGGGCAATGGCAGCGCTAACGGTGCGACCTCTCCGATCGAAGCGGCAATCGACTGGAGCTACCGGCTTCTGACGCCGGAAGAGCAGTCGCTTTTCTGCCGCCTCTCGGTCTTCACGAGCGGCTTCGCGCTCGAAGCGGCCGAGGCAGTCGCTGGACTGGAAGAGTGGGAGTTCGAAGCTGCACAGGGGAAGATGACCAATGGAGCAGCGGCTGATACCGAGCGTACATCGGACGGTCCAGGGAGCGAAGGGAGCAATTTCGCTCCGATTCCCGGTACCGCCGATGTACTCGATCTACTGCTGCGCCTGGTAGACAAATCCCTGGTTATTTATGAGGAGCAGGCGGATGGTAACGGGCGCTACCGTCTGCTGGAGATGCTTCGGCAATACGGATGGCAAAAGTTGACATTGGAGCAGGCAGAGGCACTGCGCGAACGGCACCGGGATTGGTACCTGGAGTTTGCGGAGCGGGCTGAGCCTGAGCTGCGAGGTGCCGACCAGGCAACCTGGCTCACCCGTCTCGAAAAAGACCATGATAACCTGCGTGCCGCATTGAAATGGTCGGTCGACGCCGTGCCGCGCCTGCGGTTGGCGGGCGCGCTGATCGGTTTCTGGCTGAAACGCGGGTATCTGAGCGAAGGGCGCAGCTGGCTCGAAGGTGCGCTGGCGCAACGCGGTAACGTGCCCTCTACAATTCGTGCGAAAGCGCTCAACGGCGCGGGAATCCTCGCATGGACACAGGAAAATTATGTAGTTGCCAAACAGTTCTTCGAAGAGTGCCTCCCGTTATATGAAGGCATTGGAGACACGAGCGGCATTGCCAAGATGCTCAATAATATTGGTATTGTTGCTATGAAGCAGAAGAGTTATGTTGTTGCCCAAGAATCTACTCAGCGGAGTATCGAACTCTACAGGCAGATCAAAGACGAATATGGGGAGGCGAGCGGTTTGACAAATCTCGGTGTGATCGCCTTCGATCAGGGAAATTACCAAATCGCATTGCCGCATTTCGAACAGGCGCTTGTATTGATGCGCCGCCTCGACAGACAGCAGGAGATGGCAACGACTCTGCACAACATCGGCGAAATACTCCGCAAGCAGCGCCACTACGCTGAATCCGAGAAGTATTTCCGCGATAGCCTACAGTTGCGGCAAAAACTCAAGGATACCCGCGGAATCGCCTTCTCACTCGGCAGTCTGGCAGCAGTTGCAGCACGTTTGCAAGAATATGAACGTGCTACTACGCTTTACGCTTCGGCAGAAACGGCACGCGCAATTGTAGGTATACCGCTTCGTGACGATGATCGGGAAGATGTCGAACACGATATACCGCTCCTAAACGAGAATCTTGACGAAAAAACCTACCTTTACTGTTGGAACAGAGGTAGGATCATGGCTACAGGAGAAGCTATCTGCTTTGCGCTACAGCAAAATGGTTGACTTACCTCCAGCATTTCCAATAGCATGGATCGCCATCTGGCGGTCATTTGACCGGATCGATTGCTTCGGTATGTCTCCAACAGAATGGAGCGAAATCTGCCAGCATCGAATGCCGCCGTCAATCACTTTCATAACACATCAGGAGAAAATATGGATACGACGAACACCTCACGGCGCGAGTTCATGAGACGCTGTCTGACGACCGGAGTCGCTGCCACCAGCTTTGCCGCGCTCAGCAGCAAGCTACCCGCCAGTTGTGACCCAATCCCAATCTATTTCTATCCCCCCGTTACTGTGCCGATCAAGACGATCACAAAAATGGTTCGTGGTCGGATGGTCACCGTGTCGACTCCTGCCCCGATCACGCATATCGTCGGCGGCTCGCAGTTCATCGTCAAGGTTCAGTATCCTATCGCCGCCGGTCCCGGAGGCGCGCCCCTGACCTTTCAGATCACCGCGACCCTGCCCGGGACTGGACCAGCATTCTATAATCCGCCGACTCCGCAGCAGATCATTGCCAACTACAATCAGGTCGTGAACGGTCAGGTATTGGGCGTCGGTCAGACAACCATTTATATCCTCGTCGATACAAACCCGGTTCTCTATGATGTCAACCTGAACTTTATGGTCTCAGCAACTCTTGGCGGCGCACCGCACTGTGTAAAGGGCTCGATCCTGATCACCCGACTATCACAGAGTTCCGCCTACGACCCGGAAGGCTATGAACGCAATAACGACTACGAACCGTTCCGGCGCTCCTACGATTTCCCTTAGCTGTGGAAAATAGTGACGGTAAAAAGGTATGTTTCCGACTTTACGGTGATGAGTTGCTTTCTGCGCTCGCCAAACACGGAAATTATAGATTCAAGTCTTTGATCTTTGATCTATCGTCAGCCGTTACGCCCCAGTCCTCTCCCCACTGTTCGCAGCGCGCCGGGGAGAGGAGCAAGCTGTCCCGTTTCCACTGAAGCTATCCCTAGCTTGTTTGCGCCGAAGGTTTTCGCTGAGGGATTGGGTTTGCCGCGCAGTCGCGTGTGCGGCATACGCTCGATAGGATTGCCTGCCTGCTCGATCGTCCACGTCTCACCTCGCTTCAGGTTCAATGTGAGCACCGGATCATCGGACTGCTGTATCAATCGACTGCGCATCTTGATGTCTGCAAGACCTTTCCATGGATTGAGAAGGCGACAGACGCCGTCGTTACGACCATAAATCGTCACATAGACCGGCTTGCCGCGTACTGCTTCCGCAGTGACGCGCAAACCGCCCGGCGCCATCAGCGTGTAGACGACGTTCCATTCGTCAGGCAGCATCGGAAATACCCGCAGGGCAGTCGGAGCCGTCCCACCGAACCCGGCATAGCGGTCGAATGGTCCGATACGCGCTGCAGCGCCTAGCCCCTCCTCGCGCAGCAGCAGACCGGTTATACCAGCCATAAACTCGCCACTCAGACGCATACTGGGCGAAGCCAGATCCGCGCCCAGGAAGCCCTGCACCCCCAGGCCATTGCTCTCCAGCCAGTCGCACAGTCGGCTCGGCAGAGCGGCGCTGCGCCATTTGCTAAATGGCTGCAGCGCATCGACCTGTGGCGCCAGCCCGGGCACGGCATACCGCTTCCAGGCAGCGAGCCAGCTCTTTTGTTCGGACACATCCGCTTCCAGTTCACAGCTAGTCCATGCCAGCGCGCGCAGCACAGCAGCCAACTTTGCCTGCATCGACGGCAGCGTCAGCGTGTCCGCATCCGCCAATGCCGATTCGAGACAGTATTCTGCAACAGCGCTCAAAAGAGGATAGATATGCTGTCTCAGTGCATTCGGCTCGGGATGATAACGCCATGTCTCCCAGAGGAAGAGTGCAGTGTCCAGCCCTTCGCCCAACGCCCGGGCGGGATCTGGTGCCTGTTGTGCTCGTTCGCCCTCCCTGCTCGTACCATTTCCGTTGCTGAGCGTATCCCCTTTTTTCTGAGAAGTTTCCTCTGCAGAATTACTATTAGAAATATTAAAAGAAGCTCCATGTCGATTGAAATGTGGGGCAAATGAGGCGCCGCCCAGTCCTGTGCTTTGACTTGTTTTTTCGATCAGCGGTGTCAGCATTCGATCAAGCGTCTGATAGTAAGGCGCGATCAATTCCGGATGTCCGCTCGGCAGCGCGGGCGCATACATTTGCCGTAGTGCGGTACCTTCATAAACTGCTGGTCTTTGGCGGCCTTTGCCCGCCTGCCAGAGAGCGCCGTTCGGAAGTGGCGCATCGACGCCCTGCGAACAACAGGCAAGATGATACAGGTTCAGGTACCACAGATTTTCGACAAAGCTTGCCGCTTCTGGACGGTCGGGTGATGTGAGGCGTAGAAAGGATTTCTGCCAGAACGCGGACCAGTGCCGTTTCTGCTCAACAACGAGCTGATCGTAGCCTTTTTCCATCGCGCCCTGCAGCCGAATCTTTGCCATACCTACCGGATCGATGTCCTCAGCTGTAACGGCAAGCGCGGCATAAAATGTAAAGTCGCCCGACCGCGCCGGCGCAATTTCCAGTGTAGCGGTCGATCGATTACGTATTTGAGGCTCGATACCTTTTCCAGAAATACGTCCAACGAGAGCGCAGCGGCGGTCACGTAGTTTTTGTAGTATTCCGATGGTGTCGGTTCCAGCGAACACGCTCGCACTGCGGTCGATCGTGAACTCGATTCTACGCTCCGCGCTGCGAAGGCTCTGATCTCGATAGCGGACAACCAGAACGCCTTCTGCTATCGATATGAAACTTTCAATGTGACAGGTACTGAACTCTTTTGCCGCCTCTATGGAGACGATGCCAGTCTGCAGCGAAAGCCTCTGTTCGTACCGAACCACGTTGTCGAGCAGTTCCGGCAGAGTATGCAGCGATATCGTGCCCGCAGAGACATGTTCCCAGTTGCCTGCCGGACCCGGCGACCCGTCGGGAAGCAGCGGCGGATCTGCCCAGAGATCCGACTTTTGAAGTTGAAATTGGAGATGTCCCGGGCACCAGACGCGCGCGCCTACGTCGCCATTACCGATCGCAATCGCCTGCACCGCTTCGCAGGGCGGGGCATTATAAACCAGGTCATGCTGTGCCAGATAGGTGGCGTGGTCGATATCGAGCGTCAGACTGTTCGGATTGAACGCAATCGCGCCTTCTTCGGCAGCCTGTATCTTGAGGAGGTCGGTAGTCAGACCTCTGCCTGCTGTAGGAGCGTAAGGCATTCTATTCTCCTGTTCACCAGATAAACAACATTAGCGCAGTAGCCAGGAGTGCCAAAGGCGCTTTTCCGACGCATCTGGAATAGCTTCCGCCGCGTCGACGGCAGGCTGCCAATTTGACGGCAGGCTGCCAATTTGAAGGATGGTTCAAATGACAGGAAGCGAGGTGTCCAAAACCGGGTCGCCTGTAAATCGGTTGAAGCGCCAATGAGAATTATCGGCAGTGGGCTTGAAGATAGCGACCCCTTCGTACAGGCGTTATCCACGTGGGCTGTGACTAGAAATTAATCAACAGGTAAAGCAGTACCGGTAATCGAGGGGAGTGAAAGGGAGTGAAGAAAACGTCTCTGTCAGAGTGCTGCTATCAGCGATCTGAAAAAGAGCGGTGAAACCAATCGGTCGATATAGCTCCGAACAGAAATCTACAGATCTAACTCCGCGAGCAGTACGGGATCGGCAGATGTTCGACAAGCATGTATGACAGCGGGCGACAACCATCTCCGGCGACGACGACAGCACGCTCTAAAACACCTTCGGTATCACGGTCAGCAGGACATGCACCAATCCCTCTGCTTTCGGTTTCATTGGAATGAGCCAGTATCAGACTGATGACGACAGTGGTTTGCATGTGTGACGCGCCCTGTAGATGCCCATCTTAACCGCCATTCGAGGTAATCCCTGTGTTTGCGCGTTGTACGGGCGTCACCTGGCTGCAGGATTGAGCTTGTTGTCGGTCCTCTTTGCCACGGTGCGCACACGGTTGAAATCTGTTTAGAATTTCTTCAACATCCATTCAATAGATGTGTTCCGATCCCCGTAGTGACTTAGGTGCCAGCAGAGCCGTCTCGTCAGGTTTTCAGAATACGATCTTCTCGCTGGACTCTATGCGGATAGAGCCAGCTTCCGTCTTCAGAGCGCTCAGGGCGGCGTTGTGCTCGGCGATGATCTGCGCAGCTGGCTTGCCCGGCTCATCGTTCGTCGAGTGGGCGTCGCTTGCTAGAACCACCTCGTACCCAAGTGCGGCTCCTCCCCGGCAAGTCGCATCGATGCAGTAATCTGTCTGCAAACCCGCTACGACGAAGCGTTCGACGCCCTGCGCACGGAGCAGTTCATCGAGCGGCGTGTCCTCAAATGCATTGAACGCGCTCTTCTGGACCTGCATATCGCCCTGCGCTACCGAGAGGCTGGGATGAATTCCCCCATCGGGCTCGACCCTGCGATCCGTCACGAACACAACTGGTACGCCTGCCGTGCGGGCTTTCTGGATCAGACCCTCGACGCGCTCGAGAAGCAACTCCGGCTGCCACGGGCCTTCTTCGAGTAAACTGTTCTGAACATCGATAACTCCCAGTGCGGTTTTCATAGTTTTCCTTGTTTTCCTTGTTTTCCTTTTCTGTTTCTGTCACGGGCACGCAAACTATCCGGGGGTGGAGATTGGCTGCTTTTTACTCCCTGATCCTTCTGGAATCCGGAAACTGCCGGAACGGACTTGTCCATTGAAGTATACGCATACTGGACGTCGGGCAAAGTCATGAAGTGCCGTCAGGTTTTAACGAAAGACACGCATATACTGCCGCACCAGGGCTTCGTCGCAATCACGCCTTTGCCATTATACACATCTGCGGCGATAAGGAAGAAGTCGCCATTGGGCAGCCAAATTTCGCCAAGGAGTCGGTTTGCAGCAACGTATTGAGACTGCATTGTTTCCTTTATTGGGCCAGCCCCTCACGGATTGCTGGCGACCAAATGGGAAAGGCTACGAGGCTATACAACGATTCGAATTCGGTGTACAGCATTCTTCAACGAATAGTAAGGGGGAAGAAAAAACCTTCGGTGAGTATGCTATGCATGTCGGATGTCCCTGGCGAATTATTGGTCAAGGACGTATTCTGGTGGCTTACATTGACCTTTATTTCCCGGCAGATAATCCGACAGAGAGTGGAGGCGATGAAGACTTCGATAGTTCCGCACCAGGAGGCAGTCAAAGTGATAGGCAGGCACATCACTTTGTCGAGCGTCTTCAGGAGGCGCCTCTTTTTGTTGAAAGCATTCAAGCCGATGAGGTTGGAAGTGTTTGCTTTACATTCAGTCGAAATTACAGATTGGAAATCCTGCCGATGGACTCGCTTCCCTTCGAGTTCTGGCGGATGCTACACACCGGAGCAGTTCATAAACAGCAGAAGCATTTTGTCGTCACGGGGCAAGGTATTGAGGACTAATCCAAACGGCTGCGTCACGCAAACGAGCGTTTCAGGGAGCAGGCGGGCATCAATAAAATTATAATAGCCAGCAGTTACAATTCAGGACTTTCGACCCATACCCCATTTGTACTTCGTTGGTATAATAGGCAGTATGAGCACCCGACCTAACCTAGCCGTCTGAGACTACAGCATAAAGAGGGTAGCAAAATGCTCTAGCCGATGCGCGAGACGGGAGACTTCAATATCCGACAGACATTACAGTAGGAAGCGGCTACGATGGCCATTCCTGTTCTGGCGTGCTTGTCTGTCACTTACTTCGGCCTCGTCGTTGTGCTACTCACCGTCCGATCTCGATCAGGCGCACGATAAACAGTAACATCAGGCACCTTTTCAAGAGGAGTATCTATGTTAACCAGGAGAAAATCCTTACTCAGTTTAACGGTTGGAATATTGACCCTCGTTGTAGTTCTTACTATTGTCGTAATCGGGATACGATCGGGATTGGGTATGGATATGTCCAAGCAGCGCAACATCAGTTTTGATCTCCATCCAACGAAGAGCACGGTGATTTTTTCTGCGGAGGGAAAGGGCGGACACCCTATTTACACGATGGACAGGGTATCCAAAAAGACAACTCAAATCACTAACCGCGACGCGTACGAACAAGAGCCGACATTTTCAGCCGATGGCAGCCGTATCGCTTTTGCCTCTGGCAAAACTCCGCTGGGCGAGTCCTATATCTATACCTGTGCTCCCGATGGAACCGGAATCAAACAGTGGACGAACGATCCACTCGTCTATGACTGGCATCCCTCGTTTTCGTCCGATGGTTCCAAACTGTTGTTTTGTCGCGCTGCCAGAAATCGTGACTATAGTCTCGGAGGGAGGGTTTGGGACTTGTGGGATGTGTTTGAACTCGATTTCAACTCGGGCCAGGTCAAACCTATCACGAACGAAAAGTATTCTCAAGTCTATATCCCGATGTTTTCGCACGATGGAAAATCGATTTTATATGCTGCCTATACCTATACATCGGCTACAGCCAACTTATATTCTGTAAGCTTGAACGACAAAAGCCCACCCCACATTGTGTCTTCGAACGCCGACTACCCATCACTATCCGCCGATGGGAAATCGGTGGCTTTTATATCAGATCGAACAGATCCCTTTAATTTTGATGTTTGGATTATGCGTATTTCGGATGGGCAAACCGTCAAGATAACCAGCAACAAATCGTATAATACCAGTCCTGTCTTTACGAAAGACGGTAAGAGCATCGTCTTTTTGTCTGACAAGGCAAGAGAACAAAGATATGAATTATGGCAGGTCAACATAGCCGACAAGAAATTAGAGCGGCTTGCCGACAACAAGTTGTTTGATGATCCATTACGTTGGCAGCCTCGCTGATCGGGCAGCTGGCGGGCGATCCCGATTACGCTACACTGACCACCTACCGACTAGTATTACAACGACGGGTCAGGAGGTGAACCTTTTAGCAAGCGAGCTTGCCGTCGTTTGATGTGCGAACGCTTGGCACGTTCGTTGCGCTCTTGCGTTCCTTGCAGCCACCGCAAGAGATCATCGGGCGTGAGACGC
>JBBQPY010000086.1:0-21523 GCA_038216735.1 Chthonomonadales bacterium
AAAGCGGCGTGGATTGCGCTCGAGCAGCAGCTGCACATCTTTGACAAGCCCCAGATGACTTCGGTCGAGCCCTTCTGCAACCCGCATGATCGCCGAAAGCACACTGACGCGCCGCCGTTCTGAACGGTTGAGACCGGTGAGGTTGGTATGACGTTTCTTAGGGATTCCTTTACGGTGATATAGCGCAACATTGGCGATCACATCGATTTCGGTATCGTTGAAACCGAGTAGATCGGAGTTCCGGACGAGATAGTAGGCATGTTTCTGATGATTACTATGGGAAAGAAACGTGCCGATGTCGTGCACGTATGCGCCATATTCGAGCAGTTCGCGCTCACCATCACCATAGTGATGCTGATGCAGTCGGTGCAGTTCGTCAAATAGCCGAAGCGCCAGGTCGGCAGTATGTTTCGCATGCGCGCTTTCGTAGTTGCAGGCGCGAGCCAGTTGAAGAATACTTCGCCGTCGCACTGAGAGAGATTGGAAACGGGCGCGCGCTTCTTCTTCACGCAGTAGATGGTCGAGGAGGATGCCATCGCGCAGTCCGCGCTCGCTTGTGGTCATCTTTTCAGCGCCGAAGGCTTCCATTAATGTCAGAAGGATCGCCGCGCCGCCGAGTATAATGTCGGCGCGGTTCGCGTCCATGCCCGGCACTTTTCGTCTCTCCTCAAGAGGCATTTTGCAGAGCATCACGACAGTCTCTCGAAGGTCGGCACGGGAGAAAGTGATCGCCTTCTGGCTTCCTGTAGGCATTTCGCCGGTACGTCGTGCCACGATCTCCGCCAGTGTCGAAATGGATCCCGCGCTGCCCAGCATCACCTCGTAGCCTGCATCTTTCACTCTGCGTGTCACCTGGCTCGCAACTCCAAGCACATACTTCTGCACTTTCGCGAACATATCCGGAGTGACCGGTCCTTCGAAATCGAGGAACTTGTTCGAGAGTCGGATCGCACCGAGTTTCATGCTCTCCAGTACCGGATAATCGGCTGCATTTCCGACGATGACCTCCGTACTCCCGCCCCCGATGTCGATCAGCGCCGCCTGTCGCTCCCCGAGTTCGATGCCGCTCGAGACTCCGAGCCAGATCAGACGGGCTTCCTCGACGCCTGAGATTACCCGTACTTCGATGCCCGCGTCTTTACGCACCCGATCGATAAACTCCTCACGGTTTTCCGCCTCGCGCACAGCAGAGGTCGCAAATGCGACGATATCCTCCGCACCAAAACCCCGTGCTACTTCCGCGAACTTGGCGCAAACAAGCGCGCCGCGCGCTATCGCGTCGGCAGTCATGTGGTTGGTTTCGAATTCGCCTTCGCCGAGCCGTACGACCTCGCGATGCAGTCCGAGCGTCGTCAAACGCTGTTCGTCATCGGCGCGCACGACGGCGAGGCGTATCGAATTGGTACCAATGTCGATTGCAGCAAAAATACGGCTCACTATAATATCCTGTCGGCTGACGGCAATCTGCCCCTGATTTGAAGACATTGTCACGAAAATAGCGGCTCTAACCGGCAAACTCTCCAGTGAGACCCCATAGGTGGCTTTCGGTCGTGCGCACAGGAACGAGCTTCCCGATCAGACTGTCAGCATCACGTGTTCCACCAGTGAGAACCGTAAAGTTGACAGTCTTCATCGTGCGCGTTAGCCCCGTCAGTTTGGATGCGTCCTTCGGACTGCGCCCCTCGACCATCACTTCGAAGGTTTGACCGCACTGCTCAGCGTTGATTTCGCAGGTGATCCGGTTCTGCAGTTCGACAAGCGCCTGCAGACGCTTGATCTTAACAGGATGAGGAACCTGGTTTTCGTACGCAGCGGCTTTGGTGTTCGGTCGCGGACTGTAGGCGAACATGAACGCAGAGTCAAATCGGAGTTCCTCGACGACGCGCATTGTGTTCTCGTACTGTGCGTCGGTCTCGCCGGGATAACCGAGCATGATGTCCGTCGTGATCGCGATTCCCGGAACGCGGGCACGCAGAGCGGCGACGATCTCATAGTAGCGCGCGACCGTATACCCCCGGTGCATGTGGCTGAGCAGTTCGTCATCGCCGACCTGCAGCGGCAGATGCACGTGTTCGCAGACATGATCGAGTCGCCCGATCGCGTCGATCAGTTCGTCGGTAAAATCGCGAGGGTAGGGGGAGGTGAAGCGAACGCGCTCTATGCCACGTATCGCGCCGATGCTCGCGAGCAGGTCACAAAACGGTACACGCCCCTCAGGCATATTCTTACCGTATGAGTTGACGGTCTGCCCGAGCAACGTGACTTCCTTCGTGCCGCAACGCGCCAGCCCTTCGATCTCGGACAGAATTTCGGCGGTCGGTCGGCTGCGTTCGCGGCCTCTGGTAAGTGGCACGATGCAAAACGTACAGAACTTGTCGCACCCATACATAATCGGAACGTGCGCCTTGAGTTTGGGTTTGCGAACTACGACGCGCTCGGGCATCTCGGTAACGATGGCGCCGCGGCGCGGCGGAAGGCTGAGCGCAGTGAGGGTTGAGCGGCCGGGACTGCTGCGCGAACTGAGAGAGGCGAGCGGGATTGTCGTCGAGCGCGTAAGGATTTCTGGCTCGGCGGAGAAGTCGAATGGCGTTCCCGCCTGAACATTGCGGATCATGTCGGGTATCGCGGCAATATTATTGGTGCCGACCACGATATCTACGTGAGGCGCGCGCCGTTTGATCTCGACGCTTTCGACCTGTGCCATACAGCCGCAGACCCCGATCACGAGTTTCGGGTGTTCAAGCTTCAGGTCATGCAGGCGCCCGAGAATGCTCCAGACCTTTTCTTCGGGTTTTGCGCGCACGCTGCAGGTATTGAGCAGCACGACCTCGGCATCGGCAGCGTCACCGACCATGCGGTAGCCCATCTGCTCGAGGTAGAGACTCATCTGTTCGGAGTCCTCCTCGTTCATCTGGCATCCCCACGTCATAATATGGTAGCCGGGACGATCGTCGTTCGGAAGAAGTTCTGTATTAGAATCGGTCACTGATAAAGTTTGCGTACTCATTTGATCACTCTTTAGCGGGTTCGTTGCTTTCGTACCCTCCATTATACCGGAAGTACCGGCTGGCAACAAGGATTACGCAAAACGGTGCGTGTGACCACTTGGGAATCCAAACTTTATGCTCAGCTCCAGCGCTCTCAGGCTTACGTGCGGGTGACTCTCATTCGTAGGAAGGGGTTGGGCGGTTCCTCGTCACTGTCAACACGGATTCCAAAATCTAACCGTGTACGCGCCGAGGAATTGGTCAGATCGCGAACACGAGCTTGAGCATTATCTGACTGACGAACCGCTTCGCATTTGGATCGCCGACCAGGAAATAGGTGTCTACTCCGCGACGTCCCGAGTTGTGATACGAGAGATAGGCATTGACTCCTGAATTTTCCACCACGATGCGCCCGCCGAACGATCGGAACGGCGAGAGTTCGTAGTTCATGGTGATGATGTGCTGCTGCTCGATGCCCGCGTAGTTCTGTATGAAGGAGCCCACAGAGAGGTCGAGTTTGCGAAACAGACGCAGATTGAAATTGGGACCAAACGAAGTATACACACGGTTCGCCTGTTTGCCGCTCGTGATTCCGAACGACCAGCTTCGAAAACGGTTTGAGACACTGCCTCCAATGTTCAATCCGTAGGTAAAGTCTGTATCGCGATCGAAGGTGCCGCCCTCGGTATGCACCCCGATGAAATAATCCGAGCGTGTCTCAAAGCCAAGGAAGATGCTTGCCTGACGCCTGAAATTGCTTCCGTCGATGTGAAAGTCATAGGTCGTACTCGCATCGACGCCAAAATTCCGCAAATAGCCATGCCGCCAGTCAGCGCCCCAGTGCGTGTAGCTCGATTCGCCTTTATAGTCAGTGAAGGCGATATAGCCCAGTCGATCGTTGAACGCTCGATCGACATGCCGATAGCGCAAAGTCGAGAATAGATTCTTGTCCTCGAGGTTGACAGCTCCAGTCCAGCCTAGCCCGCCCGCTTCGGTTCCAAACGTCTGCGCCACCTGCCCATCGAGCGACCATTTGCCGCGTCGTATACTCGGGCTGATCGCCGCTACTGTATTGTCCTGCGCGTGTGCGAGACGCTGTGTAACGATCACGTTTACGTTTGCGGTCGCGTTAAAATCGCGGCGTAGCTGCGCGACGAGGTCTGCCTCTTTTCCGAACCCGACCGTGCTGAGCACGCCAAGCGTCGTCTGCGGATTCAGTTTTCCGTAGGCTTTTGCACCAATATCGACATGCTGTATACGATTTGAATCGAAAAACGATCCGATCTGATAGTCTTCCCCAAATCCGAGATAATCGCGCCCTTCGAGAAAGAACGGGCGTCTGTCAGGAACGAATCGTTCAGCGCGCGTGAAGGCGATGCCCTCGACTGCTCCTTCAACGCTCGCGAAGTCCGGATTGATCGTCGCAACGCCAGTCAGCTCCGGCGTCGGCTGATACCGAGCGTCCAATCCAGTGTGGAGGTCGAATTTGCCGCTGTCGAAACGCATTCGTGGCCGCACATAGGGAAGCAGTGACAGGCGCGGCTTCCATTTTTGTGCTGGCGGTTCGATATTTTCGAGGATACCCTCTCGATCGTGGAATCCCTGCGGGCCAATGTTGCTCCACATCGACTCGATTTTCGTGCGCTGCTGACTCCGCCGGAAGTTGACGCCCATCGTCTGCTTGCCGGTCGAACGCGGATAGGAGAGGATACCCCAGGGGATGCGCATCTCAACCGTCCAGCCGTCCTTGACGCGCTTCGCCGCCGACTGCCATTCACCCTGCCACTCAAGCTTAGCCGCCCGTCCACCACCGATTCGGATATTGTGAGTGCCAAGAGGATTGACGGTAAAGATAGCGTAGTCTTCCCGCCGATGCGTGTGAAAAGGGTCGATATCGAAGCGGATATTGTCGTCGTAACTCAGGTCTGCGTCACGGATCGTTTCCCGTCCAACAATCGCTTCTGGCTGGCTGTCGTGGCAATAGAAAGCGACATAGAGGTAATCGGCATCGTAGAGCAGATAGGCTTCCGATTGGTCGGCCGTGGGTTTGTCGGTATTGGGATCATAAAAAGTGCTGGCTTTTGCTGCTCGCTGCCAGACCGAATCAGAAAGATCGCCGTCGATAACCGGAGCCGGAATATCCGCGGGGCGCTTTACCGCCGTCAGTACCCTGCTAAAGTTCTGGGTCGGCGTCGATTGTTGGCTGAGGCAAGGCAGCGAGACCAGAATCGCCAGCACAAGGCTGCCCAATCCGATTGAGAGTTTGCGAGCACAGTAGAAGAAACTATAACTGAAACGGTGGAAGGATAACGAAAGCAATGCACACAGTTCATCGAGAATGCGAATTGAAATGTTTTGAGAAAAAATCGAGAGATTGAAAGTTTGTCCGCTCAAACGGTACTGTTCATATCGCCGTCGCACATCGTGTGCCGAACGGCTGCCGAGCATCATCATCGCTGCAGGTGCCTCCGAAACTGGAATCTATAAAACACATAGGATCAGTACGCCGGTCGGAAAGCGCAGCGTGATGCTTTTCGATGTACTTTTGAATAGTATGGAGTCGCCAAAAGATAAACCAACTTGACAGGGGCACGGATTGAAGAGTCTCGAATCATTGTACCCGCAGGATCACGCAACGCTCGTACTCCCATACCGACTATATCGCGCAGGGAGAGAGCGAAACTAAAGAGCTCCGCCAATCAGATCCGGCGAAGTTCATATTTCATTCGGAGCCAGCGCGCCGACTTCGCTGCCATCGGGCGCGACGCGCAAGCTGCCGAACTGCAGAACAGATGCCGCCGCTGGAGCGCGCACCGGCGTTAGAATGCCGAGCGTGCGCCTCCGAAAGTCGATCGCAGAGATGGATCCCAGACCAAGCAATTTACCTCCGCCGGTCTCGAGTCCGACCAGTAGATGTTTGAGCCGTGGGGCAGCCGTAATCGTTACGGACTTCGCTTTTAGCTCCTGCTGCAAAATCCCGAGTTCCGGCACGTCGTGAGGAATAGGATGGCTCGTCATAATGCCGAGATGCTGGTCACTGCGCTCTGCATAATATACTTTTGCCCGGGTGCGCAGTGTCTGTGCGGCGAACTTCAGCATGTGTGCCGCGAGCGGGCTGCCAGTCCCGAGCCATGTTCCGCGGAAAGCTACGTCGTCGAAGCTGTAGGAATATTCGACGGCGTTCTGGAAGTAAGCGGCGAAGCGCATCACGCGGCGTTGTGACCGCAGACGGGACGTTTTGTGCGTGATTGCAGCCGGAACTGGAAGCAGATGGAGTGTGCAGTTTTCGCGACGATGGAGGGCAGGCAGAAATGGCTCGAGCTCCGTGCCGCGCTGCAGCGCGACGATGTGCGATGGAACGAGGAGATCACAAAGAGACTGTATCAGCCGCCGGGCTGAGGAGCCATGCAGATAACCGCCCGTATCGATAATCAGCGGCACACCCGGAGGAGAGGCGTCAGCAAGACGGCGCACGGCTGTTGCAAGTTCGAGCAGCCACCCCTGCGGCGTGACGCTGCCGACAAAGGCAAGCTGGGCTGGCTGCAGATCGGAGAGCGAGAGCACCGGATGGCCCGCAAAAGCAATCCCTGCGCACGCGGGTGGACCGATCTCGGACTGACCCAGATCGGCATCCAGTATTGCAGCCCGATCGACTGTCTTTAATGCGATCCTGGTTTCTATTGTTGATTTTGTTTCAAACTCAGTCGCTGCAACATCAGACTTTGGTTCTGATCGGTTATCTTTTCCGTTTTCCTTACCGGTTCCGTGTTCCCTTCGAATAGCTGCCTCGATGCAACGGTTGAGCAGAATACGTGAAAAAGTCGTTTTGCCAGCGTCCATTCCACCGAGCAGGAGAGTTGTGCCGCCTGAATCCGCAATAGTTTCCAGAGCCTCTTCCCACTCCATGTAAGCATTTTCATTCAATAGTGCCCGGTCCTGCCCTGTAGGAAAGAAATTGAAAGTGCAGTCAGATCATTCTATCCGACTGTATTCATTTCGCGCGCATACGATTGTTTTTTGGATTGTGTTCCAGTTCGCAAAGACCGAGCGCCTCCATGAGCGGAGGGATGTAGACACCGAAGCGCCCGCGCAGTCCCTTTTTTTGCCCGTACCAACCGTTGATCGGGTTGTCTGAAGCTCTCCCCCAGGCTTCTACGGTTCCTTCCTTCGCAGGTTTCTGCTCGTCGGCTCCACCCAGTTCGACCCAGTCCCCGGCTGCTTTGAGCATTGCGTGCAGATTCTCGATACAGCGTACATCATAATGGAGAACTGTCTTGCCCACTGTACAGACGAGAGTTCGATTTCCCTCGTTATCGGATATATGCATCGTATACTCGGAAGTTCCAGGCGCTGTTCTGAGCATCCACGCGTTGTCTTTTGTCCGGTCCAAAGTCCAATCAAATGCAGCCATAGTATGCCTTTCGTGTCGAAGCAGAAGTGCAGCGCAGGAAATCAGTCCAGATTCAATGTATAAAACGTCAGACGATTCGCATCCGAGTCGACCGTGCCGCGCATCATAACCTGATACCATGTATAGATGAGCGCTTCGATGTAGCATCGGTTCAGGGTAACTGCACATCTGCAATTTCGTGAGATGCGCCGTCACATATCTTGAAATCCCTCCCCAGCTCTCTCCTTGACAGAATGCAAAGGAGAGGTGAGTGCGAGCAAGCAAGTTTTGCGTCTCCAGATGGGAGCTTCAGCCCTGTGATATGAGTCGAGCGTACAGTCAGATCATTTTGAACGGTGCCCGATTTTGACAGTCTGCCTGCGTTCCAGCAGTACGGAGACGTCCGCTGTCCCGGAAAGCGTCAGCGTTCCGGGGGCGGTATGCACCTCGTTGAGCACTACCGGGAACGGCAGAGCAGACAGATCGACCGAGCTTTCGAAAGATTGCTCGATGAGCCGCAGCGGCTGTCCTGTAAAGGGAATGCCGACGACAACCAGCCGTTTCGGGTCGAGTTCGACGCGGCGAGGCGGCACAATATGTATCGGCCCGGTCAGCCGGAACGGAATGCCGATGCCGAGCACAATTCGGTCGGCGGAGATCGTCACCATATCGTTCGCGCCCGCCGAAATACGAATGTTGCGGATGGGCTCATCGGATATAGCCATGCCGCCTGCGGTATTTGCGTTCTTTCCACTATGCTCGACAGCCAGTCCAGTGACAAACTCATCCAGATTTACCATCCCAATTATCGCCCTGAAGCGTGTCTCACGAATGCTGCGAAGCTGTCTGCTGCCGGTATCGAAATCTACTCCTCTCAGATCCAGGTGCAGGCTGTCGAGTATCAGTCCATTTCCAAGCTGTACATCGTCGCCATCGATTGCAACATTGGCGAGGCGCCCGCGCAGCGTACTTTGCGGGGCGTTGTCGATATGTACGCGGTAGGCGCGGGCACTTCCGAGAATTTCGGGCAGCATCTCTCGTATGCGTCGCTCAGCAGTGCGATTGATCGGACGTGTACAGCCTGTACAGAGAGCCAGAAGACCCAGCAGCGAAAGAATGCGGGATAGTCTTCGCGCGAATGGAGTGAGCATATTATTTCTATTTTTCCGAATCGGTTTCCTCATGCGAGCGCTTCGACAGGCACAGACCTACCTGTCGAAAAGACATTGGCTCTTTGCTGTTCCAGCGGTTTCAAAGTCTCAGTGCGCAGCCGTTGTCCCCCAAATGCTTCAATTACTGGATTTTTATTTATAAAGCGGCTTGACCTAGGTACAATAGTAGACGGATAGATCGCGTTCGCCAAGCGCATTGCAACACTACGGTGATGTCGAATTCGACTGAGAGGAAATCTGGTTTCGATGTGTGAGACCGACTCGCCACCTGCGCCGCTCGCAATCGCCGTACTGGTCTCGGGTCAGGGGCGCGGCACGAATCTACAAGCGCTCCTCGACGGTTGTTCCAATGGTACAATAGATGGCAGGATCGCTCTCGTCATCGGAACACGGAGCGACGCGCCAGCCCTCGAGCGCGCCCATGCATCCGACAGCGCCATTGCCATCGTGTCGCCGCGCAAATATGAAGGTGATGAAGAGGGCTACGCCGCCGCGCTGCTGCGCGTATTGAAACGCCATCGTATCGAACTCATCTGCCTCGCGGGCTACATGCGTCACCTGCCAGCGTCCGTCATCGCCGCTTACTCCGGTCGAGTCATGAACGTACATCCCGCCCTGCTGCCGGAGTTCGGCGGGCATGGGATGTATGGCGAACATGTCCATCGCGCTGTTATCGATAGTGGAACAAAGTTGAGCGGAGCCACAGTCCATTTTGTAGATGAACACTACGATACCGGTCCGATTATTACACAAAAAACCGTGCCAGTGTTGCCCGATGACTCGCCTGGTACGCTTGCTGCCCGCGTCCTGGAAGCGGAACATAGCGCTTATATCGAAGCGGTAAGACTGTTCGCAGCGGGCAGGCTACAACTCGAAGGCGGTCAAGTTACAATCATTCCGGCATAACCTGCTTCAGAATGGGATAAACTACTGGACTGAATCGGCAACCTCGCTATACCTAAATAGAAAATATAAACAGGCATAGAATAAGACCTGTCTCGACTGATGACCGGCCAGGCGAACGAAGCGATTTGCCCCGGCGCTCCCTCTGGCTGGTTTCGACGCGACGGAGGGAATTGGGGTCGTCAATAGTTGCTGCGGGAATTTGTTCCCGAACGACAGTTAGCGTCTATGCACCGGTACATACGGCCGATCGCCCGGCTATCACTCTCGACCCGAAACCGAGGAGTAATCTCCTCGATAGTATACTCTTCGACCATGAAGGAATCCAATCAGCAATGCGAACTCCCAGTTCCTATACTCCCAACCCCTATCTCGCCGTACCAATCTGTATCCTGACACTATCATTGCTTTGCGGCTTCGGCGCGGCGATTGTTCATGCGCGCCAGGGACCCGAGCCAAAATCTCAGGTGGCGCTTTCGGTCGGCAACATCGCAAATGTCGACCTGGACTCTGTGTACGCTGCCTCGGGCGGGCGTGAGGAGCTGGCGCAAAAAGACAATGAACTGCGGATTGAATCGGCTCGTCAGCTATCCGATCTCGCATCCGTAGTCTATTTGTCGCTCGGCGAGTGGTTGGAGTATGCTACGCTGAACAGCAAAACGATCAAAACAGAGGCAGATCTCGCGCGGCTCAAAGCGCTCAAAGCCCTCTCGGGTCAGCAGCAGGATGAGCTGTCGGCACTGCAGATCAAAGCAGATAAAGACCTCACACCTGCTGATAAAGCACGAATGAAAAAACTGCAGGATATGACAGCACGCGTACGCCAAACGATGCCGAACTTCGAGCAGGACATGCAGGCAGATCGGGCGGCAGCACTCGAGCTATTCCGCCGCTCTCAGCTTGTCAAACTGCGCACTCTTATCGGAAGAACTGCCGTTGAGAAGGGTTTTCATAACGTGTTCGAAGCCAACTCGCTGGTCTATTCCGCCAATGATCTCACGCCACTGATCGTGCAGCGACTCACGAAAAAGCAGGGAAAATAACAACGATGATATGGACCTGTCTCAACTCAGCGAAGGCGCTGCGTGATAATCAGGGCATTATTATGCGTCAGTGGCAGAAGACGCTTCAGACCGAATTGTGGCACTTGAATCGCGAATTGTACTCGCGCAAGGGGACAGCACATACAGCTGCACTCGAGATGCTGTCGGCTCTCGTCTCCTGTCACGAGAACGCCGGGGCTGCGCTGGCGCAGGCAGAAAGGGATCTTGTAAATCCCGAATCGTCCGGCCAGTCCGCAGAAGCACAGGTCACTCCGGATACGGCGGTCCGTCAGTTGGCGTATACCGATAGTCTCGGGTCGGCAGCGCATCTGTTCTCAGAGCTGCCCCTGCACTGGCCGGATGTGCAGCGAATGCTGGGCTACCTGGAGGATGAGACGCGCCTCGTTCTGCAGGCACGTGGTGCAGATGCACCCGCTCTTCACACTAACGATGGCTACTGCGCGTTCGTGATCGCAGCGGTCGCGGACAGACGAATCCGGCAGTGTGAACTCGAACTGGCGGGTTATCAGGATGAGGCGGTCACCACGCAGCATGTGGCGGGCAGATTTTTATCGAATGCCTCGCATGAGTTGCGCACGCCGCTGACAGCCATCCTCGGTTTCACTGAACTGTTGATGGAAGAGTCGTATGGGGTGATTGTTCCTCTACAGGCGCAAGCTCTCGCACATATCGAGAACTCAGCACAAAATTTGCTCGAGTGCATCAATAATCTACTCGATCTACTGTCTATTCGCGCTGGAAAACTGACGCTCCAGTATATTCTTGTCGACGTCACGCCCTTGCTGCAGGAACTCTACAGCACCTTGCGACCGCTCGCAGAGCGCAAAAAGGTCGAATTTCCTTTTATTCTTGCTGAGGATTTGGGCCAGATCGAAGCCGATAAAAGCATTTTTAGACATATAATCTACCACCTGCTGTCGAGTTCGCTGCGGGCTACCCCGGCGGGCGGCTGCGTTGAAGTGAGCGCGTGGCGAGATGCCAGCTCGATCGTGGTCGAGGCGCGCGATACAGCCCTTCATATTCCGCCCGAGGCGATTGCCAATATGGGCGCTGCCTTTCCGCTTTTGGAAAACTCGCCAGCACGTGGCTACGAGGGCTGGGAAGTTGGACTGCCCCTCGTTCGCCGGTATCTCGATCTCCATCAAGGCGAACTGCAAATGGAGAGCCTGCCGGATAGCGGCACCATTTTCCGGGTCGTGATCCCGATTGCCCGTCCTGCGGAGGCGAAAGAGGTACGGGAAAACTGACCCGTCAGTATGCGCGACTTCAGTCCAGCCCGGCTTCTGCCCGCTCGATTGCCGCAACGAGCGCTCCCGCTTTGTTCAGACATTCTTGATATTCGTTTGCCGGAATAGAGTCGGCAACCAGTCCTCCGCCTGCCTGTAAATAGGCTGTCTGCCCGTCCAGAAGCATCGTGCGGATCGTGATCGCCATATCCATATCCCCGGAATAGCTGAAATACCCGACCGCTCCCGCATAAAAACCCCGACGAGTCGACTCCTGTTCTTCAATAATCTCCATCGCTCGCACTTTTGGCGCGCCGGAAACGGTGCCCGCCGGAAAACAGGCGCGCAGCACATCGAAGACGTCCTTTTGCGGCGCGAGTTTTCCCGTCACGTTCGAAACAATGTGCATTACGTGAGAATATTTCTCGATCGACATCAGCTCGTCTAGATGCACACTCCCATATTCGCAGACACGACCCACATCGTTGCGCCCGAGGTCGACCAGCATGATATGCTCTGCTCGCTCTTTCTCATCCGCGAGCAGTTCCGTCTCAAGACGCGCATCTTCTTCCGGCGTCGCGCCGCGTGGACGCGTCCCGGCGATCGGGCGAACGCGAACGGTTTTCTGCTCGACGGTCACCAGTATTTCAGGTGAGGAGGCAACCAGTTTGCGTGTGCCGAGATCGAGATAGGTCATGTAAGGCGAGGGATTGACGGAGCGCAGCGCGCGATACAGGTCGAATGGAGGTGCGGTGAATGGCACGCAAAACCGCTGCGATAGCACGATCTGGAAAGCGTCCCCGGAGAGAATGTACTCCCGACAGCGCTGGACAGCCGCCTCGTACTCTACACGCGGGAATAGTGAGTCGATTTGAATCGGTTGTGACGTCGGTGGTTGATACGGCGCGGGGGGATCATACGGCGCGCGTAGGCGCGCCACAAGCGTCTCGATTTTGAGCAGTGCGGCATCATACACTGCGTTCGGATCGTCCGTAATGTGCGCATTACAGAGCACTTTGATACGGTGCCGGACATGATCGAAAATCAGCAGCGTGTCTGTGAACAGAAAGCAGGCGTCGTCGACATCGAGTTCATCGGGATTCGTGTCTGGAAGGTCCTCGAAAAAGCGTACGACATCATAGCCTAAATAGCCGACCGCGCCACCGCAAAAACGTGGTAAGTCGGGTGATTCAACGTATTGGTACCTGTCGAGAAGCTGCTTGAGAAGCGAAAGCGGGTCCTGCCCGGGAGCGATCAGAACGGTACGCGCGACACCCTGTTCGGTGATGTGTGCCGTTCGACCTTTACTGCGAAAGACCAGGGTTGGATTGCAGCCGAGAAACGAATAGCGGCCGAGACGTTCGCCCCCTTCGACACTTTCGAGCAGGAACGCATACGAATCCTCAGGGCTGTTCCCCGGGCGAATGCCGCTGGTCAGTCGCTCATAGGCAGAAACAGGAGTCAACCGGTCGGCAAGAATTTCGCGATAAACCGGGATTAAATTGCCATGCTGGGCACGCTGTAAAAATTCGCTTCGGTCGGGAATGATCATCATAGTTGTACTGAGCAGTGAAGAAATAAATAACTATTCACCCAGCCTTCAGTTTCCTACTGACAGGCACAATATCTGCACTGTTTTCCCTCTTCCCGAAGCTTCGGGAGAGGGGGTTGGGGCGAATAGTTACGAAAAAAGCAAAGCAATAAAGCAACGAAAATAGCGAAGCAAACGAGTCAGGAAAGCAGTAGAAAGCAGGATAGGAAACAAAAAGAAGAGTCAATAAAAACCAAAGAAAATGGCAATGGACCAGGGATATTGATTCGGCCTAGCTTCTCTACTCCGCCCGACAAAATAACAAGTCGATCCGTTTTACGCTCTGGACGGCTCACAGACGCTCCTGTCGCAACCAGCACCTACGACGCCGGAAAGTGGAAGAAAAGAGTACTGGCAGAAATATTAGCGTGGAGCGCTGCCGGACGGGACTGAGGCTGGTCCGCTCCGGCTGTCCACAGCTGGGATGCCCGGAACGATACCGCCGTCGAGAATCTCCTGCGCGGTCTGCCGGAGTGTCCGGCGTGTCACGCCCGTCTGCTGGATGAGCCGGTACGCTTCGCTCTCGCTGATCGACTGCTGTTCCATCAGCATTTTGACTACTTTTTCAACCATTCGGCGCGTTTCATGTGCCTCGCGAAGGTCAGTTGCCTCTTCGATCGCGGTCTGTATAGCGCGAAATCGCCTGACGGCGAGGTGGATCGCAGGCAGCAGTTGTTCGCTGGTCACTGGCTTCACGAGATAGGCACACGCGCCCGCTTCGAGTGCATCGTTGACGGAGTCGTCATCGCTGTAGGCAGTCAGCATGATTATCGGAACCGCCAGCTGCTGGATGATCTCCCGTGCGGCGGAGATGCCGTTCACTGAACCGGGCATATTGATATCCATCAATATTAGATCGGGCTTGAGCGTTAGCGCCAGCTCGATCGCTTTGCGTCCTGACATCGCCTCACCCACGATATCGAAACCGTTGAGAAGCAGGGCTTTGCGTAGCTGCATGACGGTGATCCCATCATCTTCGCAGAGCAGTGTACGCATCGGCATCGTTATTTCAGGGTTCATACTGTTCGCTCCTTGCAATGCTGTCTGCCTGGCAGGACTATTTCTCCAGTTTTCAAGGAAACAAATATGGTGGAACTGTTCACCCGCCTGGCGCCTACTACACGAGAATAGGAACTGGTAACGTTCACTCCCAACCCTTTCTGGAAAGAGAGCGCAAAGGGAGAAGAGTGAGAACATCGCCTCTGAGCTTTAGTGAAAGCATAAAAAGATAAGCAAAAAATAGGGCTGCTTACTTCACGAAAATATGAGTAGGCAACACGTGTGTGCTCTTCTTTTCGACGACATATGTCATTTTTCCTGCTTTCAACGATGCATTTTGTTTTTCCTGCTTCGCTTCCAGCACCTGCCGAAAATCAGCGATAAAAAGCCGTCCTTCCCAAATTGGAAAGGACGGCGAGAGCGATACAATGCGTCGTCTGCTTAGAAGTGGACGGCGAGTTGTGTCGTGAACACGCTGGCGTTGGAGGTTGCTGTGCCATTGCCATTCAGGTACGTGGAGCCGACTTCCTGCTGATTGATAAGCTGGTAAGCGACTTTGAATGTCGTGTTGCTGGTCAGGTTCGCGCCAAGACCGAGCGTGATATACTGCTCGACCGGCTTGCCACGTCGGCCGGCGATGCCGCCGACAGCGCTGGACAGGTCATAAATCACGCCCTCGTAATCGAGGCCGACATTGAAGTATTTGTTCACATTGAACTTTACTCCAGCTTTACCCTGCGTGATGCTGGACCCCATTGTGAGGTTCCCGGGGCGATTGCGCGCACCGGTGTAATAGCCACCGCCAATATAGGCAGACAGGGCGTTGTTAGCCTTGAAGCCAATGGTACCGGACGGTCCCTGGATGTTGGTCGGGTTGTACCAGTTGCCGATTTTGTTCCAGTAGCCCGGAGCCGCATAGCGCGGATCGATGTACTGGTAGGCAAGTTTGACGTTCAAGGGACCGCTTGCATAGGTAAGGTTACCGATGTAGGCGTTGTTGTCGTCATTGTTCTGCGTGTCAATGTTGAACACACCACGCTGGGTGACGCTTTTGGCGCCTTCCAGGTTGATGCCGATACGTCCGATCGGTCGGAGCGTCAGGTTCGCGCCGTACACGACAACGTTGCTATAGCCCACGTTGAGTGCCGGGTTGACATTGTTTAGCCCGCTGCTACCGAAGTCGAGGAGCGAAAGACCGAGCTCACCGAGTCGGAACAGAGGAACACCGACATGGATACCTGCGCCCTGGGTCGACTGAATCTGCTGTCGATCCGAGACCAGCCCGCTATTCGGAGCCGCATTTCCAAAACCATTGAACCCATTTAGTCCGTTAAATCCATTGAACCCATTCAGACCGAACTGTCCAAGACCGCCACCACCGAACTGGTTGTTAACGATTCCGCCGATCTGGTGACGGGAGAACGGATTGGATGAACCTACGAGCGGCGCATTCAGAAGTGCACCCGATGTCGTCGCTGTACTGTCGTAACTGGTCACCCAGAGCGAAGTTCTGGCGCTGCCAAACCGGCTCTCGAATTTCAAGCCATCGCCGACATACTGGTTGTCACTGTACTGCGGCAGATCGAAGTACGCATCCGTATAAGGACGCGCATACGTCAGCGCAGTATTCGAGTTCTTGAAGCGTCCAATGGTGAGCGTGGTGTTGCGACCAACGGGTGCGATCGGAACACTTACGTTTGCCTGGTATGCATTTACCTGTTCTGCACCGCCATTGCGGTTCGCAGCCGGATACCCGCCGAGCAGCGTGTTGCTAGCACGGTAGGAAAGGTAGTTCGAGAACACGAGGTCGAGGTTCGCTGTGACGCCGCTGCCAACGTTACCGGTGCCATAGACATGCAGATCATGAACCGATGCGGTGTTACCGAAGATTGCCTGATCGGCACCCTGCGGTGCGCCGCTGTAGTCGACGAACGGATTGCGGGACAGATTCGTGCGTACGCCGTAGAACAGGTCGGCATGCCACTGAATCATTCTGTCGAGGCGATTCTTGATTCCCGCGACGTCTTTGGTCAGAGCATCGAGGCGGCTGGTGAGGTCCTGAACGTTGACACCGAGCTGTCGGAGTTCGCCACCGAACGTAGCGATCAGGTCACGAAGTTTCTGCAGGTCTTCCGGAGAAATGCCAGCAGGTCCAATCGGGCCGGGAGGACCAGCCTCGCCAGCAGGGCCTGTCGCGCCCGCAGGCCCAACACCAGCAGCGGGAAGGGACTTCAGAGCGCGGTAGAGGGCGATTGCGAACTCATAGCGGGTCAGAGCACGTTTGCCGATGAAGAAACCGCTCGGGTATCCGATGATGATACCTTTGCTCTGCAGGTCGGTGACCGCTTCGTATGCCCAGTGCGTCGTCGGGACGTCCTGGAATGGTTTGGCATCCTGCGCTTTTGCGACTGAGGACCAGCTCGCGGCAAGCAGCGTCAGGGAGGCGCCGAGGAAGGGCATAGCCTTCTTCATAGTCGATTTCCTCCGTTGGGAATAGCACGCATGAATCGGCGAAATGTCGCACAGCCAAGCGCGTTGCATTCCATTGCTATTCGATGGTCGGCATCGACGGCGAGGTATCGATTTCGAAGCACAATGACCCGGACGGAATCGGAAGCGTGAGAAGAGTTTCCTTGTATCCTGCTTCTCTGCTGCCGCTCCAATGCGGAACAAAGTAAATTCAGAAGCGATACGCGCGGTTTTCTGCGTTGCATCGTGGCTTACGGCGGCTCTGAAAGTCTCCTGTGATAGCCACAATTGGCGTCACAATCCGCTTTCAAGTGGCAGTGACGAAGGTCAAATGCCCGGCTCTCCGCCATATTCTTGAGTAGCGTAGCACAGTAACTACTTATCTGTCAAGATATAATGTCGTTCTAAAACCGAAAAATGATAAAAAAACGACAAAAATTAAGTTTTTCACGCCACAGGCAGTACTGAAGAGGCTGAAACTCGCTACAGGCAGTTGCAGGCAGGACGCCTGTATTGGATTAGCATATCCATTCGATGGAAAATCTGTTTATAATTGTGCATCCAATGCAGATAGGAACGAATAGATGCAGACCTGAAGATGTGTATCATACGAACGTCGAAGGCATAACGTGACATAAACAGCATAACGACTTTGCGTGGAGTCGTATCGGAATGGAGTGTCTCCGAAAAGTCGTCATAAACGAACCGATTGTTCCACGCTTTTTATAATTTTAGCCGAGGTTCGCTTTGTCACACCCGTCCTGGAGGTAAGTTTGACTGCAGTGCGAACACAGAACGAACGAATCGTGACGGCCATGAGCAATATGGAGTAGAGAATGGGAACATCCTGCTGTACATCCCACGTCGATTCAATAACCTACCTCGACTCAGAAGCAAGGCGCGCGACTGTATACAAAACTATATGACGGATTTTCGTTTTCCGCAAAATCTCGATGAACAGCAGGCTTTGCCTCGAGGCAGATGCCGCTTCGTACAGACTACGTACGAAATGAGACTATACGCAGTAGCAAATTGGAAATTGGAAAAGTGATTGGAAACAGGCAACACAATGAATACAAAACACACTTTCAAATCGTTAGGAATTTCACTGGGCGCAGTAGGTTTGCTCTACGCCACGGCTTTCAGCGCCTCTGCGCAAATTCCGGTGTTTCAGCCGGCGCCGCTTCACACTTTCGATCCCGGCAACAATGGCTCCTCTGTCGGCACCGTGCCGACAGTCGATCCGTCAAATCTGAACGGGGTTGGAACCTACGATCCGAGTACAAGCACTGGCGCCGTATATACGAACGTCCCGCCGGGTACCCCTATTTACGGGGATGGTTCCTATCAGGGGTTTGGTGCCTCAGGCTTCGATCCGGTACTCCCAGGTCAGGATTTCGTACCCAATGCTTACAATGAGGCGGGGCTCACGGTAATCGATGGCATGGGCGTTCGCCTTGCAGATGGAACCTATGCCAGTAGTCCGGGAGCGTATGATGCGCAGGGCAATTTCATCCCGGCAGATCCGAGCGCAAATGATAGCAGTGCACAGAACACTTTCAACAGCCGCAGTAACGGATCGCGAACTACTTTTCCGTTCGACCAGAGTTTTCGCAGCAGCAATAGACACAGCTATCCATTGCTTGCCCGACGCAACAACAATACAGTCGGCATTGCGTGGCAGACCGACATGAGCAACATTCGCAGTATGCGTGTCACCCTGCTCGACCGAAACCATCGCGTGATTGCCCGTCGTACGCTAACGAGTGCGCCTTCCGAACTCAGCTTTAGTTCCGCGCCGAATGCACGCTACGTGCGTGCTCTAGTGAGCTACCGTCTGGGTGGTGCGCGTTCCTACACGACGACGATCCGTTAGACGCCTGAGATACTGACGCAGGCTCGAGACTCTCTGTGCTGGAAGGTCGATATCTGTAAGGGATCCGCGAAATCATATTTCGCGGATCCCTTTTTTTCCGCTGGTTTTTACTCATTCTGACTTCACGCGTTCTGAGTCATTGGCTGGCAATGCTTCTCAGTGGGCATCAGGGACGAAACCGGGGACGATGGGATTATCGAGTTTTGACCACCACTTGGGATCGGTGTCTGGACAACACCGATCGCGGTCTTCGGCTTAATTGAGAATATTCCATTACGCCCTCGTTTTGTATTTACGCGATCTCCAGAATATGCGGGTTGTGTGAGCAGCACGAACCTTTCTGAGAAGCAATCGACACACCTCATTGGATTTGCTAATTCTAACACTGTGCATCACATTAAAAAAGAAACGGCTCATGAATGGTTTTTACGTAATCCTTTGTAAACATGCAAAAGTCATATTTGTCTCGAGGCGGAGCGGGTAGATAGATCAAACGGCTGCTCCATTCCATTTCGTGCTGAGCTTCCCAGAGATGGACGATTGCGCGCGTCAGTGAACCGAAATCGCTGCTTGCAACGGTTTTTGCGTCTATAAAGATCAGCCCACCGAACGCAATCTCCTCCGCGAATAAATAGGACAATTCCGAAAGTATCTGAGTATCGTATGTAACAAGTGTCAAATTCTCTGCGTGAGCGGCGGCGATCAGGACTTCATCCGGCACGCTCAGATAGGCTCCCTCGTGCCAGTGGTGAATGCTCTGAATGGGAATGTCTGATCGTTTGAGCCGAACCTGTTCCGCGACGACTTGCGAAATGTTCTCATCGAGTAAGAGTGACAGGGACATTGGTCAGTCTGTCGCTTCCGAAAGGAGGCTGACCGGCACAGCATAGACTTCGATCTGTGGCAGTTGCCGCTTCAGCGTTTCCAGCGTTACGGCGTCATAATCGGCGATCTGCGCGTCGATCTCTTCCAGGTAGGCTGCATAATAATTGAAGGCGGCTTGTATCCAGGCACGAGGACGCTCCGGCCAGTAAGCACAGACCTTGGTAATGTCCATGTCATACCCCTTCGCCACTTTGATTACCCAGTAGACTGCCAGCCGCGAGTTTTTCATATAGGCGATACGCCCATCGCGTGTCTCACGGAACTCGATAAAGGCAAACTCGTTCTGCCGCAGCCATTCGTCGAGTGCGAGGGCAATGGTTTCGTTGACGCTTCGCTGCTTCTTGCGGGCGTACTGCTTGACGCGCTCTGCCGTCTGCTCTGGCAGCCGCGCACTCACCAGTTGTGTCATGACTTTTTATCCTCTCTGTATTCATCTGTAGTTAGAAGTATACACTATTATGTATGTCTGGGTTCAGTCCATCATCCTTTTCACAGTTTAAGCCATTTTCTTACTGCACAATAAGGCAATGGGATGGTCTTGCGCAGTTTAAGTCGGCACCAGCCGGATATATGGAGACGTTTGTTGACATAATTGTGTCCGCTTGCTATAATGGCCGAAGCTGCGATTTGTGCTGATGCGTGCATAGGAGAATTATGAATAAATATTGGAAGCGGTTGGTAGCAGTTTTGAGCCTCGCTAGCATTTGCTACATAGTATTCTTCGTATTTATCCCAGTTCATTTGTTCGAAACCGGCAGTTTTGGGGAAGGGGTAATGTGGCGACGCAATCGCCTGACTAATCTTAAGCAAACCCTTACGCCTCTTGGCTGGAAGAATGCCGATGAGTATGTGAAATGGTATAAAACTGAGGTGGAACTAGCACGTGGTAATTTTGCATCGCTTAAGCTAATATCACCATCAAGACAGTGGAGTCCCATTATTTTGGCTAACAACTCCGATTGGAATTTCAAAATCGACGGATCAAGCATTCGCATTGAGTACTACTACATGGACCCAGATACGAAAAAAAGAGCCTGTCTATTTTCTGGTCAAGAAGGTTCGCAGCCTGATTGCATTGGCTCTCAACAACGCGTCTCCCTTTCAACTCCTAGTACAGCCCCAGCGACTGTATTAGCGCTTCCACATAAAACTCCTTGTGAGATGGAGACCACAATATTCTCGACAACTGCGACGAACTGCCAGACTGGTTTGATCGTACGTTTCAGACCACCTGCCGCGAATCATACCATCACAGCGACGTTTACTGTGAATTAGTTGCGAGTTGAACATGCCTTATAACCGACACCCGCGTTTGGCGAGAGCAGAATCGAAAGGAGCGATTTGTGATTAAAACTTGTGCTTACTGTGGCCACCGGGAAGCAACGGAAAAAGAGCATGTCATCGGGCGGGCATTCTTTGACAAACCTTGTCCGCCAGATATTATAACCGTACCATCGTGTGGATTGTGCAATCGACAAAAATGGACAACCAGCAATAAATATATGTCTGATGATGAAGAGTATATGCGTACTGTGTTGAGCATGTATATCAAGTCTGCGCAACATCCCAGCGCGATAGCTGTGTTCAAAGGACGAGTTGTTCGCTCAGTGACTCGTTCAGTGGAAGAAAGACCAGGTATTGCTGCGCGACTGAGTTCGCAGATGGGACTCTATAACTTTAGATCCTCGGACGGACAGGTTATTTCAAACCAGCCGGCTTGCGAAGTTGAATGGCACAGATTTGTCTGCGTACTCACTAAAATAGCCAGAGGGTTGTACTATTGGGATACAAACACCGCCTTGCCAAAGGATTACGGTGTCATGGTGAATTCTTATCTTAAGATCAATTGCGAAATAACAGTTTCGGCTTCGCCTCAAGAGCACACTCCTGTTTCTTGAAGGAAGAAAACTTCGGTTGTGCAGATCGCTACACGAGCTCAAACCTACCGGTGGCGCGCAAAT
>JBBQPY010000087.1:0-21471 GCA_038216735.1 Chthonomonadales bacterium
TGTCATCGGGTCGTTTCGCATCAAAGTGGCGATACGGTCACCCTGTCGCAGACCAAATGAAGTAAAGAAAGAGGTGAGCTGGCTTGCGAGTGCGTAGAACTCGCTGTAACTCCAGCGGGTTGCGGCTCTATCTTCATCGACGAAAGTCAGGAAATTCTTGTCTGGCTGCGCCTTGACATGTGCAGCGAACAGTTCGCCGATATTGCGGTATGTGGTGATTGACGGCGTACAATCGCCATCGGGCAGCGAACGTGCCGAAGCAATTTTGGCGAGCATTTCCGGCGTGACGTGAACAGCATCATCGCTCATTCTGCATTCCTCTCCGGTAGACTATCCAGACACGTGGTCAGTCCATTGTCGAGCACATTGCCTTATATTCTAGATTTTTTGACGATCCCGCGCCGCAATGCAAGCATCAGAACGGCGATTGCGGTAAGAAGTCCGACACCTAGAAATGCCGCATAGCAACCAAGAAGAAAACTAAACGGTTGGAAGCGAAACTCGACTGTGTGCGCTCCAGTCGGGACTGCGACAGATCGAAAGACGCTGCCGAACTGCGCCTCCTGTGGCAGGAATGTCAACGGCTGGCCATCCACGAAAGCCATCCAGCCGGGATATTGTTGATCGGCGAGGTGCAGAGTTCCTGCTGTCGGGGCGTCAGTTCGCAGGACAACTCTTGTCGCGGTATCGGTGAGAAATACTGCGGGAATGCGTTTGATATTGTTTTGATCCAGAAATTGTACGTAGGCGCGAGGCAGCGCGTTGTCGAGTGGATAAATTCCCATCTCATTCGTAACCTCGTAAACCGGGGAAGTGCGTGGGATAAATGATGTTGTGGACTGTGGGCTCGCGTTCGAAGTAGTCAAAGCATACTCTGCGCCGAGCGTCGGAAGCAGCGCGGCTTCGGGGTTCTGGAAGAAGACCATATTGCCGACTTCCGGCGGGCTGGCATCGCGCGAACCATCGGGTGCAGGGAGGGAAAACTGGTTAGCAAAGGCTTTATACTGCCCTGTCAGGAGCGAATCATAGCCCTGCACATCCCGCAGTCCGTAGACGGTTGCGCCGTTTGGCGGCAGCACTGCAGGCGGCGCTTTGAGCAGGCTCCAACGCCTGTTGAGCGGCATAATTCTGCTGTGTCCCGCGTGCTGCTGGAGGTAGGCGATGCCGGGCGTCACGGGATAGACTTCGCTCTGGTCCGCGGTGAGATTCACCCTGATACCGGTAACGAACAGATCGAGAATCACAATCCCCAGTGCGCTAACAGGGAGCCAACTGATAGATTTTTTGTGCTGATCGGCAGGGACTTCTAGTCTGAACGAACCTTTCGGCTCAGGGGCTTCCGGTAAAAGCGGACTTGGCGCCGCTTTCGACCGCGACGCAATGAGCAACAGAGCCAGTGAACCGCCGCCGATAATCGCCAGGCGAAGCCACCCCATTCCGATCCGCCCGAATGCTTCGGCCAGCGTCGGGACTTTGAGCGTATCAAAGCCGGGCAGTTGTGTTTGCAGTGAATGCGCGGTCAGGCTCAGGCAGATCGCGGCGAATAATGCTCCGATCCCGACAATGATACCGACTTCCCGCTTCGCGGGCGGTTGCGAGAGCAGGGCATCGAGACCAAACGCAGAGAGAGATGCGCACGCCATCGCCCACAGCACGAGACAGCGAGCAGGAGAACCCGACTGTCCGAAACCCGGAATACCGAAGTAGAAGAGCGCATTGAGAGGAGTTCCGAGCGCGAGCATCAGGGCAATCAGTCCGAGAGCCGTCATGAAAACAACGCGCCGATCGCGTGCCGTTTTTGTTGTCAGCAGTCTGACAATTGCGAAAAGCGTGAGCAGCAGGGGGAGCAGTCCAACATAGAGCCCGGTCTCCGCCGCATTGTGACGGATTGCGAGTGTTTGATCGTCTGACAGCCGCTTTGTATAGAAACCCCAATAGGGAGAAGTGGGGTCGCTATCATTGCCAAAGAACTCAGGCAGTGCAAGCATTGTCAGATCGGCGGCGGGCAGCGCATACTCCGTATAGGCGGCATAGCCTTGGGCTGAGGGATTGCCGACACGATGCGATTGTCGTGAAAGCTCGAGCGTCGGCAGCAGCTGCGGCGCAGCCAGCATCAGCCCGAGAGCCAGACCGCTTAGACAGCGCAGCAAACCCTGTAAACCTGTTGTTCTGCCCGCTGATGCCCGATCGACTTGTCCATTGCGTTCTCTAAGTCGCGTGAACAGCAGGGCAAGCGTCCAGAGCGTGCCTGCCAATAGCCCATAGAAGGTGATCTGCAGATGCCCTGCCAGAATCATCATACCGGTTACCGCACCGATCCCTGCAGTCGAGAGAAGACTTCCAAGCGAGGGAAGCAGCCCCGTTTTTGAGGTAAAGTTTGCTGGTATAGCGAGATTGCGGGATCCGAACGCGATGTGTATTTGCCGAAGCAGCAACGGAAACCAGCAGGAGGTTGCGAGGAAAGTCGGAAGCTGCAGCCAGTTGACCTGCCAGGCGGAATAGGCGAAGACGATCCCGCCCAGCAGCGCCGACGCCTCGCCGCATCGGAGTCGCCGCAAAAGCAGATACATGAACCATCCACAAAGGGCGAGATGGAGTGCAGCGCTGTACCCGAACGCCCGCGCGGTCGGCATAATATAGAAGAGCAGATTGCCGGGATAGAACGGTGCGGATTGACTATTGGCGACGAAGGGTGTCCCGCAAAACTGGTAGGGGTTCCATAGCGGAAGGAAGCCCGAATGGAGAGTATTTGCGGCAAAGTGGCGCCATGGATAGAACTGGGCAATGCCATCCCAGCGCAACGGATTCCATGCGGGCAGGTAGTCCGGGTGAGGAGCGGCACTATAAGGCGCGATATGCCCGAGTAAACCGGCTGGCAAAAAAACCTGCGCCGTTAGCGTCGAGCGCCACAGAAAAATGAACGCGAGCAGCAGATAGAAGAGGGGAGCGAACCATTTCGGAAGCGTTCGTACGGGTCGTACGCGAGAGGATTCTAAGCGAGTTTTTGCCGACGGTTGTGTTGGCGGCATTGTCGTGTGTCAACCTACAGGAGTGATCATCTGCAGTGAAAATAGAAATCGAATCTAAGCATCAATCAAGATGCTTGATCACCAGGCGGAATGCATGATGCCCAGGAGAGGAAAGCCGTCAGGATGTCATACTGGTTCGGAGAAGAAAACCATGCTGTCGAGCGCGCGTTTGTTGGAAGGATCACGTCGCAGCACTTCCTCGAACTCCAGCTTGGCTTTGTCATAATCGCCGAGCATCGAAAAAGTCAGCGCGAGATCGTTCCTAACATCGATACGTGAGGCGTCGAGAGTGATCGCGTGCTGAAGCTCCTCGATAGATTCGTCGAACATCCCTACGAAACCGTAGACCAGTCCCAGTTGGTAGTGTGCATCACAGGCGTTTGCGTCCACGCTCAGTACTGCCTGAAACTCAGCGATCGCTTCGTCATAGCGCCCCTCGGTTTTGAACGCGATTCCACGCTCTATGCCGACGTTGCCCTGGCTGCTCATCTAGTCGCTTCTCCCATGTCAGAGACGGTATCAAATGACCGTATCGGCGGATATGGACAGATAAAACGTCCGCAACGCTGAGTTCCCTGACTGCTCGCAAGTATAACACGTTCCGTATCAAAAATCAAGCGAAATGCTGCCCCCATGGCTCGGAGATGTATTCGTATTCGTAATTGCCTCCAAAATCGGGGGCATTCCGTAACTATTCACCCTCACCCCCCGACCCTTTCTCCCGAAGCTTCGGCAAGATTGGAAGCAATGCGGCTATTCTGTGTATAGGAGTGAAAGTGAAGGCACGGTGAATAGTAATTCCACTCCTCAGACCGATCCTGTGCTAACGTATGGTATCACATAGGGGCCGCGAGGAATTGCGATCAACGTAGCCTCCGCGCCCTGTCGTTCGAACGCGATTTGTAACCCGGCTTCCAGCGTCGCGGCGGGTGTTACGAAACAGCGTCGCGCAGTTGCCGCTTCGATGCCGTCCGTGACGAGTATGATGGTCGCATGTCGGACGGTTTTCGCCAATTCCTCGATCTGCCACTCTTCGGGAAGGAAAACTTCGGGCTGCGAAATGTGCGTGACGAAGGCTTCCAAGTCTTTTGTTTCGAGCAGCGTTCGCGTGAACTCTGGACTGCCGATTCCTTCTCCACAGGCAGAAGCGATAACGATCGTACCGCCCTTTTTGACCACGGGCAACGCGCCGACCATGCCTTTGACAGCCTGATAGAAGGTTCCATCGAGCGGATATCCGGCACTCGAGGTGACGACGATATCGGCAGCGGCAGGGACGCCAGCTCGCAGCCGCTGCGCCGCGAATTCAACTCCGCTCAGCCATGCCTTTTCGAGATCCCCCGCAAAAACGCCGGTAATTCGATTTGTTTCGTCCAGCGTTACATCGATAATCAGATCTGGCGGCATCATACGGGCGATCGCCAGCGACTCGGCGTGAACCGGATTTTTATCGACGATGCCATTGTTGGCATAAGGAGATTCGAGAAAGCGCGGGCAGTGCCAGCGTTTGATGGTCTCCATCGCCGCAATACCCGGCATCACCAGTTTCCGCCCGCCGGAATAGCCAGCCATAAAGTGAGGCTCGATCAGTCCGACGGTAATCTTAAGCTCGGCATCGCAGTAGGTTTCGTCGAGCCAGACGGGAATACCGGCGGGCGAATCACCGAGAAATCGGTGTGACTCCAGATCGTGGCAGTAGTGGTTGACGATCCGGAGGCGGGAGGCGAGCGCATGCCCAACGAGCGCGGACAGCTCTTCTTCGAGATTCGGGCGGTGTGTGCCGGTCGCGACCAGTACCGTAATTCCCGCTTCGGGTAAGCCGGACTGCTCGAGGATTTCCAGAATTGGTGGCAGCAGAAGGCTATTGGGAACAGGTCGCGTGATATCGCAGATCACGATACAGGCAGTTTTTTTATTGCGTGCCAGCAGCGAAAGGGCGGATGTGCCAACCGGTGTCGCGAGCGCAGTACGTATAGCCACGTCGGGGGCTAACAGCGGCAGCGTGTGCTCCAGACCCAGCACTGCCATCAGATTACTGTCCGGTAGATCGACTTCCACCCCTGTTTTGCCATAGTCCATTCGTACGCGCATTTTTACTCCACAAGCACAAGAAACAACAGAAGTCAGCGATTGTAGTCTGGATTTTTCAGCGCCGCGTCGAGATTGAGCAGAGCCTCTTTTTTGCCCTGCGGAGCAACTCTTCAGTCCTCATCCCAACCCTTCTCCCTGCCACTCATTATTCGTTAGGGAGAAGGGGCGAATACAGCACTGTCCGCATTTTCTCCCTCTCCCTAATCAGGTACGAATGGTAGAGAGAGGGGTCGGGGGTGAGGGAGCTCAGTCCTCGTGTGCGGACATCCCATGTCCAGATCGGGTTTTAACCGTGTCTGCAAATATATTTAATCGCGCGTCCTACAAGGCTTGCTTTTAGGGCTGAATTTCCAATGTAGCACGCCGCAGACGATCCGCCATCGGCAGGAACGCGCTGTTTGGGTAACGGTCGCTATAGATACGAAGCAGGAGACTTGCTTCTTCTTTCCGGTCGAGTTGGTAGATATAGAATGAAATTGTCTTCAACAGGGCAGCTTCGGTTTCAGGAGAATTCGGGTAGGTAACGGTGATCATGCGGAAAAGCTCGGCTGCTTCGGCATAGCGCTCCTGCTCTTCGAGTGCGTTTCCAAGGGAAAACATGTCTCCAGGATTCGAGGGAAGTCGATGAACTCCGCCCGCCCTCATTTCGAAAAAGCATGCTGCCGCCTCTTCGCGATTGCCATGCTTCAAATAATGGCTCAACGCACGAAGATAGTAATCGGAGGACTGCTCGGTATCGCCAAGCTGCAGCCACGCCCGCCCGAGTTCAGTCATCGCCTGTGCATTATTGGGTTCGCTACCGAGCAAATCTTCCCAGCGGCGTATCGCCATCCCCGGAAGGCTTTTTTCTGTCGCCTGGTGCGCGTCCGCAGTCAGATAGGCGCGCTGCCCTGTTTCGCCGAGGCGAAGAAGCTGTGCCGTGCCGAGGCCGAATACGAAACCGCCGAAGTGTGCCCAGTGTGCTACTCCCTCAGCCGTCGAGCCCTGTGCCAGCCCCCATACGCCCATCCCACCCTCAAAACAGAGAAATAATATCACGACAGTGACCACGTGTGGAGCGAAAGGAAGCCCGATGAAGGAGAGCCGCGCGCGATAGTAGCGCACCGCGTAAATGCCGACGAGTCCGGCACAGGCGGCAGAAGCGCCTACGATAGGCTCACCGCCGTTCAGCGGAAACAGGGCTGCCGTCACCAGCCATTGGAGTAAGCCGCCGACGATGCCTGCCCCGAGGAACAGCAGCAGAAACCGCCCGCGTCCGACCGCTGCTTCGACGCCCGCTCCGAAAATCCAGAGATAGAAGGCGTTGAGCAACAGGTGTCCGAACCCGCCATGAAAGAACAGATAGGTGAGCGGGGAGTACACACGAAATCGAGCCGGAACAATGCCGAAGAGCATCAGCAGAGTGTGCCCGTCTCCGGGGTGATGCGCTTCTGCAGCCACGACCCATAAGGTCAATGAACACAACAGCAGAAGCAGCACTGGTGTGACGACGGGCTTTTGCGTAGGCGGATTGTCACTGGCATAGGGCAGCAGCAAATCGAAACTCTTTCCCACGATTTCTGCGTTCGCTTTAGAATCGCGCGTTCCGCGCCAGGTAGACGCCGACCTTGACGCCGGTTTCGGCGCGGGCTTTTTCCAGAATCGTGCTGATGATCATATCCGGCAGAATGCCTTCCGCTTCTCCTTCAAAGTTCAGGATCAGGCGGTGGCGCAGCGCAGGGAGCGCGACTTCGGCTATATCTTCCATCGCTACATTGAAGCGTCCCGCCAGCAGCGCTTTGATTTTCGCGGTCACTACGATCGCCTGCGCTCCGCGTGGGCTCGAGCCGTAGCGTACATACTGTTTGACAACGGAAGGCGCAAACTCGGAGTCGGGCTGAGTGCCGAGCACGACCTTAATTGCGAATTCGCGAACCGAAGGCGAAATCGGAATCTCCCGTGACAGCAGTCGCATCTGCAGAATCGTGTCGCTGTCGATGACCGCCTCAATCGGCTCGGGCACAATGCCAGTCGTTCGATCCACGATCACGGACAGGTCCTCGAACGTCGGAGAGGTGACCAGAAGTTTGAACAGGAAGCGGTCGAGCTGCGCTTCCGGAAGCGGGTACGTGCCTTCCATTTCGATCGGGTTTTGGGTAGCCAGAACGAAGAACGGTTCGATCAGATCGTGGCGGATGCCTGCGACCGTTACAGAGTGCTCCTGCATCGCTTCGAGCATCGCTGATTGGGTTTTGGGTGTAGCGCGATTGATTTCGTCGGCTAGCACGATATTGGCGAACACCGGGCCGGGCTGAAATCGGAACTCTTTCTGACCGGTCGCGTTCTCGGCGAGGATGTTCGTGCCGGTGATGTCGGCGGGCATCAAGTCCGGGGTGAACTGTACGCGCGCAAACTTCAAATGAACCGCCTGTGAAAGGGTGCGCACAAGCAGGGTTTTGCCAAGGCCCGGCACACCTTCCAGCAGCGCGTGACCGTTCGCGAGCAGGCAGACGAGTACGCCATCGATGATCGGCTCGTTGCCGACGATTACCTTCTGTATCTCGCGCTTGACGCGCCCGAAATCTTCCTTGAACTGTGCCGTCTGCCGCTCAATGTCGCTCATGTTGGGGCTGCTTTCTGTCCAGATATGTGTTTGGAGGCGTAACTGCAGGGCAGTACAGGGACCTTTTGCCTGTCGCTGAGGGCGCATTCGTCAGGAAAGCGGAACCCTTTTGGAAACAGGAGAGAGCGCTCAGGAAAGGGGCGCAGTAGTCTGCGCCCCTGCGAAATCCCGGGCAATAGTTTCGTTACTGTTCCGATTTTGATCTGCCCAGTGTGTCTTCCGGAGAGCAGCGACATTCCCTTCTCTGATCCCGAAACTGGGAACCTGATGAAAGCGTGTTTGCTTTCGTCCAGAAATGTACGCCAGCTGCTCTCTGCACTACGCCGAAAGTCCGACCCCGGTTTCGCCGGTTCGTTTGCCTGCCCAGAGCGCGGCGTTGAGAAGTATCTGCTGTACCTGCGGCACGAAGTAGGTCGGAAAGGTCTCGTGTCCGGGACGGAAGTAAAAGACTCTCCCGATACCCTCACCTTCACCGACTCCGCCGCCGGGTCCGGACGTGAAGCCTTCGGTTTTGCCGACGCCTACCGTCCAGCAGATACCGCTCGGAAAATACTCTCCGCCCTGCGGGAAATAGGATTGCAGTACGAGGCATTGCGGCGCGGGAACCTCGAATGGTGCTCCATACATCTCTTCCTGCTGGAGCGTAAAGCTCGAAACTCCCGCTGCGATCGGGTGCTGGGGCGCACACACCGTAATCTCTTCGGTGTCGATCGGTGTCTGCTCCCGCCAGCCGCCCCTCAGATGACCCGGGCAGCGCAGTACAGCCTGAAACGGCTTGGCATAGTGCGCAGAATGCAGCGCGACGAAACCCATTCCACGCTCGTGAACATGATGGAAGACACGCATCATGGACTCGTCGCTCACTTCTCGATGGCGAGCATGGCCCCACCAGAACAGTACGTCCGCGTTCTCCAGCGCTGCTTCAGAACAGCCCTGCTCCGATTCGTCGAGGTTTGCCGTCCAAGCCTGAATCGCACCTTCGCCCAGCTTGTTCAGGCCATCGGCGATAGCCCCACGGATTCCAGTCGGATACATCTCTTTTGGGGCGTGTGCCGGATTCTCATCCCATACCAGCACACGCAGAACTCCGGTCTCGCTCATAATTTCAGCCGCTCCCTGTATTGTCGTTTCGTTAGACTTGTTGTCATTAATTAGTGAAATCGGATAGAAATCGAATTCTGATCGAAATAAGTTGAATCGCGAGCCGCCGCATGACGGTGCGTTGTTAGTCACTTACTACATTGCGACACCGGACCTGAATTTCCTTGCTTCATATTTGATTCATTGCAACTATTTATTTCGACGCGGCTGCTCTGTTCCACGGATCTGTGCTTCTGCTCGATCGGCTGGAGTGACGATTAGACTACAGTACGGGTTTTCGTGTACAATAATGTAGGGATTCATCGCGACCCGGCAGCAATATTTTTTTGAAGATGAATTGTATTGGCGACGTGATATTGAAATTATCTAGATAGGCAAGACAAAATAGGCAAGCCAATGGAGATGGAACACTCGAATACCGATTCCGATTGTTCGCCAGAAGTGGCGATCGAGGAACCGCGAAAGCCGATGCGCTGCTGGAACTGCCCGCGCTATAGCCGGCCGGAGCGTGTCTGTCTGGATGGCAAAGCCAACCCTCGCAGCAAGTCCGACTCTGTCGCTGTAGCGGAAACCCTTGGCCTGCGCACCCTTTGTCATTATAATCTGTATCGGGATGCGCTCTCGGCGCGTATGCATTATCCTCGTTCTCGTATCGGAATTTTGAGTGTTGCGCCGAGCCGCAAACGGGGTTCGCGCCGCACAACGAAAAAGTAACGTCAATATAAAAGGTAACGATTCACCCCGACTTATTTCTCTTACTCGCAGACGGCATTTGGATCTCCTTACCCTCTCTCGAAGCTTCGGGAGAGGAGATCAGGGATGAGCGTGAATGATTACTTTACTAACGAGTTGTGCTAGTTTTCTATGTAAACTTCTGTCTGGTAAAATCAGCACTCAATAAGCACTGATTTGAACGCTTTTATCTTATTGTCTACTGTTTTGCGTCGATAAGAGCGCAAATAGGGGCTAAAATTTCTGCAAAGAACCGGTTTCTTTGGCTTTAAGCCCAAGACTTTCCCGATTTCGGTATAGAAAGCAACAGAATGGGCGGAAACTAGCACAACCCGTTTACTATAAAGGCAGGCATTTCTTCGTTGTACCACCGTTGGCAATCGTTCGGCGCCGCAGTTTCGTAAATAAGTCTGACAGCGTAATTTGTCGTCATGAAAACGTTTTAAGGCAGGACAAACAGATCGTATGAATTCCGAACGCTCACGCGCGCTTTTTCAGGAAGCCACCGCAGTCATTCCCGGCGGCGTTAACTCACCGGTTCGCGCTTTCAAGGCGGTTGGCGGCGACCCACTTTTTATCGATCATGGCATTGGAGCCTATCTCTACGATGCGGACGGGAATCGGTTTCTGGACTGTATCGGCTCCTGGGGCCCGCTTGTATTAGGTCACGCTCATCCAGATATCGTTGCCGCAATCATCGCACAGGCAGCGCGTGGTACGACCTTCGGCGCCCCGACTGAACTCGAAATCCGTCTCGCAAAAGCGATTGTCGCGGCGGTCCCGTCCATCGAGAAGGTGCGGCTCGTCTCCTCTGGAACCGAAGCGACGATGAGCGCGATACGCGTCGCGCGCGGTTTTACCGGTCGCGATAAATTCGTCAAATTCGAAGGCAACTACCATGGACACGCCGACTGCCTGCTGGCAAAAGCTGGTTCGGGCGTCGCTACACTCGGCTTGCCTGAGTGCGCCGGGGTTCCTGTCGCCGCAACCGCTGACACGCTCACGCTCCCTTACAATGATATTCCTGCTCTGCGTGATCTTTTTGAACGACAGGGAAGTCGCCTCGCGTGCGCAATCGTTGAGCCAGTGGTTGGCAATATGGGCTGTGTTCCACCTGCGCCTGGTTTCCTGGAGGCTTTGCGTGAACTGACGACGCAGTACGGAGCAGTACTGATTTTCGACGAGGTAATGACTGGGTTTCGTCTCGCCTATGGCGGCGCCCAAGAGAGATTTGGCGTAACTCCTGACATCACGACACTCGGCAAAATCGCTGGCGGTGGGCTGCCGCTCGGTGCGTACGGAGGCAGGGCTGACATCATGGACGCTGTCGCGCCGGTCGGTCCTGTCTATCAGGCAGGCACACTCTCAGGAAACCCAATCGCGGTGACCGCAGGTTTGACGATGCTGGGTCTGCTCGCGGCGGGACATGAGACTATATATCCACGCCTCGATGAGATCGGAACGGCTCTGGCGACCGGACTTCGTGTCCGTGCTGAGGCGTCGAACATTCCTGTCGTCGTTAATCAGGTCGGCTCGATGATCACCGTATTTTTTACTACGGCTCCATCTGTCACCGACTATACGAGCGCCAAAACCAGCGATATGCATCGCTTCGCTACATGGTTTCGTACGATGCTCAACGAGGGCGTCTACTGGCCCCCGTCACAGTTCGAAGCGGCCTTCCTTTCGGCGATCATGACCGATGTTGAGATCGATATGTTGTTGGACTCGGCAGAAAAAGCCTTCAAGCAGATAAACGTGTAGAATACAGTTATCTCACGCCAAACGCACCAAAACGGGGTTTAGCGTCAAATATGTTTGGCTAGTAAAAAGGAGTAATCCAGTGCTCGGAACGGGAAAATACGGACGTCCGAATCGAATCTGGCTGCTGACGATGATCCTTGCGAATGCTTTAGTGGCCTTCATACTGCTCTCGGTGCTGCTGCGCCTTTTTGGAATCGATAACATCGTGCTAACGGCAGCGAAACTGGAAGGTCCGCCGAATCACTGGGCGCTTACACTTTTGCTGCTGCCCGGTGCAGCAATCGCGTTTGGCTGTCTCTGGTACTGGCTGGTGGTTGTCGGTCGCACACGTGGTATCGTCTGGGGTGGTGCCCTCGTTTATGGCATGATTATCGGGCTATGCGATATTCCGCTCGGCGGTCTACTGCTTGGCATCCTCAATGGCACCCCGCTATTCAACATGCTGATCGCACTATTGCTGATGCTCCTGCTGCCCAAAACGCTGATCTGCGCGGGACTGTTCGGCGCTGCAATGGGAGTCTTCAACGGAACCTCTGCACAGAGTTGGATAGATTCATACCGGAAACGCTGAAGCGAGCGACATCCTGCGGAAACTTGTCGGATACTCGCAGCCTGGAAATCAAACCCCCGACTCCCTCACCCAATGTTCGGGAGAGGGCGTCGGGGGCTTCGTTGGTCCCGTGATGGAAGGGAAGCCGAGGTGTATCTGAGGCATTTCCACTGGAGCTCTATGCGAAGTGGCTTCTCAGGATGACTCAATGACGGTCGGCAAGCTGAAAAATACACAAATAAAAATTATTTTTCAAAAAAGTCCGAAATTGTATTAAATTGGCATGAAAATTGCAGATAGTGTCTTATACTAATGTCGTGCTGGTCTTGCTGCCCACGGTTCAGTGCCGGTCTCTTTCATGCTGAAAGAGGATACGCGCTCTTATCTGCCGCGCTCCGTATTCCCTGCAATCAAAGTCCTGCCGCTTTCTTGCTGCGTCAACCTGTTGTCACCATTGTAGAAACGACGTAGAAAAATGCTCCCAGTTTGGATATCCTGCTCCCATCTCGCGCGTGAACCTGGTTCTGTCGGCCTGGGTTTTGCCCGTCCGGCTATCAAAGCGCGGGCAATCGGCGCATCACGCCCGATTGTTGGCGACTCCTGCTCAACGCCTATCTTCTGTAGTCTGCGTGCGCTCAGCCATTCTCAGCTGTTCCCCAGCAGCAATACTGCATCTTACCACCGTGAATCTGTCAGTTTCTATCACTTTTGGGACTGTCGCGCAGTGTATACCCTAAATCACAGGCGGCAATGCGCCAAAACGTAAACACTATGGAACAGTTTCAAAACAGCGGGCATACTCGAAATGACGGCTCGTCTGTATCAATTTCGACAAGTGACATCGTGCGCCTACTCTGGCGACGTCTGTGGGTTGTTGTGCTGATCATGAGTGTCGCGCTCGGTTCTGCAGCACTGATTTCACGTCGTACTAAAAAAGCATGGCGCGCGGATGCACAGATGGTGCTAATCCAGCGCAGTCCTGCGATGACGACATCTATGCAGCCCGGATACAGCGCCCCGATCATCGAATCGACCGAAACGCAGGCTGCGATGCTGCAAGATATATCCATGGCACGGCGCACGATCGACAGCCTCAAACAGCAGGCGATCGACGCTCACCTGCCGACCGATGCCTATGGCTCGAACTTCGAAGAGCGTGCCGACATCATTGAGAAGCTTCAAAAGAGCATCACCGTTACGGTCCCGAAAGAGACTAACATTCTCGATGTACAGGTCGAAGGCGAGTCCGCAGAGCAGGCGGCCGATATGGCGAATGCTGTCTGTAAGACCTTCGTCACTTACAAACAGAAGCTGGCGCAGGAAGGCGTGACAAACACCACAGATGGCCTTGCAAAGCGGGTAAAGCTGGCAGAGACGCAGATGATCGAAGCGGAAGGGCGGGAAATGGCTTTCAAGCAGAGCCATCATCTCGTAGACATACCCGTACAGGAGAAAGCGGCGCTCGACCAGTATCTCAGCCGCAATACCGAGGTTCAGTCACTGAAGCAGGAAACCATTTCGCTGGAGGCTCGTCTAAAAGCGCTCGGCGATCAGCTCAAAGGGGTCAACCAGGCAATCAGTACCGGTGAGAGCGTTCGCAACGATGGCGATGTGCTTGCGCTGCAGACCCAGTTGAAGCAACTCGAAATGGAGCTCGCAGACGCTTCACTAAAATATACGCGGGAATATCCCGGAGTGCTGCCAGAACTCGATGCCAGAATCGCCGACGTCAAAGAGCGCCTCTCGAAAGCCGTCAAAGGCACCATCGCGAACAAAAACCCGTCGCTGCAGGCGCAGGGGATATTGGTCGATCAATATGCACAGGCACAGGTCGCCGTGATTTTTAGCCGCGCTAAACTCGATGCCGCAGTTGCGCTGCGCGATCAGTTGGAAAAGAATACCAAAAATCTGCCGCAAACGAGCATGGAGTTCGCGCGACTTGCACGGAATGCGGAACTGAGCCGCGGTTTACATAGCCAGCTGAAAGCCGCCTTCAATTCGACGAGTCTCGATAAGGATTTCGCCAACGGCAACGTGCAGATCAGCAGTCTTGCTGAACCTCCCTCGAAGCCGTTTCGTCCGAATCTGACCAGGGACGTTATTCTTGGCGGCGTGATCGGCCTCTTTCTCTCCCTGATCAGCGTACTGCTGCTCGAACAGGCGGATCGACGGGTGCGAAGCATTGAGGACGTAAAACGACTTGTTTCGGGTCCTATCGTTGGTTCACTGCCAAAAATGTCGCGTTCGCAACTGCGCGGGCTGCTCGATGGCACGCCGCCCCCGCACGCGATCGAAGCCTATAGCATGGCGCGCGCGAACCTGTCGCTGGCAGTGCACGAGTATGCCCCCGGCACGCCCTGGCAGCATCAGATTGTGCTGATTACGAGCGCACTGCCCGGTGAGGGAAAATCCGTTACGGCGGCTCAACTTGCAAAATCACTTGCTCGCGCTGGTACACGGGTAGTGCTCGTCGATGCCGACCTGCGCAGACCGACGCAGAATAAGCTCTTCCATACGGCAGAACCTCATGGGCTGGCTGAGGTGCTCAGCGGAACGATGCGGCTCGACCAAGCGCTTGTCGATACCGAAATTCCCAATCTCTCCGTCCTGCACAGCGGAACCGCAGATCGCAATCCTACCGAGCTGATCTCTTCGGTCGCGATGCAGCAGACACTCGAAGCTCTGCGCTCCGAAGCCGAGGTAATCATTGTTGATGCACCAGCCTGCGCAATCGTTGCAGATGCACTGTTTCTCGCGCCACATGCAGACTGTATACTGCACGTGATCGGTGTGGGACAGGTCGACGAAACGCTCGTGCGTGATACGACTGCCGCGCTCGCTGCCGCCGCGCCGAAAACGATGGCATTCTTCGTAAACCGAGTCGCCCGCTCCCGAAACGATGCCTATAAAGGTTACTATGCGTACACTTCTGCCAACCCACGCCAGACCCCGATCGCGAGCAAAACTGCCACGAACGGAGCGGCACATACTAAAGGGTCTACCGGCATACTTGTAGTTGCAGATGATTCAAAAAGCCATGGCGCGAATGACGCTCTCATCAAATCACCCTATATCAGTGATGCTAGCAACGTGAGCTCAGCTGGCATACCTGGCGAAATGAATCAGGAAGGCGAAGTATGAAACACAGCAATCTCAGATTTCTGCTCGGCGCTGTAATGTTCGCTTATGCCTGTCCTGTCTATGGTCAGGAGGCAAAAACCGCATCGCCGGCTGTTCCGGCGAAATCAGCTACCCAGACGGGTGCCGATAAAAGTGTCGATAAATCGGGTGTCGTCGGGGATAAATCCGTGATGACGCTAGCATCAGATAAAGTGAAACCTGCTGACGAACCTCTCGCGCCGTATCTGCTGGCTGCCGAGGATGTGCTGAGCGTGGTGGTTATCAACTTTCCGAATCTATCCGTGCCACAAATGGTCGTCCCACCCGATGGCAAAATCACTGTGCCGCTTCTGGAACCTCTTTCTGTACTTGGCAAGACACGCGAAGAAGTTCGTGATCTACTCATTGAAAAGTGGCGTAAATATGTGATCAATCCCTCTGTGACCGTGACGCTGACCTCGAAACGACGCGAGAACGTACTTTTTTACGGCTATGTGGCGCGTCCGGGGACAATGGAATATCGCCGTTCGCTGCATATTTTGGAGGCGCTCGCCGAGGTTGGGGGTCCGCTGTTGACAGGCGATTTGAGTCAGGTCGGGGTCACCCATAAATCCGGGTCGAAGCGGCTGCTGGACCTGAGTCATCCAGAGCTGAAGGGCGGGACCGAAGCCGATGTCCTGCTCGAAGTCGGCGATGTCGTCTACATTCCCGAACGACGTACCCAGTTTAGCGTGCTGGGGGAAGTGATGCGGCCCGGGAGCTTCGAGTATAAAGAGGATATGACTGTACTGGATGCGCTCACAGCGGTTGGGGGAGTGAAAGAGACCGCAGACCTGAACGCTTCGATGCATACCCACAATGGCAAAGACAGCAAAATCGACCTCGACGGGCTCCTACGTCACGGTAATATGATCGCCAACATCAAAATGGCGGCGGGGGATCGGCTGGTCGTGCCGGAGATACGCAACCGGACGTACATCTTTGGTGCGGTCGCAAGGCCGGGATTTTATATTTATAAACCGGGTGATCGCATTCTCGATGCACTCAATGGCAGTGGCGGTCCGCTTCCCGACGCAAATATGTCGGCTGTCAACTTGATACATATCGACAACACGAAGAATGTTTCTAAAGTCGAAAAAATCGACGTAATGAAATTTCTCAAGAAGGGCGATATGAAATACAACGCAGTGCTGGCTCCAGGCGATGTGGTCTTCATTCCCAACCGCAAGCGCGGCGTGACGTTAAGCGATGTTTTCGGCGTACTCTCGGGATTGAGTCTGGTGAGTAGTGTCGGGCGGATATTCACAGGCGGACTCGGCCGCTGATGAAAGTCGCTATCGTTCATGATTTCCTGATGCAGATGGGCGGCGCGGAAAAGGTCGTCGAGGTTTTGCATTCGATGTACCCGGATGCGCCCATCTACACTTCGGCGTACGATCCCGAGGCCATGCCCCCGCATTTCCGACAGTGGGACATCCGGACGACCTTTATGCAGCGGCTTCCGCTGAAGCGGCGAACCCATCGCGCTGCGCTGCTGCTTTATCCTATCGCATTCGAGATGATGGATCTGAGCGGGTACGATCTCGTAATCAGTTCGTCATCGGCTTTTGCCAAGGGCATCATTACACAGCCGGATACGAGACATATCTGTTATACACATGCGCCGATGCGGTACGCCTGGTCGTCGGGAACCTATATCAAAAACGAACGTGCCTCCCGTGCGGCGCGCGCTTTGCTGGCTCCCGCCTTTCACTACCTCAGAACATGGGATGCCGTCGCATCAAGTCGGGTTGACAGCTATATCGCGAATTCTACGGCGGTGGCACGGCGCATCAAAAAGTTTTATGGACGCGATTCGGAAGTCATTTTTCCTCCGGTAGATACGGATCGATTCTCAATCTCGGAGCGAGTCGAAGATTATGCGATCCTCGTCTCCAGATTCGTGCCGTACAAGCGGCTCGATCTAGCGGTCGAGGCATTTACAAGAATGAATCGTCGTCTGAAGATCGTTGGCGATGGGCGTTACAAGAAGACGCTTCAGAAGATAGCCGGACCTACGATAGAATTTCTCGGGCACGTATCGGAAGCAGAACTTCCCGGTCTGCTTGCGCGGGCGAGTATGTTTCTGATGCCTGGAGAAGAAGATTTCGGGATCGCCCCTGTGGAAGCGAATGCCTGTGGGCGTCCTGTAGTTGCCTACGCGCGGGGCGGGGCGCTCGATTCGCAGGTGGATGGAATCACAGGGGTGCTTTTCCAGGATCAGACGGTTGAGAGTCTCTATGCGGCGGTTGCTTGTGCCGATCGAATTGCTTTCGACCCGGCAATAATTCGAGCAAATGCGATGCGGTTCAGCACGCGAGCCTTTATCGCACGGTTCGAGCGTCTCGTGATGCAGGAGACGTCTTTGACGCCGGACAGCGTTCTCGCCAATGGGCGGCTTCTGGAGCGCTTAGCCAGATGAGCGGTACGGTAGTACAGCCAGGACACTCAGATTGAGCATCCAGAGTGAACCGTGTCAGTAGGGCACACCGGGGAGCAGCCGTGTTCCAATAGGGCGCGGATTCACCATCAGGGTGCAAACAGGCAAAGCAGGGCGCGGCATTCAGCGTACCTATAGTTAATGCCCGAACGAAACGCTTACTTTGCTGCGATAGACTTCAGTCAGTTGGCTCTGTGCTTTTAGCTGCAAAACAGTTGAGTGACTGAGTCGAGAGTGGGCGCAGAAATATTGCAAATCGATAGAAGGTCGTCTGTGGATCGCCGTAGGAGAAAGCGTTAGATGAGTTCGGTTATGAGCAAGCTCGAGGGAAGCGCAATTCAGGGTCGCCATGATTGGCAGAACCGGGCAGTCTGGGCGCTGACCGGTGTGGCGCTGGCAGCGCTGTATGCACCGATGAGCATCGAAATGATGCACAAATGGCTGAGCGATGAGTATTCCGCACACGGACTGTTCATTCCGTTCATGGTAGGACTGCTGCTGTGGTGGAAGCGGTCGGAAATTGCGGATACGCCGCGCGTTTGTTGCACGTGGGGTCTGGCTCTGTTTGGCTTTGGCTTATTCATGCAGATCATCGCCTGGCATGCGCGGATGCCATTGTTTGTAGCCATGTCACTGGTTCCAACGCTCCTTGGGCTGACGCTAACTCTCGCTGGTCCGCGATTGCTGCGTCTGCTATGGTTCCCGATCGTATTTCTAGTTTTTTCTACTCCGTTGCCACGGTGGGTGGTTCAGCCACTCAGCCTTCCAATTCAGACTGCTTCTGCGCGGGCAGCGTTTAGCATCGTAAGGTTTCTTGGCTTTCCGATGATCGAGCAGGGGTTCAGCGTGGCGCTGCCAAATGTCACGGTTGAGGTCGCCGAATCGTGCAGCGGATTCAAGAAAAGCATTTCACTGATGGTGTTCGCGGCGTACTATGCTTCTTTATTTGCTATTCCCTGGTGGCGTCAGGGGCTTCTCGTGTTGCTGGCTGCGCCGTTCGCTCTTTTTGCCAACATCGTCCGCGTCGTGGGTCTCATCCTCGCGGGCGCATGGGGAGGGAGCCGTGGCGTGCATCTGTTTCATGACGTGTCGGAATTAATAGTACTCGGATTGTGTTTTGCGCTACTGCTGAGCGCGGGAAGGCTGCTGGGATGCCGCAAAATCCGCTATTTCGACTGACAGCGCTGATCATGATCCTTGGTGCAGTCTGTCTGAACGCAGTCTGGCCGCGGCTTCCGGTTGTGAAGGCACGAGTGCTGCACCTCGAAGCTTTGCCGCGAGTGATAAGCAAGTGGGAAAACATGACCGATAACTCCATCGATCCGCACACCCGCGCGACGCTTCCGGAAGCGCATTTGCTCTCGCGTACTTATCATGACACGAGCGGGCATTCTGTGGAGCTGCTGGTTGAGTCTTCGCCGAACGAAGGAGAGTATCACCTTCCTTCGTATTGTATGCCTGCGCAGGGGTGGAGCATCGTCGGCAATGAGACGGTGAAGGTGGGCGGGATGGATGCGACAGAGCTTCATATCGAAACCGCGAGCCATAAAGCAGTGATGCTTTTCTGGTATGTGGCTGATCCAGCTTCGATGTCGCAAAACAGTCTGCTGTCGAAGTTCGCTTCGGATCGCAATCCGACCCGGCTTTTCGTGCGCGTGATGACATCGGTAGCGCTGGACTACGACACGTCCAGCTTGATTGCGCACCAGTTTGCGGATGCGAGTTTGCCTGCGCTCTCGTCACTGACGGAGTTGCCCGCACCATCCCCTTCCGGCGCGAACGTCACGATTTCGCCTACCGTGCCGTGATTAGTGTTTGCGCGATTTTCGTGGCGGCCATACTCGATTTGATCGCAAATGGTAGTCTCTTTGAGGTATCTACCCGATAATAAGATATGAATGACGGCATTCCGCTCGAACCAAAACCCTATCTGCTCATCGAACCGCGTGCGGGGTGGCAGGCTCTGTCTGTTAAAGAGTTGTGGCAGTACCGCGACCTGCTGACCACGCTTGCCTGGCGCGATGTCAAACTTCGCTATCGGCAGACGGCGCTCGGCGTGATCTGGGTTGTTTTGCAGCCCTTGATCGCCGCGGGACTGTTTTCCTTCGTGTTCGGTAAAGTAGCCAAACTGCCGAGTGACGGGCTGCCGTATTTTCTGTTTGCGTACGCTGGTTTGCTGGGATGGAGTGCGTTCAGCAGTACGCTCACCAAATCGAGCGGCTGTCTTCTGCAGAACGCGCAATTGGTATCGAAGGTCTATTTTCCGCGTCTTGTGTTGCCTCTTTCAACTGTGTTTTCATCGTTGATAGATTTCTGTGTTGCGTTGGTGATGTTGGCGGTGATGATGCTGGTGATGGGCTTGCATCCGGGAATCGCAGTTTTTCTGCTGCCTGCTTGGCTCGCGCTGATTTTGTTGTTGTCGGTGGGTCTTGGGCTGTTTGCCGCGGCGCTGACGGTCACCTATCGTGATGTGCAGTATGTGCTGCCTGTACTCACGCAGTTTTTGATGTATGCCAGTCCGGTGGCGTATGCGCTTTCAGCGGTCCCGTTGCATTTGCGCTGGCTGTATCATCTCAATCCGTTGTCGACTTTGCTGGAGGGTTTTCGCTGGTCGCTTCTGGGTGTCGGGCATCTCGAGGCGGGGGCATTGAGTTACTCAGTGCTAGTTTCGGTTGGCATATTTATCTGGGGCGCGTTCGCGTTCAAGAAGATGGAAAGAAAGTTCGCCGATGTCATCTAGCGATATTGCCGTTGCCGTGCGTGGGCTCTCCAAATCATATACTATCGCACACAATGCGGTGAAGCACACGACTGCAGCGGAAGCCCTGCTCAGCAAACTACGCAATCCTTTTCAGAAACAGGAGCGCGAAACGTTCTGGGCTCTGAAGGATGTCGCATTCGATATCAAGAAGGGCGATGTGGTCGGCATCATCGGGCGCAACGGCGCAGGCAAATCGACGCTGCTCAAAATTCTCAGCCGCATTACGGAGCCGACGACGGGTAAGATCGCGCTGTACGGTCGGGTTGGCAGCCTGCTCGAGGTCGGCACCGGCTTTCATCCGGAGTTGACGGGGCGCGAGAATATTTACTTGAACGGTGCGATACTCGGCATGAGCAAGCGCGAGATCGCACGACAGTTCGACGCGATCGTCGATTTTTCCGGCACGGAGCAGTTCCTGGACACGCCGGTAAAGCGGTATTCGAGCGGGATGTATGTCCGTCTGGCTTTTGCGGTTGCGGCGCATCTGAACCCGGAGATCCTGATTGTCGACGAGGTGCTGGCGGTGGGGGATGCGGAGTTCCAGAAGAAGTGCCTCGGGAAGATGCAGGACGTCGCGCACAGCGGACGCACAGTCATCTTTGTGAGCCACAATATGGCTGCGGTTGAGGCACTATGTAGTCAATGTATTCTTATGGATCATGGGAAGCTGCGCCAACAGGACTTAGTACTCCCCACCATATCAGAATACCAGAAGTGCATCCTTCAGCCTGCTATATCCACCAACTTGCGCTCCCGTGAAGATCGAAGTGGGAACGGTCAAATTCGGCTAATCGATTTTCGCATCGAAGATACGAAAGGGCAAATGGTCGAGGTCGTGCGTAGTGGTCAGGATGTCGTTTTCGCATTTGAGTATATGACAGCAAATGTTGAGGCAACCCGAAACTTAGAGATCGGCTTTTCGTTGGGTTATGGAGACCATAATCTTCTCAGCGTATTTTACAATACATTTGTTGGGCAGCAAATAGATCTTATTCACAAGGAGGGATGGATTAAATGCCGTGTTGATAATCTGCCTCTTTCAGCTGGAAAGTATTTGGTGGGAGCGCGGGTATTCATTGCTTCTCAGGAGGCGGACTGGCCACGTGACGGTATCGGCGAGATTGTCGTCGAGGCAGGCGACTATTATGGAACAGGGCAAGTTGGTCATGGATCAACCGCTCCCTTACTCATGCGAGGCGATTGGTTTACCGAAGAAAATGATACAGGGTTGATTCGGATTCC
>JBBQPY010000088.1:0-21033 GCA_038216735.1 Chthonomonadales bacterium
AAGAGCTGGCAAATAATATAGAAATTGATCCCGTAGCGGCGAAAAACGCAGTTGCGGACACCTCTCTGCCACTGACAGCAAGCGTTGCCGGAGCAGTCGGCGCAATCGAGAGCAAATTGAATGAAAGCAAATTGAAAGGAATCACGCGATGAGCCAGTACGCACCGTGCAATCGCCCGCTGCTGCGGGACCAACTCAAAGCTTATGCCGACAGGCAGCTGCCTTATATGCTGCGGCGGCAGGTACGGCGGCATCTGGGGCAATGCGCCTCGTGCCGAGAGGAGCTAGCAGATATGGAGAACTTCAGCAGGCAGCTTCGGAGCGATGGCGAAGCGCAGAACGTTCCGCTTGCCGCCGACCTTCGCGCCCGAATCCTGGCGAGTGTTCCGGCGGGCAAACCGATCGCAGCTGGCAAGAGGCGGCATCCGCTGACGCCCCTTCGCAGACCGCTGTATCTCTGGGGCGCTGGGGCGACCGCGCTCGTCGCCTGGTTCGCGCTCTACCCGACGCTTAGCCGCTACAATCGTGGCGTATCCGTATCCTCGAGCGTGCAGCAGATCGGCACGGCAAGTGCGATGTATACTCAGGACTACCACGCATCGCAAAAGTCAGCCTTGCCGGAGGACATGTACGCGCCATCGCCGACAGGAACTCCACACGAAGCAGCCCCACTATTGCCATCGGCAGACGAGAGCGCCTCTCTTGCATCAAAGCAGGCTACCAGCTCAAGTAAGCACGTATTTGCGCCGTCAGCGCCACAAGTACCGAAAGCGCAGAACGACGGTTATGTGCAAAGTGGGGATGCAGGCAATACCAAATCTATGGGCGATGTTACTCGTGATCATGGTCTTGAAAAGAAGGTTGCCAAGTGGGTGTGGCCACAAACCCGAACACTAAGTGGGACCTATAATGGATCAGTAGGGGGTGCTCATAGCAAGAGTGTAAGAGTTGGAGGGCTCACCCTGGCTGAAGAGCTCGAACCGGTCGAGCGCACCGTGCATCGTGAAGGCGATATCACCGTACAGGTCGATAAAGTCGAACAGATCAGCGAACAGATCGCAGGCATCGCACAGGGAACGGGCGGGTTCATTGCGAGCACTCAACTCACGACCGAAGAGAACAGCTTGAAATCGGCGACTCTGGTGCTGAAAGTCCCGGTAGCGCGGTTCGATTCGACGCTGGCAGCCGTCTCGCACCTCGGCGAGGTCAAGGCGAAAAACATCAGCGGCGAAGACCTGACCGAGAAAATGAGCGACGAACAGGCGCAGCAGAACGTCCTGCAGGACGACGCGAACATGATCCTGGCGAAGATCAAGGACGGGCAGGGACGCCGGGCACAGAACGAGGAGCAGCTGCGCCAACTGCGCGTGAAGGTCGCGCAGACCAAAGCCCGCCTTGTGCTGCTCAAAAAACTGGGCGCACTGTCGACGATCACCGTCAATCTGAATGAGAAGCCGCTGCCTGCTCCTCCGCCACCGCCACCGCCTGCGACTGGTCTGATGGCGGACGTTCATGATACGATGCAGGACGCGTTGCATTCGCTCACTCAGGCGGCGCACATGCCGATCCTGCTGCTGATCTGGATGATCGCCTACGCGCCGCTGTGGGTCATGATCTATCTTGGCTACCGGTATATGTCCCGAACGCGCTACCGTCTGAGATAAGCTCTCATTCTCGAACTCTCCCTGCCATTCGTACGTCATCAGGGAGAGGGGAGGTAATGCAGACACTGTTGTATTCGCCTTTCTCCCTGGCGAATTATCAGCGGCAGAGAGAAGGGATCGGATGAGGGCTGATATACGGTACTTCGAGCGCAAAAAGGACAACTCAAAGTGAAGCAATGTGGATCGATTGCAGTGGGATTACTTGCTCTGTTGATGGTTGGCGCGCCCGCTCAGGAGCACAAGCACAACTATCTGCCTTCAAATGGCTGTGTGCCGGATGCGAAGACGGCGATAGTGATCGCAGTCGCGGTCTGGTCTCCGATCTATGGCGCGAAACATATCGTAGGTGAAAAGCCTTACAAAGCGGTTCTGTTAAATGGTATTTGGACTGTCGAAGGCTCGCTCCCAAAACCTATGCCTGGCGGGGTGGCTATTGCCGAAATCTCGAAAAAAGACGGGCGCATTCTAAACATCAGCCACGGAAAATGATAGCTTCTTGAAGGGAGTATCTCCTGCTTCACCAGTCCTCCTTCTCATCTTCGTTCTCACAGCCACGAGAGAGCGAGCGTCGAGGGGACTTCATTGGGTCCACACCTTGCCTTCGACAAAATCCTGACCGTCGGGAAAGTCAAGCTCAGCCAATAGTACGGAGGTGCAGACGGATGCCCGGTGTCCGACACAGCAAGAGGCGTATCTTCATGAGCGGATGCTCGCGAAAATACGCCATTATGTCAGGTTACGGATTGTAACACGAGAGTGTTTATTCTAAGGTATTTGAGTGATAAATGTACAAAAAGGGCGGAACGCTCAGCTTCCATCGTTGATGCTGCGCGGTGTCTCTTCCGATTCTTCTGTCTGCCAGTTATCGCAGTCGAGGCGTTTGCAATGCAGCATACGCCGGTTAGAGCCGCTTTCCATTTCCACCGTCGCAATGGCTGCATGACGGCAGGAGAGACACAGAGAGGGCTCCATCAGGCGTACGATGCGTAGTTTAGTATCTTCGTTCTTCATGTAATGCTGACCTCGGCTATTCAGTCGTCCTTTTCAGTTCCGTCCGCTTCCGAACCGCGCGTACGCTTTCGTATTCAGAACAGATGGATTATCGGCGCACTGCCAGGCAAAGAGCAGTGTCTGAACCGATCCAATATCAGTTCGCTGTCACTAATCACCCTTCTGAAGGTCATACTGCGTTGTATGTAGGGTAAAATCAAGAAAGATTACCGGGTACGCCAGCCACTCGAATTTCGGGCTTTAAGACCGATTAGCGTGTGCGAACAGTCGAATCGCCATGTCGAACGGGGCTTTAGCCTCTCGAATGAAAAATCGATTGTCGTTCCGTGGTCCCGGCCTTGTCTGCGATACGGCGAAATGTATGAGAAGAGAGTGAGTCAGAATGCTGCCGAAAACTCAGATCCATCGTGGTTCGCATCATGCTGTGCCCGCCGTTTTGCTCACGATATGCAGGATGGCGTGCGCCACGGTGTGCAGCGCGCAGACGCCTCCGACGAACAGTCCGGGCTCTTCTGTTACCACCAGTATCGCTTCGAGCATGTCCGCACTCAACCTTGCGCAGTATGATTCGCGAACGCAGACGCAGTCCGATGTCGTCTTCGGACGCGGCATCGCTGGCCCCTACGCCCTCTCGTGGAAGAACGCCCACATCTCCACGGAGACCGTTGTTCGCGGCGGGGTGGCTCTGCAGCGCGACATCGATTATCGCTGGGACAACGCAGGCGGATCGATCTCGTTTACAAAGCCCCTTCTCGCGGGCGAGATGGCGCGGATCTCGTATCGCTGCGATACAGCTGACGTACTCCCGAACAGCGCTTCTGTCAATCTGCCATACACCTGGGACATCTGGCAAAAGGCGGGGATGCGTCTGCGTTTTTCCTCACTGCTCAGCGCCGACGCCACAGGCAATATCGACCCATCTCATTCGCTCAACACCTTACAACTCGGCGGCATTCTATCGCCGCTGCGCGGCATGAAACTCGACACCGGCGCTTATTTCGATCTACACGGTGGCAACTGGCTCGATCGGGGCGGATTCAAACTCGGCGAACAGAGCCATCTCGGCACACTCGGTCTGGGATTTTTGGTCAGCAGGGGTGGCACGAAATTCGCTCAGGAAGAGGCGAGCGGCATTCATGCGGGGCGTGAAACCGAGGAGGCGAACGGACAGTGGTCACCGCTGTCGAACCTTAAATTCACGGGATTGCTCCGGAACACGCATCAACTGCTTTCACTTTCAACCGATGCGAGTGGTAAGGCAGGTATCCCGACGGGCGGCGACAGCACGCGTGAGGCAGGCGGAACGATCGATTTCGTGTTTCCCGCGAGAGGCCTGCACCTGATTGCCGGACGTTCGCAAACCCAGACGTCCCCGGGAGCAGGGCAGGGTGGCATTTCGACCACAGTTCACGATAGTGTGAATGTGGCGACGCCCACCGTCGCAGGCACACAGGCGACAATTGCGTACGACGCAAACTCTAACGCGTCCCTACTGGCCAGCGGTCAGCCTCAGTCCAGCATTTCACCTAAAACCTATACGCAAACGACGACAGTAAGTGTCCGTAGCCAGCCAGATCCACGACTGCTGTTGAGCGGGTCGTATGCGAATAGCCTGTATGCTTCCGGCGTACAGGATAGTATGAAGATGCGCCTTGAGGCAACTCCGCTCTCCAAGTGGAAACAGTTGAAGTTGACCGGCACGTGGGAAGATACGCTCGCGAAAGAGGGAGCACGGCGGAAGCGGGAAGCATCGATCGAACTGCCTGCCCTGCTTTATGGCCGAATGCATCTTTCTGGTGGAGCGCAGCAGAACAGCGCTCCGGGTCAGGAGCGTCTCGTAGGGTTGCTGGATGCCCGCCTGCAGCCGCTATCGATTCTGGAGCTCACAGGCGGGCTGCGGCTCCGCGATGGTACGCTGTTGAAGAGTGGAAGTCTTCAGCCCGATACGGATGCTGTCGATACGTACGACCTGAAGATGAATTTGACGCCAACCAGGTTTTTGAAGTTTACTGGCGGCTACGCGCGCAACCCGGAACTAGATGACGGTTCAGTGCGCCGAATCGATCGTAGAACCATCGGGGCGGAAACGACCTTCGGGTTCGTCTCACTGCGCGGGCAGTACGCGCAGGATGCCGAATATCTCACCACTCGGCTCAACAGTACATCCGAACTCGGATTAGACCTGCATATTTCGCGAAGAGATACTCTGACGACGAGCTACCGACTACAGTCACTGTTCGACAAAACCTATTCTGGAACGGGTATCTACCTGTTCGGCTTCACGCATCGCGCGGGATCGATTTTCGATTTCTCGCTGAATGGCACCATGACGAACCTATCTGGATCGGGCAGACAGGAGGATGCGGGACCAGCAATCAAGGCAGAGGCGAAGCTCGGGCTGCATTTTTGACCCTCCGTCCATCGTCTCTCCGTATCCTGGTGAGGCACGAGGCAGCTAAGCGCAGACGGAAGGCGACGGATCCGGCTGAGAGGTCGTCTCCCTATTTCTGCTGTGCCATATCTTCCGTATCTGCATTCTCCCTGGCGAGGTCGAGCATTGCGACTCCGGGGAGATAATCTACGATCGAGGGCTGGCACATCGTTGAGAAGCTCTGAATCACCTGTTCGATACGTTCGGCGCCTCGCTGGATTCGATCGAGACAGGCTTCGAGGCTCTCCAGATCGGACAGGTCTGCTTCCGCCATTCGATCCGCTTTGCCAGCGCTTGATTCGGTTTCCTCACGTTGCTTTTGGCAGGGACTTCTTTCATCTGAATTTGTCAGACATGGTTTCGAACTTGTAAGGCATGTTTTCCAGGAGTTCAGTTTTCTGATCGCACTTTCGACGCTGCCGCTGATCGCGAAAAGTGGATTGTTGATTTCGTGGCGCAGCGCGGCAGCCGCCTGCATAATCGTATCCGTCTGTGCGGAAAGAATGTGCTCAGTTTCCAGTTTCGCGCTATGGCAGATCTCGACCTGCATCTGCGCGGCTATCTCTACAAGCTGAACCGTAGTCGGATCTGCTGGCGCCCTGTCGCTGCTGGCATGACACAGGCGGCTGACTTTCATCTGTGTTTGCACCTGGACGCTTTGCCGCTTTACTGCCAGACGATCTACAGCCAGTCGCAGCGCAAATTCTCGAACACTACAGTTCCGCGAGACGAATTCTGGAGCCCGAATTTCAGTCCCTGACTGTGGAAGCTCGCTGTCATCGCCGATGATCAGCAGCAGTTGTGCGGACTGGAGACTGAATTCGGTAGAATACCATTGCAGAGCGGCTGCGGCATCTCGACAATCCCGCGCAGTGCCGATGCAAAGCACCTCCGGCGGTGACGCATGAAAATCGGAGTGCAGTTCGTGCAGGCTGGACACGATTGTCAAAGAAAATCCCTGCTGATCACATGCGGCGCGCGCGACGGCATGAAGAGCAGGCTCACTTTCGACCAGAATTAATGCAGGCGCGTTTTTCATCCAGGCTCTCTTCAGGCGTAGTAGTTTGTGTTGCCCGTCGCGCAGACATCGCAAATTGCGTTTAAATAGAACTGGCGCCGGATCAAAATCACTGGACAATCCCACCTTGCGCCTTGCGCACGCCCTATATTATCGGCTGACCGCTCCAGCGGGAACAGTTCGTTCGATAATTTTTTCAACTTCGGGTTTGATAAAGGTCGGATTATGACCGTTCCGAATGTAAGTCAATCTGCGGTAGGTGGGCTGCTTTTCGTCGTCTCTGGACCGTCGGGCGTGGGCAAAGACGCGCTGCTGGCGCGTCTTTTTGCACAACTTCCCGGAGTCGTACGCAGTGTCAGCGCGACGACACGAGTGCCGAGAGCTGGCGAAACGGAGGGTGTCGACTACCATTTCGTGACCAGGGAGCAGTTCGAGAAGGACATTGCGGCAGAGCAGTTTTACGAGTACGCAGCGTATGGAGTGAATCTATATGGCACGCCGCTCGCGCCAGTCGCCCTGCAGCGAGCACAGGGACTGGATGTAATTCTCAAAATCGAGGTGCAGGGTGCGCGCACGGTACGCGCGCTGGCTTCCGATGTCGTTTTGATTTTTATTGCCCCCCCTTCCATGTCAGAACTCGAGCGGAGGCTGCGCGGGCGCGGCACTGATGATGAAAATCATATGATCGAACGTCTGAGGATTGCGACACAGGAGCTCGAATGCATCGGGGACTACGACTATTGCATCGTCAACGATGATTTCGAGCAAGCGTATGACGCTCTCTATTCCGTCATTGTCGCGGAACGCCATCGCATTCGAAAACCAGAAACTTCGGGAGGTTAAAGCCGCAGTGACCGATACTCCGAGGATGATTTAATCGATGGCAAAAATGAGCGAAGCATCGATAGATACGTTGATAAAAACATCGATAGAAAAGTCGACGGAAAACATGGGCGGGACATCCAGTGACATTGATCTGCCGCTCGGTGGACGCACGATCCTGCTCGGGGTCTGTGGCAGCATCGCCGCATATAAAGCTGCCGATCTTTGCAGCCGTCTCGGTAAACTCGGCGCGGAAGTCCATGTCGTGCTGACCCGAAATGCAGCGCAGTTCATCGGCGCAGCAACCTTTCGCGCCCTCACGCGCAACCCCGTATTGGTGGATATTTTCGACGAGCCATATGGCCGCCGCATCGCGCACATCGACCTGGCTCAGTCCGCCGACCTCGTGCTGATCGCCCCCGCCACCGCTAATACGCTCGCGAAAATGGCGCATGGTTTCGCTGATGACCTGCTGACGACCTGTCTGCTCGCCACTCCACAGACTACGCCACTGCTTGCAGCCGCTGCGATGAACGCGGTGATGTGGGCACATCCCGCCACGGTTGCGAACCTGGATACACTTCGTAGACGGGGCGTGGAGATAGTCGAACCAGGCTATGGAGTGCTGGCTTGCCAGGATGTCGGGTATGGCAAACTGGCAGAGGTCGATGAGATCGTGTCGGCAGTGGTAAAGCGGCTGGCGCGGCAGAATGATGCTGCGCCTACCATTTCTGATTCCACCGGGCTGAATCGATCCGACCAATCGTCCGTTGCACAAGACTACCTGGGGAGGCGAGTGCTCGTAACGGCGGGTGCAACGCGTGAGCCGCTCGATCCTGTGCGCTTCCTGTCTAACCGTTCGAGCGGCAAAATGGGCTATGCGATTGCAGCAGAGGCTGCTCTGCGAGGCGCCACTGTCACACTTGTCAGCGGATTCACGACCGTTCCTTCACTGCTGGTTAACAGTCCGTCCGAGGGCAGTATCGAGGTTGTCCGAGTCGGCACCGCAGCGGAGATGCTGTCGGCCTGCGAAGCGAATTTCGAACAATGTGACCTGTTCATTGCTGCCGCCGCGGTCGCCGACTATACTCCAGTCGACTTTTCACAGCAAAAAATCAAGAAGCAAACCATCCTGAACGAACATGGACCGACAGAAATTCGTCAGGATGGGGCAGCCAGCGATGAAATAAATTTGCGGTTGAAGCAGACTCCCCATATTCTGGCAACGCTGGCTGCGAAGAAACGCCCCGGTCAAACGGTTGTCGGCTTCGCTGCCGAGACACAGGATGCGGTTGAAAACGCCCGTCATAAGCCTTACGCTGCCAGCCTCGACATGATTGTGGTGAATGACGTCACCGCACCCGGCGCGGGATTCGACCTCGATACGAATATCGTGACGCTGCTGTGGGCGGACGGGCGCACGGTTCCGCTGCCGTGCCTACAGAAAACCGAAGTCGCGCACCAACTCCTGGACGCATTGCTCACGAACGGCGCTGGTGGTGCCTGACACTGTCGTGGGCTGCTCTCTTTCCCGGTTCCGCTCTCGGGAGACATTCGATGTCGCACTCCTGCTCCCCGGTGTCTGCCAGCGATACCTTTCCTCACGCTCTTCCTCAAATCTTTCCGCCGTCTGAACGCACCACACACCTCTTCGTATGATGGGTGCATCCGAACTGGGCGCTGCGGGTCGGCTCAATCCAGATGCCGACCGAAGCCATCGGGATTCATCTTTTGATGGATTTCACGCACAGAAGGGGTAATCAGGCCGAGCTCGAACTTCATTCAAAAGCGCTGCCCCATCGATCGCCACTCGTGGTGCGCTTGCTGGTCTATCGGAATATTGCGCGAATGGGAAACTATCGGAATGCGCTCGCAATCGCACAACAGAATGGCAACTTCGGATCGCGATGCGTTCTGCTACGCTTAGTCAGTATTCTGCTTTGCTTTGAACGACTTTCGGCAAAAAACTTCGGCAGAGAGAATTGGTGAAGGCTCATAAATGCAGCGATCCACAACAAATAGACCGAAGCAGTACGCATGGCGCAGTCAGCGTTTGTATAAATTCTGGTGGGCGTCCTGTATGGTCGGCTCAATTGCTTTCCCGGTCGCGTGCTGCCTGGCGGTGTTCGGGCATCTGGAGTGGTTTCTGGTCATTTTGATTCTCGTGCTGGAGCGCATTAACTTCAAAGCGTTCAGAAAGATGGTGAAGCAACGCGAAGTTGATTTGCAGCACCGGCTCGAAACTCCATCGTTTGGGGATATTTCGCTTTTTATCGAAATGTTGAGCTGGAATCTCCACGACTATGCAAAAAAACAGCAGGTTCTGGAGCGGCAAAAAGCGATACGCCGGGCGATCGGAATTGCATTGTTGGAGGCGAATATCGATGACTACGCCGAGTTGACCGAATCGGATCGAGTGTTTCTCAACAAGGCGCTGGTGAGATCAGACATCGATCTTGTACGAGCTGTATTGACAGCCTGGGAACGCGGGGGCGAGAACAGCGCAATTCCCAATGTGGCGAGGCTGGCGGCAGGAAGGGCGTACGCCGCTATAAGCCCGAGCATACAGCGGCAGGCACAGGACTGTTTGATCATCTTGCAGGAACGTGCTGCGCTGGAACAGTTTGCGGGCACCCTGCTCCGCGCTTCGGCTGCAGAGACATCTCCGGACATTCTGCTTCGTCCGGCTTACACGACGCCATTAAACGCAGAATCAGATGCGCAGCTCCTACGGGCGACAACCGATAAAGAAAATGTATCTCCGTCATAGCTGGTCAGAGACAGCGCTGCGGTACTGGAATGGAATAGGGCATCTTTTTCCTCGCCTGATGAGGGACGAGAAGTAGGTAGAGGGGGTGCGGGAAGAGGGCTCCTCCAGTACATCAGGCGCCCAGTGTCACTTTTTTCGAGCAGGAAAATGGGCGTGATTTCGTGAATTGACTCCTGCCATGTTCGATACACGCCTGCGAAAAAATCTCGATATTCCCCTGCTCGCGCTCACCTATGGTCTAGCTCTGCTCGGACTGCTGATCATCTACAGCGCCACGCACGGTGACGCCACCGCATTCCATAAGAAACAGTTCGTCTGGATGGTGATCGGAACCGTCGGGCTGATTACGGCGGCAAGTATCGACTATCATGTCTATGCCCGCTTCGCGAAACACCTTTACATTCTGAATCTGGTGCTGCTCGGGCTCGTGCTGATGCCACGGTTTCATAATCGCATCAATGGGGCGGCACGCTGGATTAAAATCGCCGGATTTCCCTTTCAGCCGTCCGAACTCGCCAAATTGATCGTGATCATCACATTAGGCGTCTTCTTGACGCATCGTGCCGCAACCATTCGCGAGCCTAAAACATTCGTACAGTCGTTTCTTTATGTGGTACTGCCGATCTTGATGATCTTCAAGCAGCCCGATCTCGGCACCGCGCTCGTCGTTGTTTCGATATGGGTCGGAATGGTCTTTATTGCCGGGGCGCGCCTCAAGCATATCGCGGCGTTTTTCGGTTGCGGAACACTGCTTTTCGCTGTAATCTGGTTCTCCGGCAAGGGCATCAGCAACTACCAGAGACAGCGACTGATTACAGTCTTCAACCCGCAGGCAACATCCCAGAAGGGCGGCTATCAGGTCACGCAGGCGCGTATCGCGATCGGCTCTGGCGGACTTTGGGGCAAAGGCTACCTACACGGGACACAGGTGCAGGGCGGGTATATGCCCGAAAAACAGACCGATTTCATTTTCACCAACATCGGCGAAGAGCTCGGATTCGTCGGCTCGGTATTCATCACCTGTCTCTATGGGTTACTGTTGCTGCGTGCCTCTCAGGTAATCACGACTTCCGATGAAGACCAACTCGGTAAACTCATTGCAACCGGCATAGTCACGATGTTGACGTTTCACGTGTTCGTCAATATCGGTATGAACGTAGGTATCATGCCTGTTGCGGGAGTTCCGCTGCCGCTGATCTCTTATGGCGGCACTAATCTGATCATGGTATTGACCTGTATCGGTCTGCTCTTAAGCATCTCGCGACACCGTCATCAGCTGCTTTTCTGAACTGCATTTTTTCTGAAATACTTCGTACACACGAGTGTCAAGTCCCCTTGGATTTTTACTCGGATCTATGGACCTACTTGCCTGGGGTAATGGCAGGGTGAAACTGCCCCGGACAGGTCTGCTTTTTACAGCGGCTTATAAGCGATTAAACAGATCGATTCGAAAGGCACGCCATTGGCAATGCAGCCACAACCTATCAGTAGCGCCGACACATCAACAGACGATGTGACGTCGGCGGAGATGAAACCGAAACGTTCTCGCGGGGAGGGCATAACTCGCCGCGCACTGATTATCGGCTGTCTGTTGATACCAGTGATGTGCCTCTGGAACGAGTATACGGAGATCGTCGCGCAGGCCACTGACCTTGCAGCGATGTCGCTGATCATCGCCGTCGTGTTCGTACTGTTCGTGCTGATAATGATCAACCTGTTCCTCAAACGGTTTCTGCCGAAATATGCCTTCACCCAGGCGGAGTTGATGTATATTTACATCATGCAGACCGTTTCGATCGGTATTTCAGGCATCGGCATGATGCAGTTCCTGAACACCTTCACCGGCAATATTTTCTATTATGGGACGCCGGAAAACAAGTGGAAAGAAAACTTACTTCCCGCGGTCCGTCCCTGGCTGTTGCCCAAAGAATCGGTTACGAAAGCCTACTATACCGGACAGAGCACCTTCTGGACTTCGGAACACATACTTGGGTGGCTCTCGCCGATTCTCGTCTGGTCCGGGTTCATCGTCGTGCTGCTCTGGGTAATGGTCTGCATCAACGTGTTGATCCGTCGGCAGTGGATGGATCAGGAGCGGCTGAGCTTTCCGATCACGCAGCTTCCGCTCGAAATCAGCAAAGACGGCGGCGCGAATTCGATTTTCACGGCGCGGCAGATGTGGATCGGATTCATGATTCCCGTCGTGCTGGAAACCCTTGCAAGCCTGAACTATCTCTATCCGAGCGTCCCTTTCTTCCCGATCAAGCCCAGTGATCCGCGCCTCGATCTCACGGCCGTTTTCGCCAACACGCCTCCTCTGAACGGCATCGGTACGCTTCAGTTGTCGTTCTATCCGCTCGTGATAGGATTGATCTACTTTCTGCCGCTCGATGTCGCCTTTTCACTCTGGTTCTTTTATCTCTTCGGGAAGTTCCAGAACGTCGTCGCGACTGGTCTCGGCTACCACGACGCAGGCGCCAGTCAGGCGGCGGCGCGCCTGCCATATGTCGGTGAGCAGTCAGCAGGGGCATTCATCGGGGTTGCCGTCTTCGCGCTCTACGCGATGCGGAAACATTTCAAAGCGGCATTCCTCAGCGCGATACGCTTTTCCAGGCACAGTGAAATGGACGACGGCAACGAACCGATGCCTTACCGTTTGGCGGTTCTAGGCGGGCTTGCGGGGTTTGCGGCGCTGGTGGGTTTCGGAATGTTGATCGGAATGAGCTGGCTCGTACCGTTCGTATTCTTCGCACTCTACTATCTTTATGTGATCACATTCACGCGAATCCGAGCCGAGGCGGGGCTGCCCTGGGGCTTCGGACCTGACATGAACGTTCACCAACTGATGCAGTCGGGCGTCGGTTCGCGCGCCTTCACGTTTCCCAATCAGGTCGGACTGCACATGCTGCTCTGGCACGACCTCGATATGCGCTGTACCGAGATGCCGAATCAGCTCGAAGCGATGAAGATAGGCGAGTCGTCGCGCATGAATCTGCGTCATGTCGCCGCCGTTATCGTATTGGCAACGATCATCGGTGCGCTGGCTTCGTGGGGTTCTGTGCTGACCTGCTACTACCAGTATGGGGCAGCGACGGCGAAGGTAAACGGCTGGCGCACGGACATGGGCAACGTGCCATGGCGCGGGCTCAAAGATATTATCGATAACCCGACGAAGCCCGATTTCCCGCGTATGCAGGGTGTCGGAGTTGGCTTCGTTGTGACCGCAGCGCTGACCGCACTTCGTTCGCGCTTCACCTGGTGGCCATTCCACCCGATCGGCTACGCGATCGCGGGAACCTTCACGATGTCGTGGCTATGGTGCGCGACCCTGCTCGGCTGGATGATCAAATCGATTATTATTCGCTATGGCGGAATGAAATCGTATAAACGTTTTATCCCGTTCTTTATCGGTTTGATCCTCGGCGACTATATAACAGGGAGCGTGTGGGCTATCTACGGGTCGGTGCTCGGCATCCAGACTTACCGCGCATTCCCGATATAAGCAGCCCTCCCTTTTGAAGCGCCTCACCCCTGACCTCCTCTCCCGAAGCTTCAGGAGAGGGGGAGTTGATGCGATTTCATCCCGCTCTCATTTCCTTGGATTCTTCCGATAGGGAGCAGAAGTACCCTCACCCCTTCCCCTCTCTTTTCTGCGCGAAAGCTCGTTACGAGAGAGGTGACAATATCGGCAGCTGTCCACGCTTTTCTTCCCCACGTTCAAGTCAGGCACGAACGGAGCGGGGAAGGAGTGGACAGAGGCGTATTTCATTTGTTCGACAGTCGGAAAGGCAATCAGTCGATGAGTTTTCGTCCGCTCGACGAAGCAGAATACCGGCAGGCAATCGATCTCTGGGCGCAGTCCTTCGAACATGGCAGTCGTGATAGGGGCTTCTGGGATGATTGGGAGGCAGGAAACCGAGCGCATAGAACGCCGCTCGGCATTTTTGATGAGTCGAGTACACTGCAGGCGGCGGTGCTGATGGTGCGGTACCGTGTGCATCTCGGGTCGGAAGTCGTAGCGCCACTGATGGGCATCAATGCTGTCGGCAGCTTGCCCGCCGCACGTGGCAAGGGCTACGCGAAGCAGGGTATGCAGTATGCCTTTGAGCAGATGCGAGAAGCGGGGCATTTTCTGTCGATGCTGGAACCATTCAGTTTCGATTTTTATGGTGAACTCGGCTATAGCTGGCTCGGCGTCAAGCGACGGATCAGCGTTCCCTCCCGTTTACTCCGTGTCGATGCAGAAACCGTGAATGTGCGTGCTGCTACCGCTACCGATCGTACGGCGCTCCGGAACCTCTATACGCGCTTCGCTCATCGCTATCGGGGCGCGATAGAACGGCGTGATTGGGACTGGCAGGACATGCTGGACGATAAGAAAAAGTCGTTCACTTACACCTATGTTCACGAGCGTGACGGGGAAATTGAAGGCTATCTCTCGCTGCATGGCGGGGAGCTGGAAGGCTGGCAGGAGAATCGTGGTCATCAAAAAAAAGAGGCGCGGATTCGCGAATTCATCTGTGTCACGCCTGAGGCGCAAAGAGGTCTGCTGGGACTGCTGAAACGCCACGACATGCAGATCGAGTCATTTGTCTGGCATGCTCCGATCGACGATACCTTCTGGCTGCAGTTCTGCCCTAACGAAATGCAGACGAAACTCTCACCACTGGTGATGGGACGTATCGTGGACGTGCCTGCGGCACTGGCTGCGTGGTGTAACCCACAGCGTGGAAAGGGCAGCATTGCGCTCGCCGTCACTGATAAATATGCTCCCTGGAACGAGGGCACATGGCAGATCGAGTACGATGGGGCGAACGTAACTGTCGAAAAAACCAGCGCTGCCCCGCAGGTCACGCTCGGTATCGCGGCTTTGACACAAGCTTACTTCGGCACACCTTCCCTCACGGAACTTCGTGCTGCCGACCAACTGACCGTTCACTCTGAATCGGGATTTTCTGCACTCCGCGACATGCTGAATGGACCACCAATGTGGATCAACGACGGATTTTGACGCGTCTGCTCCCAACTCTCCCTGCATGTACTTCTGTTCGCAGATAATTTCCCTACCGATTTCCAGCTAATATTCTGTTCTATGGCAGCGGTCTCAACCCTGCTAATGCCGAATATAAGCTGTTAGCAAAATCACGGAACCTGGTGCGAGTTCTCCTCGTCTGCACGGTGTCTTTCGCTATTGGATCGCCATTGAAATACTGAAGCGGTGCGAAAGGTAAATCGTTACATAAAACAGACCGCCATAATGCGGTCGCACAGTCGGCTCCCGTTAACGGCCGAAAACACTCACAGAGGAGAAGCGCGATGAAAACAGTTGTCGGATTGTTCGATGATTTTGGACAGGCAAAAAGCGCGGCAGTCGAAGTAGAGCGCATGGGAGTTGCGCACACTGACATCAGCGTGCTGGCAAATAATGAAAACGGCGCGCATGGCGTCAACGATGTCAATGCAGACAAAGGAATGGGACATGCGGTCACCAAGGACGCAGGAGTAGGCGCGGAGATCGGCGGCGTACTCGGAGCGCTCGCGGGGCTCAGCCTTTTTGTTATTCCTGGTCTCGGATTTATCGCAGGCGCTGGCTGGCTTGCCGGTGCGCTTACCGGCGCGGGTATCGGTGCCGTGACAGGTGGATTGGTTGGAGTGTTGGCAAGCGTCGGTATCCCTCATGTCGACGCAGCTTACTACAATGAGGGCGTTCGCCGTGGCGGAACCCTCGTAGCCGTTCGCGCCGAAGATGCGAATGCCAACAACATTGGGAGCGTTCTCAGCGCGCATGGCGCAGTAAATATCGAAGAGCGCTCAGCTCTGTACCGCAGTGAAGGTCTGGTTGTCTGACGGTAAAGGTTTCCGAATTGACGAAGGCATTTGCGAAATGATAAACCCCTGCTCAAAAAAACGAGCAGGGGTTTATTCTTCGACATTATAGGTAACTATTCACTCCTCTTCCCAAAGCATCGGCAGGAGAGTGAGCAATACAGTGTATCGGAAAGGATGGATAGTCACCAACGAGAGACGCTACTTGACAATTGCGATTGGGAAGTCGGGCACCGAAGGCGGTTTGGTCGTCGTCGGATGCTGAGCTCCTCCCGTCAGTTCCTTCACGCGCTCCGACAGGAAGTAGTCGAGGCTCGTAACAGTAACCCGCCCGTCGCCCTTCAAATCCGCTTTCCCCGATAGACCCTCGAGCAGCGCTTTCGTGAAGGCGCCGTGTCCCCACTTCATATCTTCGAGCGCATACTCTTTGCCCGTCGAGGCGGCGAACACTATCGCGCCGTTCTCCGCACTGGAAAGTTCGTTGACGATCGAAACGATGTCTGGTTCGATGCCACGCGTTTTGCCGCCCGCGCCTCCGGAATGGCAGGTATCCACGAAGAACAGCACCTTGCCTGCGATGTCTTTGATCGTTTTCTCGACCTCGTAAAACAGCACGCCCGTGCTGCGCTTTTTCTCCATATCGAAATTGAACGGGACGTAATAATAGTCGCCGCTGCTGTCGCGCACACCGTGACCGGATAAAAAGATCATTGCCACATCACGCGATGTCGTCTGTTTCTGTATCCACTCCAGCCCGTCCAGTACGGCGTCCTTGCCCGCCTGGTCGTCGGTCAGCAGTTTGACCTCGACTTCACGATAGAGTTTTCCACTCTGTGTTTGTAGTGCGGCAGCGAAGTCGGAAGCGTCTTTTGCAGCGAAATCGAGCGTGTACGCCGGATTTTTATATTTGCTGACGCCCACCGCCAGAACATAGAGTTTCGGTTTGGTGATGTCGACGGGCGCTTTGCCCTTCCAGCGCACTTTAATCATTGCCGGTGCGCTCGCGCCGTTTTTGTTCTGTGCGATGATCGACAGCTCGCAGTCACGGTCCGGCAGCGTTATATCCAGCGTCTGGACGGTCTCTGCGGCTGTGCCACTTGCGACCTCCTGAATGCGTCTTTCGGTACCGAGAGGGCGTCCATCGATCAGTGCGCGTACCGCCGTAATGGGTGCGTCCGCCGGAGTGCGAAGCGCGAACTGCACCTTGACCGCGGCGGCGGACTGCTCCGCATTGTTCTCCGGGGAGGTGATCGTCACGATGGGTGGCAGGGTCTTATCGACATCGACGACCTGTGTTTTGTGTCCGCGATCGGCGTCGGCAAGGCGCACTGCCTCTTCCTCGCTCCGCGCTTTGAGTACACGCTCTACTACATCCGGTCGATAAAACTGCGCGCGGAAACGGGATGCCGGGAAGAAGTCGGCGGCATGATCTTTACCGCGATTGATGTGCCAGCCGATCAGGTCTTCGCTGCCTGCCGAGGCATCATAGTAGCCCCCGGGAGACCATGTAACCCACTGCTTCTGGTCGGTGAGCGGGAAGAGCGACAACATCAGCATGCCGTCTTTGACTTTGAGCCAGCGCGCTGTTCCGTCGTTCATCAAAATCACGGCTGTTTCACCGTCCGTGCTCACATTGATCTGCCAGGCGATGCCCGGCGTAGGCAGCACCCACTCTTGTTTGCCTTCTGCTGTCACCAATCGCAGCGTGAAATCACAGCCCAACAGAAAACGTTTGTGATCGGGCAGGATCGCCAGACTGCGCACCGATTCATTAGGTGTCAACTCGATTGGGTGGCCATTGACTTTTGGGTGCATACTGCCATCCCAGTCTTTCAACTCGAGACCTGGTGCGCCAACAATCGTCGGATGCAATCCTGCGCTTTTGCCTTTGCTCTCCGCTTCCGCAGTTGTCGTGCCGATGCCAGCCTCCAACTTACGCTCCGCAGCGTTGAAGCGGATTGTAGCGCGATCTCCCGGAAGCGCGGAGAATTGTATCACCGAAGCGTCGTCTGAAACGAGAAATGTAGTAGAACGCATATCGACAGTCGGCGCTTCGAATAGTCGTGCCTTGTCGCCTTCAAGTACGCCCCAGAGCGGATCGCCGGCGCAATAAAGAGTCGGTCCCAACTTCAGCGGGCGCAGAGCGGTAATGATATCGCCTGCCGCAGCAATATCGGTGTGTTTGCCCTGACCGCCGTTCTCGTAGCGCCTTATGATTCGGGTCGCGGTATTGTTCGACACCACGCCCGCTCTGCCAGCAGCGAACAACTGCTTCCCATCTTTCGACCATGCCACCGAATCGAATGCAGAGCCAGCCAGTTTGATATCGCTCGTGTCGGGCGTATACAGCAGAGACAGGTCCTTGAAAGCGAGCACACTGATATTTTTCGTGTCGCCGAAGCCGACAGCGATCTTCTCTCCATCCGGCGAAAAGGCAGCCGCATGTGGATGCGTTCCGCCGGTCAGTTTGCGTCGCAATTGAAGTTTGAAGTCGGGCGAGTAGACACGTGCCAGACCGTCGAGACCGGTTGTGACAAGGAAGCCGTCCGAGTAGAAATCCATGCCGAAACAGTCGGCATCGTACTCTTTGTCGGACGCCGCTACTGTTCCATCGGATACGCGAAGGATCACCAGACCGTTTTTGCCCCCGAGACCGGCTGCCAGATATTTGCCGTCCGGCGAGTAGCGCAGTATCTGAACCGCCTCGGCGATTCCCGCGATCCGCTTCGTCATCTCCCCGCTGGCGCGGTCGAAAATATAGATAGAGATCGACTTGTCCCAGGCATAGCCGGTCAACCCGCTCGTCGCGATCTGCTTGCCGTCGGGGGAGATTGTGACCGTGTAGAGCATTCCGTCCGCAGGAGCGTACGGCACACGCAGCGTTTTCTGTAGATTACCTGAAGCGAGATCCCAGACACGGAGCGTGCCGTCCTGCGAACAGGTCGCGAAGTAGGTTTCCTGGGCGTCTACCGCCATATCCTTGATCGAGCCGTTGTGCGTACCGGTCTCGACACGAAGGAGTGGCTTGGTGGGCGGCTCGTCGGCACCCACTTTGCGCGCGACCAGGGAAAATGTGAGCAGCACGATCGCGCAAAGCAGCGTGTGTCGTGCCAGAGAGCGGGCGGTAGGGATAGAAGGATGCATTACAAACGCCTCCGTTTAGAAACTGAAATTACCGATTTTTTGCAGCTATCTGCGACCTGCGACACGAAACCGTACCAGACACCACAGCATGGGTTTACGAGAAATGTCCGCGAGCAGGCGATCCGCTGCAGAATCTGATTGTGGGTTTATGCTTCCAACACCGTCCAGGATTTTGACCGGCGCATCGTCATCGAATCCATCAGGACAGTTATCGTACCTGTGTCGGGATATGCGGGTACTGACCTGTGATGAAGAACTCGACGGATTGTCTCCGATAGATTGGATTTCAGATTTGTTTGTGAGAGAGCAGACTGCCCACGCTTCAACGACACCGTCAGGCAGGGCGATAGGCTGTGAAAGTGCTGATTTGCCGTCTTCACCTGCAATGCTGTTTCCATCGGGCGTTAGTTTCGCCATAGTCACTGTGCCATATCTGTCGAACAATACCAGATAGGCACGATGGGAAGCTGCTGCCGATGCGCGCAGACGAAACGGTTTTGCAGTAGGAATCTCGCGCAGCGTCTGTTCTGGATTGTCGGCCGCCGTAATATCGACGCGAGCGCAACGTCCTGTGGCGAGTTGCAGAAGCGAACGCCAACGCTGCGTCGGACCTGTCTGTTCTGCCGCGAGGGCGACGACGATGCGGCTGCCGAGTTCGCCAATCAGTCCAAGCGAGTGAAACCGCGGGTCGTGGCGAAGGTTGACAGTCAGGCAGCGCAGCGAGGTCGCGGTTCCCGTCCACTGTCCGATCAATGTACGTGGTACTTCGTCACGGTAGAGCCGTACCACAATCAGGAAGCGTGCGTTGTCCTCGCCGCGACCGGTCGCGCAGGAGACGTCGCCTTCCAGCGTCCAGTGGCTCCCCGGCGCAGATTGTGCAGCAGAGCCCATCAGGCGAACTTGTGGCATCTTCTGGTCGTTCAGAAAGCGCGACAGCGCGGTCGTGAGACGCATGTTTAGCCCGCGTTCGATGCCGCCCGCATCACGCAGAGGTTTCAGCGCAAGCACAATTTCAGAATGCGGAAGGGCTGGGTACGTCATTTTCGTCTCAGACGGTCTACCGGGAGTTGGCGACTGTGCCCGAACCGGAAGCCGATTGCCGACGAGCATTAGAAGCAGTACAGCGACGCCGAAAGTGCTGCATTTCAACGAGTGGAGGGTCCGGCCGGACAAATGCCTGCCTGTTCTCGATACTCGCCAGACTGCCCGGGTTATTTCTGCCGACCCCCTGATAATGCCCATCATTCGACTCCGAAGGTCAGCCCAAAGGTGTAGAAGCTCAGTCGTGGCGCCGACTCCGTTTCGACAATGCGACGCATTTTATGCGGCTCGATACCCTCCGCAGGGAACGCAGCGATTAGCGCTGCTGCGCTTGATTCATCCGTGAACAGCAGCGCTTTAATACGCTCGACGCCTGGGGTGTCTGCGTTATAGGCATGGCCGGGAGCAAGCGGCAGACGGACAACACTGTTTGCGCCGACGCGAGCGGTCTTCGTAATACGGTCGGCGGGATAGATCAGATAGACTTTGCCATCGGTGTCCTTTTCCAGGAGTACCATCCAGCCGTCCTGCCCACCGATCTTCGCTTCGAAGACAAACTTCTGTTTGACTTTGACTGTCGTCTGGCTCGGGTTCATGCTCAACAGGAATAGAGAAGCATCGGTGTGGTCTTCATTGAAGTCGTCCCAGAGGGTGCGCGCTGGCGCTGGTTTCGGATCGGGTTCAGGTTTTGGTACCGGCGTCGGATCGGGTTTCGGCTCTGGCTTGGGTTCTGGAGCGGGGTCATGAATGCCCTCGAAAATCGGACGCGCGGCATAATCAGTAGGGCTGAGTTTGGGCGTCTGCGTCTGCTCCATATAATCTGCGACTTCGCCGGTGACGTCTTTCTGTACTTCATTCCAGAGCGTCTGTTTCGTCGCTTTCTGGAGACGCGCCGTCAGAAAGTGCGTGAACACACCGCCTCGTATGCTGTCGAAGTCGTCTTCACCAGAGGTCTGATTGGCAAGGGAAGCTGTGAAATAGACGATATCCTTACCGCCCGAAATATGGTCGTTGTTATCGTCCCCCGCCGCATCTGGAATGCTGCGTGCGGTCGCGCCGCCAGCGCGTTTATAATATCTCGTTTTTTTGACCTTGTGTCCGAGACCTTTCCGGCTCAGACCCCCGGAGAAGCAGGAATCCAGCAGCATCGTTCGGCTTCGTGCCGGAATCGACATGACTGCAGAGTAAAGCTCGTCACGCGTGAGATCACTCGCTTCATTCTTCTCGCTCGCATCACCCGGCAGCAGGGTCGATGAGCCATCGGACGCGATCGAACCGTGTCCGGAAAAATAGAAAACGAAACGTTC
>JBBQPY010000089.1:0-21001 GCA_038216735.1 Chthonomonadales bacterium
AAAAATAGTCCGATCCGTGTCTTGACAAACCCAACCACTATATACATCTTACCAGCGAGAGATGAGCCAATAGATTTTGGTCCCCAATTTTACACCATTATACTGGACTTAACTCATGATCTGTAATTGACTTTTTAAAAAGTTTCAATTATAATAAAATGCAATTTGCGGTCTCGCCTGATAAGATGAGTGCGATTGCCCGGTGTGAGTAAGCATATAGATGGGAAATCCATGAGAGGAACTTATAGCAGCTGGACGATCTGGATGGCTTTACAATACAATGGAAACAACGAAAGAAAAACGCCGTAAATATATTGGCGTAGGGGGCGATGATGTTCCGTCCCTCGGAGTGTTGGAAGGCGATATCATGCGACTTCTCTGGGACGCGGGCGAGGCGCAATCCTCTGTCCAGGTCTACGAGTCGATGCATTTTTCGCGACGAGTCGAAAAGCGGGAAATGCAATCGCCATCGACCATTGCCGTGACATTGAGCCGGATGGTTGAAAAAGGACTTTTGACGGTGGAGCGGCGTCCTCGCGGTGGGAAAGGCTATTACGGTCCCACTAAGACGCGCGCACAAGTAGTCGCTGCCGTGATGGATGATGTGAGTCGTCGGCTGACCGGACAGCCAATCGGCTATTTGCTGAAGCGCCTCGACAGCACGCAAAAAAACAGTTCAGAAAATGGCGGACATCAACCAAGGTCTGGTAAGGATACCGAGAATATTAGTTCTGCTGAGGCGAACGATGCTTCCCGCGCCGGTATCGAAGAACTTGTGGCGGAGCTTCGCAGACTACAGACCACCGAAAACGACCCAACACCTGAAATCGTTCGCAGCTACTAATGCACCGAAAATGCAAGAACGCAGCGATTACAATAAACATGAAGCCGTCCACAATTCTGATTTCAGAGTTCTGGGCGGCTTTGTGCTGTGGATAATAGGCATCGCATATAACCATTTACCCTGCCTGCAGTTTCGCACTTTTAGGCACAATATTTGCATTCGCTCCCTGGTTACCCGAAGCTTCGGAACAGGAGGATGGCGGGACGGCAGATTGTAGCCGGTGCATTTTGGATTTTACCTGCTGGACCAGCGAACAAAGTAGCAGAAGCGTGGACGCTCCGCATCGATTTTTGGCTGGCCGCGGAACTATTACGTCGATCGGGTAGAGTCAACCCTGATCACACGCCTACTCTCGCGGAGGACGATCGACTTCCCCATTCGGGTGACCGCCATTCCAATTATAAATGTCCGCGCCGAGACGACCATAAAGCGGATCGTGTACGCCATCTGCCGATGAATAGTGCTCGACCCGCAGTACCACAGTGTGACCATCGGCGGCGGCTACCGCCATACTTCCGTCATGTGTTGAAGGGTAGGGAATGAAGCCGTTCACACGATCGAGCGTATCACCGTAATCGAGTAACGCCATCGCCGCCATATGATCGGGCGGCACGGCACGAAGTGCGTGGGTAGAGAGTGGACCTGATTCGACGAACAGTACGGTCTGCGCCTGCATCTCTAAATTATCCATCGGGAAGGGACCGACAGCGAAGGTACCCCAGTAGCGGCTGTTGAGCGCGTAGCAGGTAGGAACGGGATAGCTCGAGATCGGATGGCGCAGAGAATTGCCATTGGTGGGGAGCGGGTTGGCAGGATTACTGAGTCTTTCGCGCGCCGCGCCATACGGCTTCAGTGGATCGACCCAGGTATACCAAGTGCCGTTTGGCTTAAGCTCGGTTGGGCGCGGGAGGCATTCATCCCAGTCCTGTGCGTAGAGCAGGGCTGCAGAAGCCAGCCGATGTAGATTGGTGAGGCTGACAGCGCGATTTTCGCCGGTTCGATACCAGATCCAAAGCGAGGGCGAGACTGAGAGGATTAGCGCTATGAGGCATGCGGAAAAGAGCAGCAGTTTACGCCTCTTATCCAACGGCACAAGGGGGAATGTGCTGGGAGCGCGCTTTGAGTTTTCATCTGGCGGAATCTCTACTCCTCCTTTTGAGCCGCTCAAAGCGCTATCCTCGCACATCGCTTACCATCGTTACAATGGATAAAATCGAAAGCCAACAGACACAGCGTCCTGAGGGTACGAGGTAATAACCACTCTCCTTTTGCAGCTGATATCAATGCTCCCACTCATATTTTTTGAGACGTCGCGAACCGTAAGACATTGGCAGCCCGATCGCTATACCCGTTAGCGTCATATAAAACAGCGACCCCAGCAAGTAAAAAATGGTTCCGCCTCCCGGAGCATTTACCGCGTTTCCTGCCATGATAAAGCAGATGGACAGGACGATAAGTGACACTGTCACATATCCCATCGTTAGAAAGAAACTAAGGATCAACGCCCATGCGCTGACTCGCAGAGCCGGGTTTTCATGAAGAAAGCGGGGGAAAATAGCCGAGAGACCTACCCCGATACCGCATAATCCGCCTGCGCATAAGACGATCCCGGCCGCGTGTGCCGCTGCCCATTGCCAGGGGGCGTGAAATGCGAGCGCCGCAAACGCCGACAGGAGAATTGCGATACCGCCAGTAAGAAGGGTACTCAGCCACCATTTAGCCCAGAGTGCATTGCTGCGCTGCACGGGCGCATTCAGTACTACCCAATAGCTTTGCCCTTCCATGCCCAGGAACGAAAGCGAAAGCACGCTCGACTGGACGAACAGAATGAAGACGATGATCAGGGCAGAAAACGGATAGAGCTCCTCCCGATTAATTGTAGAGCGGTCGCGCAGTGCAATCAGAAATGGTACCGCATAGAGTATCAGCGGCACCGCCATCTGCGACAGCAGCATCGTATCACGCCGAAAATACCGAAGGTCCTTGGCGAGAACTCCAGCGATCGGCGCAGCAAAGATGCGACGCCAGTAACGAGCTGGATCGAACCCTGCTCCTGATGCGATCGTGCCGCTTTCCTCGCCTTCTTCTGCAACGCTAGCGGCAGAAAGCAGGCGCCCGCCGAGCATCACCGAGGCAATGAATAGTCCCGCAACACAAAGACAGAGAAGTGCAAGAGGTTGTGCCGCCCCTGAGATACCGTCTGATCTGGAGCCGCCCGCCGATCCGGCGCCACTTGAACCAATACGACCGAGGGCTATCAGCGCACGCGCAAACCACTGCGACGGCGCAATATGTGCAGCGACGGAGGTGGCTGTCAGTGCCGGCTGGAGCCGACCGATCCCGCCGCTAAGATCGCCGAGCTTCAGCGGAAGATTGCGCGCTTCAAGCACGAAGGTGATGCAGACAGTCATGCCCATCAGCACATTGATCGTGGTGATTGCGGTGCGAAGGCGTCGCATCCCGAAAGCTGCGAGCGCCAGCAGGAGCGCGAATGCCGTAAGCAGTGCGGGCAGCAGCACAAACAGCGCAATAATTGGTGGCAGCAGAAGCCAGTAGATCGGCGCAATCCCAACGGCCGCCGCACTGGCGACAATCGCCGGAAACCCGAGAACTGTGAACTGCAGCGAATTCGTGACCGTTGATTCAAGCAGTTTGGCGGCAATTACGGTGCGCGGCGGAACCGGCGCCGCAAACAAAAGGCTATAATCGGCAGACTGAAACAGCGTCGAGCCGACGAACGGAACTGCCCCCGCGAGCAGCAGGAGAAAGAAATAATAGTACGCCTGATAAAGCGTCTCGTCTAGCACACCGAGGCTGCCAGCAAAACGGAAGAACACAAAGAAGGCGAGGAACATCCCGGCGAAGAGCAGTGTGCCGCTCACGCACATCGCGGTTGCTGCGACCGGTTTGTTTCGCCACATCTCGCGTGCGGAATTGCGTCCGCCGATAAGACGCGTTTTCAAAAGTAGTTTGAACATGAGTTACAGTGTCATAGCGCACGACAATCGATGGCGAATCCCATATAAAGATCAATCAAGAGCTGATCCTCAGGCGATTATGGTACGCTCTGCAGAAGAATGCGATCCTGATTGTCAAGAATGCGCTCCTGATTGGCGATGATTTTGTCCTGATTGGCGATGATTTCACCCTGATTTGCCTGTATGCGCCCCTGCGTTACGAGGATCGATTCCAGTGTCGCCTGGTTTGCCTGTATCTGCTCCTGGCTCATCATAATGTTCATCTGGTTGGCAGAAATCGTCTGCTGATTGGCAAGGTTGGTGTGCTGGTTGGCGATAATCATCTGCTGATTGAGCAGAATTGCGTCTTCGGTCATAGTTCTCCTGTATAGGTCGAGAAGGGGTGTTATTCCGGTAGTGGGATTTGCTCCGACAGGAACTTTGCGAGCTCCTCCGTGTCGAATCCGAAGGGCCCTTTGCCACCTTTGTACACGATAGTTCCTGAACAGGAAAGTACATAAAGGCGTTCGGGCCAGCCATTATAAAGACGGTCCGCTGCGTTATCCATTGTGTCGAGTAGGGTCGGGATCGAAAGTTTCAATCCCACCGTACAAGCAGTCGCAACTGCTCGGCGAGAAACCGTATCCTGCGGCTGCAGATATTCGATCTGCTCCTCGTGGTTGGTAGTGAGCTGCCAGCCATCTATCGGATGCGCCTCGCGGATGTAGACGATGTAAAACGAAGCGCGACTACCAAACTGCTGATAGAGTTCTTCAAGGCGTCCAGCCTGGCGCCGAAAGGGCGGTCAAGTATAGCTGCCAAAGATCAGGACGGTAGGCAATGGCTGTGCGCCCCCAATCGTAGCTTCATTCGTGCCTGCGACGTTGAAAAGGGTAAGAACCTGCGGCATATCGCCCACTGTTAGAACTTCGTCGGCGAAGTAGTTCATCTGTTCCAGAAAAGCAGCGGCTTCAGGGGGGATATCGGGTGGGAGAGACATGGTTTCGATTTCTCCTGCGTAGAAAGTCGATCGCAAATAATTTGCGATTAATTATAACATAGACTATTCTATGTTTTAATTTGAGAAGGATATAATAGGAATGGCAACGAAATCTAGCTCGGGCCGCCGATCGCATCGTTAAAGACGCGCTGCCCTCGCAACAACATTCCACCCTACGCTTTCAAAGGAGACTGTAAGATGAGCGACAGCAACGTAATCTCGAATCAGGAGCAAATCCTGACAAATCAGAAATCAATTCTGGAAAATCAGAAGACGATTCAGGTCAATCAGAAAGACATTCTGCAGAACCAGAGCCATCTGCAGGAAATCATCGCAAACCAGAAGACGATCATCGCTAACCAGGAAAAAATACTGGCGAAATAGCAGCCAATCCTGATCTGAATCTTTCCGTGACAGATTGCGAATCGATCCATACCGTATAGGTTAGATCCTGGTTGCTCCCGAGGTGTAAGGGAAAATTACTGGCTGTCGATCCTCCGTATCGGATAGTTATCTTGTCCATGCGGAGGCTCTGACTATTGGACGGAGATCGTTTTAATTCAGCAATTGTAAATGCACATCTTCCTGACGGGCAACGCCCCTGCCAGTTCTCGGGAGACCGTTATTTTGCAGTAACAATTCACCCTGCCTTCGGTTTCTACCTGACAGGCAGAATATCTGCCTTCGCTCCCCCTCTCCCAAAGCATCGGGAGAGGGGGTTGGGGGAGAAGTGAACAGTTACGATAGAGCTATGATTCGGAGATTTTATTTATGGTCGTGGCGATCGTCGAGATCTGCTTGTTGATCTTTGGCGTCGGTATTCGCTAAAGGAGCCGCCTCATTCGCCAGTACGAATGGTTTGCCTGTCTGGGGCTTGTCGCGTCTCCCATAGATGCTCGACGTCGGAAAATACGCCACCCAGCCGTACCACTGACTTAAATGATTTTCGAGCCTCGTCAATGTTTTATTCGCGAGCGGTCCCTCAAGTCCCTTGCCCTCGATATTCCAGCGCGTGCCTGTTTCCCGATCGAAGACCGCCTCGCTGCCATCGCTTTGCTTTCTCAATTCAAACCTAAGCGTCTTGCCGTCGAGTCGGCGTGAGAGTGCGACAACGGTTACCGATTTACGTTCGAAAAAAATGGCGACTGGTGTCGTACCGACATTATCGTTCACGATACCCGCTTTTTGCAGAGCTGAAATCGGGTAGGCGCGATACAGTGTCTCCGGCTTGAGGTTCTCCTGCCTTACTGTCACGCCAACCACTTTTTCGAAATTCGGCAGCCGACTGTCCCCGTGAGTCACGGTGGGAGCAAAGACTGGCATCGGAAATCGATCGTATCCGCGCGGCTCACGTTTGCCTTTGGGTGGATAGGCTCGTTTGTAGATCGTATCCGGCGACATTACGAGCGTGTCTGGATGCAGGGACTTCCATTCTCCCCAGGTCGTGTCGAGTATCGGAATCGTTTTCAGGGTTTTGTCACGCAGCGGACCCGAAATAAATCTGCCGCTCGCCTGAAGCATCACGCTCTCTGTCTCGCGCTCACAGAGCGCGACTATACCGTTGTAAAGACCATAAAAATCTAGTTTGATCGCTTTACCGTCAATTGTCGGATCATAACAGACACCTGTATTGCAGACCGAGCAGTAGGTGACGGCAATCGGTATTCCTTTGCCTGTTTCACGATTAATCTCTCGCTGCGATCCAGCCTTGGTATCCGTTGCTCCTGTGATCAAACCGGCGCTCTCTGTTGTCACTTCTGCTCCGCCGGGCATTCCCCCGACGGTATCGTTGACGATATGATGCCACCAGATATAACGCGTCGGATATGCTCGGCTCTCCCCGTTCACGGTCAGGGCAAGAACGTACTCGTCGTCATCAACGAAGTCCGCTTCCGATGCTTTGACCATTTTGGGATCGTCGAGGGAGTGGAAAGGCATTTTTAGCCTGCCGTCCCAGAGCGATTCGGGAACGATATCAGGCGCAAGATTTGTTGGCTTTGTGTTTACTTTCAGCGATTCGAGGGGCTTTTGTATCTGCTGCTTGTCAGTTGGTGTCTGGCTAGCGCTGCCCTGCGTGGCAGCAACCGCCCCAAGGATCGACAGACAGAGAACCCGGCATACGCCACAAACTGATCTTGCTGCACTCAGACGATCCATGATTTATCGGTTCCTAATTTCTCGCTGACTAGGACAATCCACATTGACGAAGTGGTGTTGCAGCATCAATGCCGTGCGTACGGATGTTCACAAGGTGTCTGGAGCGGACGCCATCTCAATATAAATATGTAGAAAAAAAGTGTTCTCTTCCAACAATAGGTCGGCCTGTCCGACGGCGCGGTCGGCTCGCGCAACTGTGTAAGCAACGAAACGAAAGGGGATCAGTTCTCTGCCTTCGAGACAGAGCAGCGATACATCGGTAATACCTTTGAATGAAAGCAGGCGTTGATCGAAGATCATACCATCGTGCAGATCGAATCGGATATGGACACGTTTATCCTGACGATACGCCTCGCAGGCTTTGCTGATCGCGCGAACAGCCATTTGCGAGGACAGTCCGTACTCGTTGCGCAGGTTCATGTAGACGATCGGCTGCAGCGCGATTTTATTGGAGGTGCGCTGCTCGTAGGCGACATCGGCGACTTGCTGACAGGCTTTGTTGAAAGCTTCCATAGTCTTCAGCAGGCGTTTGAACTGCTCGCTGTCTGGTTCCAGTCGAACGACGACAGTCTGCTTCACAGATACATTCTATCATAAAATGTAACAGGAATGCATCTATACAAGGACTGAATCTTCACGATAACGAAATCTCCTGAATTGAGGATGTGATTCAAAGAACGGTTACGCTTCCTCTTTGTAACTCTCGACGCTCGGGATCGCGCCGCCCGGATTGAACATCTGTTCCACTTCATCTTTGCTTATCAGCAGTTCGCGCGGTTTTGCCCCGTTGAGTGCGCCGACTATGCCTTTCTCTTCCATCATTTCGACGATACGCGCGGCACGGGTATACCCGATCCTAAAACGCCGCTGCAGCATCGAGGTAGAAGCCTGCCCGTTGTTGACGACAAGCCGCACAGCCTGTTCGAAAAACTCATCATCTTCATCCTCATCCGAAGAAATGCCGCCTGCCCTGGTGCTGTCCGAACCGCCAGTTTCCGCGACCGCCAGCGTAAAGTCGGGCTTATCCTGCAGCTTGAGATAGTCGACGAGCGCATTCGTCTCTCCTTCACTCAGATAGCAGCCCTGTACGCGCAGCGGCTTGGCGGCATCGATCGGCATGAAGAGCATATCTCCGCGTCCGATCAGCCTGTCTGCGCCGGTCATGTCGAGTATTGTGCGGCTGTCCACCTGTGAAGCGACAGCGAAGGCGATTCGAGAAGAGATATTTGCTTTGATCGTGCCGGTTATGATGTCGACTGAAGGTCTCTGGGTTGCGATTATTAGATGGATGCCAGTCGCGCGGGCGAGCTGGGCGAGCCGGCAGATGCTTGTTTCGATCTCGGGTCCCTGCTGCATCATCAGGTCGGCGAGTTCATCGACGATCAGCACGATATAAGGCATTCGCTCCGGTTCGGTAACCCGTTGATTATAGCCTTCGATGTTGCGTGTACCCAGCTGGGCAAAAATGTCGTAGCGGCGATCCATCTCCTTCAGCGCGGCGCGGAAGATGCCCGCGGCCTGCTTGACATCTTTTACGACCGGGTGCATCAAGTGCGGAATTCCATCCCAGAGGCTCAGTTCAACACGCTTCGGGTCGATCATCAGCAGACGCACTTCCTGTGGCGTTGCACGATAGACGAGGCTGGCGATCAACACATTCAAGCATACCGACTTACCCGAGTTGGTAGAGCCGCCAATCAGGAGATGGGGCATCTTTGTCAGGTCGGCGTATTTGAACTGCCCGGAGACGTCCTTGCCGAGCGCAACCGTCAGTTTAGAAGGCGCATTCTTGAATTCGGGCGTATCAAGGCATTCGCGCAGGCTAACCGTTACAGGCGTGGCATTTGGCACTTCGACGCCGATCGCGGCTTTGCCTGGAATTGGCGCCTCGACCCGTACATCGATTGCCGCGAGACTCATCGCTAGATTATCTGCCAGGCTTACGATTTTGCTGACCTTGATGCCAGGCGCAAGCTGGATCTCATAGCGGGTGACGCTCGGACCGCTCGCAACCTCGACGACATTCGCGCCAATATTGAACTGCTCTAAGGTACGTTCGATGATTGCGACATTGTCGGTCAGCTCCGTCTGTGACCTTTTAGAGACGGCAATCGGAGCGGCATTGAGTAGTGTCAGTGGTGGCAGTACGAACACCGGGACTAGTCGAGGCATAGTGGAACTTGGCTTCAGGGGCGATTTAGCAGCATCCGACTCGATCATTTCATCACTTCGGTCAGCATCCTGCTTTATTCTGCTAGCATTTCCATGACTAATATCGTCGGCATCCCCGCGCGGCGTCTTATGCACCGTTTTTTCGGCTTTATGATCGGCTCCGCTTGCTTTGTCGCCGACCACTCCTGAAACATCAGCGCCACGGTCGTTTCCGGTTCTATTTGTATCGCCAGTCTGTGCTGCTGCATCTTCTTCGTCACGCCGACCCCGCCAGAAACGCGTGATGTTGAACAGATTCGGCATTTTCGAGTGGGTGGCGGGATGCTCGAGCAGATCGTTGCCCTCGTCATCTCTAAATTTGACTGACAGGGCGGACGTCTGCCCATCACCATTTTTCGCCGTGTTTCCTGAACCAACCAGCGCGCGTTCGACTACACGTGCCGCTCGCGCGGTGCGGTCAGTTTCTGCTGACTGAGAATCTGAATCTGAGGACTTTCTTCCACGTACGACGGCTTGCCCGTAGGAAGAACTGTCCGGTTGAGGTGCATCGTTGCCGGATGGCTGTCTTTCGGAAATGTTCGCTCCGATAGAGCGAACCGCCTGTGCTCCGGAGCGGCCGTGCTCACGAATACGCCGCGCGATTTCAATGAGGGGTTGATCCACGATCAGCACGAGGCTGATGAGAGTCAGCAGAATGAGCGTTAGATGACTGATTGCCTGTCCGAGAAGTGAGATCAGAGCGGTTCCGAACAACCCGCCGAGCCAACCCCCCGCCTGGACCACGTCGGCGCTTACCCAGTGAATTGCATTGGGAACATGAAGTAAGTGCAGCCACGTCACATAGACGAGAAATAGGAGCAGAGTGCCATAGGAGGAGTGTGAGAGGGATAGTCGTTCGTAGCCGATTAAAAACATCGTGCCTGCGAACATCAGCAGAAGTGGTATTCCATAAGCTCCCAATCCAGCGAGCAGACGAAGCCCGGTATCAACAATATCGGGGATCGGTGCATCCTGCCGCCAACTCAGACAGAGCAGTGTCGCCGCTCCAATAAAAAAGAGGAGCAGCCCGCAAATGTCCTGCATTCTTCTGTTCGCGACGGGCGATGCGGGGGTGCGTTGTACTTTCACCATCGTTGACTGCCTCCACATCAGGCATTGTAGCAGAAAAGTTACGTCGGGTCAATGCCGAGTCAATATAGTCCGGTAGTCACGAGTCTGGCATTCTGCCTGACGCACTTGGTTCAGCTTTAGCCCCTGAGTTAAGACAGATTGTGTTCGCTGATTGCGAATATCGTGTCCGAAATACACTCATCTCGAAGCACCCGTAGCGAGGGACTTCAAAATACACCGATAGAATGCCCGCCCGCTAAGTGTCGTTAGAACCATTGAACATGGTATTCAGGTATCCATACAATGTGCTTTATTGGTCAATACATTGATTCCGTGACGAGACGGTCTTATGTTCGTACGGATTTCCATCCTCATCGAGGTCGATATCGGCAAACTCGCTGATTGTGGCGAGGGAATTCTCTCTCGAAGCCGTTCGCATCAGCACAAGTACCTGTTGATATGTCCCTCTTACCGCACCGTTTGTAGAGCGGGTTGACGTGTTTCGACCCTTGTATACTTGAGGCTGTTGCTGGTGCCGCGGCGGACCTCAGTTCTTGCTAATCTGGCATTTCCCTCTGCAGATAACTCAAAGTTGTGGTGAGCGTACAATCACTGGCATTATGTCGGTTGTAATGGAGTGCGACTGATAAAAAATACTGTAACTATTCGCTCTCACTCAGACTCCTTCTGCTGAAGCTTCGGGAGCAGGGGAGTGAATGCAGATATTCTGCCGGTAAGTGCGAAACTGAAGGCAGGATGAAGGGTTTCACAATAAGTTATATCGAGAAGTCTCTCCGGAGGAATCTGCCAATAAAAGCAGGAGAAATGCCGTAATGCCAAGAACTGTAATCGTATTCTTGTGAAGCTCAGAAACGTCGATCCTTAGCCAACACCTCAAATAGAACCGGTTTGTCTGCATCCTCCTCGATAAATTGCGAATTCCGTTTGGTACCAAGCCGTACAGGAGTCTTCGTTGTCCAAATTTTCCAACTCCACGCATGAGAGCGCTCTCTGGCAGCAGATGATGGGCAGTATCCCACAGGGAGTCGCGCTGCTCGATGCCGAGAGCGACCTAACCCTATGGCATAACACCGCCCTGGCAACGCTTGTCAATTCCGCGCTGGGCATCGCACATCTCTCGGGTCTGAAGTCTACAGCGTATCTGCCGGGACTGGAAATCGAGGAATGGGAAAAGCTGAAGCATCAGGCGCTGCAGCAGGCGGGCAAGCCAATTGCACCACAGCGCTTAAGGTTCGTGCATGAATCTACTCGCACGATCGCATATTGGGATTGGACTGTGCAATCTATTGCCTCCGATTCAGCCTCAACGTATTTGATGCTCCTCGTGCAGAGCGTTGGCGAGATTGTGATGAATGAGCGATTGCTCGCGACAGAAGGCAGGAGAGCGCATCGCGCCCAGCATCGCGCCGAAAGTCTCGTGCGGCTGACTCAGCTCGTCAATGCGGCACTGACCACGCCCGATCTGCTGAGGGCAGTGGCGGAAGAGGCGGCAGCCTACTTCGGTTCTGCACACGCTGCTGTTCTGCTCCTGACGCCGGACGGCACGGAACTCGAAGTAGCTCACGGAGTGGGTCTGATTGCGGAAGCCGAAACCAAGAATGGACATAGACGTCTCCCGATTGGCGAAACTCCCGGTGGGCGGGCGCTATCGAAGGCTCGCACGCTCGTTTTCAATGATCTCGCGGAACTGTTCCTGCGTACCCCGCAATTGGAAGGCGGCAAGGACCCGGTAATGGTAATTTCGAGTCCGATCGGGCAGGGCGATAAGGCGTACGGCGTGGTCGAGGTCTATATGCACGAAGTCCGAGAAACCTCGGATGAGTCGATCACTCTGCTGACTGCTTTCGCCTATCAAACTGCTATCGCGCTCGACAAAGTCGACCTCAATGAGCAGATCGCAGAGCAGGGACGGCAGCTGCAGTCGATATTCGATCATGCACCGGTTGGGATCGTTTATTTGAGCGTCGATCTTAAAACGGTTGCGGTCAATCAGGCGGCTGCATCACGCTACGGCGCAACTCCTGCCGAATTGAAGGGGAGGCACTACGCCGATTTCATGCGAGATATTCCCGACGAATTGCTGCAAAAGGCAACCGAGGGTATGCCCTATCATGCCAGCCATTACGTCTACAAAGATCGGCAGGGAAATGAGACCATCTGTGATCTCTCTCTGCTGCCAGTCCGAACCGATGAAGGAGTCGTTGCCGGTCTACTGCTGCTAACTTTCGATGTCAGTGAATTGGTAGCAGCCGAGCAGGAGGCAGATGCCGCGCGGAGGGTTTCGGAGGACGCACTCACGGAAGTGCGGGCAACACAGGAACAGATGGTGCAGGTGGAAAAGATGCGCGCCGTCGGCGAATTGGCGAGCGGAATAGCCCACCAGTTCAACAATTCCTTGATGGCGATTCTCGGTCATGCCGAACTTGCCGAAGATGAACTGGACAATCCGGTGGCGATCGCCTCCTATTTCGAGACGATCAAACAGGTAGTGAACGATTCTGCCGATACGGTACATCGTCTGCAGCGTTTCGCCAAACAGAGCACGAATCCCAACGGCGAAGCGACCGATCTGAATGGAGCAGTAACGGACGCAATCGAACTTGCGCGTCCGCGCTGGCACAATGCGGCGCGAAAAAGTGGGTACCTCTATGATGTTCGCGCTGAACTCGTACCTCTCCCAGCTATCGTCGCCGAACCGGGCGAGCTGCGAGAAGTTCTGTTGAATATGATCTATAATGCCCTGAACGCGATGCCCGAGGGCGGCGAGCTCGTTCTCAAGACCTTACGCTACAGCGAAAATGAGGTAGCCGTCGAAATCAAAGACAGTGGCATCGGCATGACGCCGGAAACAGTTCGTCAGATTTTCGATCCATTCTTTACGACGCGTGGCGTGGAGGGAAATGGGCTGGGACTGTCTGTTTCGTGGACGATAATTCAACGGCACGGCGGAACGATCGAGGTCGAGAGTGCGCCGGGACAGGGCACGCGTTTTTTGATCAGGCTCCCGCTGGGTCGTGTTCTTGAACCTGTTTCTGCCACTCCCTTTGTGCATGCTCGTCGGGCGACTAGTGGGCAGGAAGTGCTCGTTGTCGACGATGAGCCGATGGTGTCCAATGTACTTGCGAGCATTCTGGGCCGTGAAGGTTATCGAGTTACGAAAGCTGCGAATGCCTCAGAAGCTCTCCTGCGATTGAGCGAAAACTCGAATTTCTCTGTAGTACTGACCGATCATGGTATGCCTGGCATGACGGGTCTGCAGTTGATCGCAGAGATCAAGCGGCTTTATCCGAATCTGCCGACACTGCTGCTGACAGGGTGGGGAGCGAGCGTTCTCGCAAACAGTAAGCCCGAAGTGATGCCAGACGCGATTCTTGCGAAGCCTATCGACCGCACCGACCTGCTCGATGCGCTCGCAACGGCAATGTCCGGCTCTAAGGGTGAGGCTATAAACGCAGAGTAGTGCGATGCACCGTAACAACGGATTCGTGACTATTCACCCTGCCTCCAATTTCGAACTTACAGGCAAATATCTGAATTGCCTCCTCCGCTTCCCGAAGTTTCAGGAGAAGGCTCGGGGTGAGGACGAATAGTTACGCGATTCTTTTGATTCTTAATTGTTTTCATTGTGCGAAATTGCGGGAAGGCGGCAGGGTACGGTGGCAAAGGATAAGACAGCAGCAAAAGCGACAGAACACGATCCCAACGCACGGACTCAAATTGCCTATAATCGTCGTGCACGATTCGACTATGAATTGGAAGAGACGTATGATGCTGGCCTGGTACTCGTAGGGGTAGAGGTAAAATCTTTACGTGCCGGGCGGCTTCATTTTCAGGACTCATTTTGCCGCATCGAAAACAACGAAGTCTGGCTGTACAATATGACCATTCAGCCATACGAGCATGGCAATCGCTGGAATGTCGAACCCGTCCGCAAACGTAAGCTCCTGCTTCACAACTGGCAGATCAAGGAGCTGAAAGCGGAAGCCGAGCAAAAGGGTCTCACAATTATACCGCTCTCGCTCTACTTCCAGCGTGGATTTGCTAAAATGGAGATCGCGCTTGCCCGTGGTAAAAAGCTGCATGATAAGCGGGAAAGCATAGCGGATCGTGACCGTGATCGTGAGGCGCGTCGGCAGTCGGTTCGTGGTGAGTGACTACCGTAAACGCTTAATATTTCCCTCATCCCAACTCTCTCCCGATGCTTTCGGGAGGGGCATGAGCTGAGGGGCGACATGAGAATGAAAACCGACGAACGGTAATAAATTGATTGTGAATGAGGGAGAGTTATGCCTGACGACGTCTTTTTAATATTGCATGGGTGGGGCGGAAACAAGCCGGAGCACTGGCAGGAGCATCTCAACAAAACCTTGACCGAAGCGGGCGCGAGCGTTTATTATCCGAAAATGCCCAACCCGGCCGCACCTGATCAGGGTGTCTGGCTCGAGACGCTGCAGCAGGAACTTTCTACGATCGCAAGACAGTCACCTAGTGCGCCACTCACGGTTCTGGCGCATAGCATGGGCAGTATCAACTGGATGCACTTCGCTAACGCCAACTGTATGAATGGAAAGCGTGTGGCTGAGCGGGTACTTCTCGTTGCGCCTCCCTATATCATGCCACAGGCGATGCCGCTCGATGCCCCTGCTTCCGTCGCCGGCTTTTTCCCGCCGCCCTTCAACCCTGCCGGAATCAAGGCGTCTGCGGGAGAGACGATTCTGATCGCGTCCGACACAGACGACTACTCGACTTTCGACCAGTCGTCCGGTTACGCTGCGAAGCTGGACATTCCGATTCATCTGCTCAAGGGTGCCGGGCACATCAGTCCTTACTATGGATATGGGGAATGGCAATGGGTCGCGGACTGGTGTCTGCGTCGCGCGGAACTCCCGCCTGTTCCACGTAGCTGAGTGTTGACCGCTGGTTTTCTGTATACAAAACTGAAATCGTAGATCCCTCACCCCCGACCCCTTATCGTACCACTCATTCTTCGTTAGGGAGAGGGGAGACAGGCATTTTCGGCGGTATGAAGGTGTCATCTGTTCAGAGAGCTACTTCAGTAGTGCGATTGCGACGCGGATCGGTTCTGCAAACGGATCGTCTGGATTCCCTGCTAAAAATGCTTGGAGGTGCTCGCGTACCCGGTCGCTCATCAGCCATGAAATGGGTTTATGCACTTCTTTGTAGAAATCGTAGTTCAGAGCATAAATCGCCACATGGTAGATAGCGAATCTAGATTTTGACTGAAGCCAATCGTCGAGATATGGCTCCATATCGTTCTCTGCGTTCGCGATAAACTGTAGTGTCATGCCAGGTGTGGGCTCAGCTGTGTTCCACCAACCGTATTCCACTTCATAGATATCGAATTCGCTCGTGAGAAAATTTTCCCAAAGTGCGTGGAGGAATCCTCGGACAGCATCACGTTCCTCTGAATCCCACGTAGCCCATTCTGCATACTGCAGTTTCCAGGCTAGAACCTCTGCCTCACAGCCTGCCTCGATAAAATCGCCGATGTCTCCCTCCAAAGCGACGAGTTCCAACAAGCGAGGCAGAAAGAACTTAAAGTCGTCGATGCTTCCCATAGTAGTCATCGCTTTGAAAGCATAGCGCCCGAGATCGTTGCCAGTCAATTTACGTAGGGGTTTTGCCTGTGCCCGAGCGATCATGTCACTCGTGACACAGTGCGGACAGCCCTCCATCTCCTCCGCGGAATAGCTGGCGAACACGCTGTAAAGGTCCTCGATAGCGTCCCGCAACTCGATATCCATTTCCACCAATGCTCCTCGTGTCACTGACAAGGTGTGATCCTGTCGCAACACTACTTTTGTACCGCGTAGACATCGGCATCAGGATTGCTATAGACCAGTTTGAGGAAGGCAGGCAAAGGAACTTGTTGGCGGAAGAAGGGAAATCGGATATTTGCCTCTTCATCGCTTGCTGCTTTCTGCGAGAATATAAGATAGTCGATATGCATTGTGCGAAGCATCTCCAGCCTCTGCGTCTCGTCGATGCGGGGGGAACCGAGCGTAATGACCTCCTGAAGTTTTTGCTGATACAGGGGGGTTTCGCCCCAGTGTCCGCAGTACACCTTTCGATGCGTCATCGCAGGCGCAATGCAGGGCAGCGTCGCATCGATACCGCGTGGTAAAGTTTTGCTGACCCGAAAAATCGGCTGAACTACTGCTTCGGGCGGCGTGTTGTGCGATACCCAAGTGAGCGCATCCATTTCGCCCGGCAGCAGATAGGCGCGATGTGTCTGGGTTTGCACCAGGTCGTTCTGGAAATTATCGCACTCACGCATTAGAAACCTGAAGTTGGTGAGCGCAAGGACTGCTGTGATCGTGATCGCTTTGAAGGCATAGCGCAACGCTGAAGTGTTTCGACGTGTACTGCCTATAATTGCGACTACGCCAGTAGCTGCAAGAATTGCGATCGGAAAATGTGCGCCCTGCAGCATCTTTCGCTGAAAAGCAACAGGGAAATACGAGACGGCAATATTTACGACCGCCCACGCAATCAGCAGGCGAACAGAAGCGTAATCCACCGTACGAGCCGCCTGCAGCGGTGAAAATGTCTGTACATGGAGTGTTTCTTGCTCGCCAGATTGCTGCTCAGGCGTTTTGACCTCGAATGACTCTTCAGACAAGGAAGATGCCTCTGTTCGCTCAGTATAGGTCTCCTCTTCGGGTGACGCTTCAACTTGATCAGGCACCTTGCTCACTATAGTGCGCTTATCTTTCACGAGCAGGAACCAGAATCCCACGACTGCAAAAGCAAACGTGAATCCATAGCCCAAGACTACCCAGAGCAGATTCGGCGAAAGTGTTTCGACTGCGGCACGAGCGCGAAACACCTGTTCGGTTTTGAGTTCGTAAGCAATATATAAAGCGCCAGGAAGGGCAATACCTCCCGCCAGCAAGGAATGCACGACGGGCGACCAGTCGACATTTTGACGGTCATTATCTGTGCGGCCGGCTGCCATAAGATTCCTATTATGAATTTGACCGGCGATCATTGTCCAGGCTAGAAAACTGAACCATACTGCCGCCACGCTGACAATATCGTAGGTGTGAACGAGGCTTTGGATCAGTCCACACAGCCCAGCTTTGACAGCCGGTGTCGCGCTGTTGCTGCGATAGCTTTGCAGCAACAGAGTATAGATTTTGACCTGGAGCAGCATCGAGAAGCAAAAAAGGGGACTCAGGTAGAGAGACAGGAAGGTGATCGCTTCGGGTTGCCATTTATCGATCGAGGTCGCGATCGGATTGGTCTCCCAGAGGCCAGGAATCCAGCCGATGCCAGACGACAAGCAGACGAATAGAAACGCGAATCTCCGCGTCCATGGATCCGCGATCGTGAGGCGGATCAGCTTCCAGACAGCGGCAAGCAGGAACGCTCCCAGCACGACACGTGAGGTGTGATAGATTAACAGTGGCGGTAGACCGGTAAGCCGAACAAGCCAGCCGAGCAGGAGAAAGAGCGGATTCAGCAGCATGCCATGCTGCGGTTCGGTCGTAAACAAGTTGAGGGCGATAAGCGATCCATCCGCCGCCTGTCGCATCCATGACAGATAGACGCAGCTATCGTCGAAATTGTAGCCCAACCACAAAAATCGTCGCTGATTCGATCCAAGAAATCCCACCAGATACGGGACTTGAGCGAGCAGCAGCGCGATACATCCTGTGACAATCGCCCAACGCCGATCTGTGCGTGCATCTCCCAGATTCTTTGCGGTGTGATGCTCGCTCTGACCCACTGTACTCTCCGTTGCACCCTCCGTCATATACCGACCTGTTGCAATTTTGCGTTTGCGATCGCATTGCGGGACGCAATCTCTAACTCTTCTACCTCCGCAGCCGTTGTCAGTACACCAATTTCGAGATCGTACTTTCGTCGCTCGCCAGGTGCAATTACCTGCAGTGTTCCCGCATTGCGCTCCTCTTGACGTCCCATGACCAGGCAGTTCGCTGGCTCCATTCCGACCACATAAGTTCCCGCCGCCATCATTTTCCATTCGATGAATCGCGGCAGTTGAAGGGGATCATGAGTACAGTAGACACCAAGCGTTTTATCCGGAGCCGTAGATGCGACAATCGAGGGGTTGACAATCGCGTTCGTGACGCGCTGCCCATTATTGTTTACAAGGTCATGGAAATAGACTTTTTCTCGATAACCCGTTTCCGGAGCCTGAAGCCGAGCATATAATTCCTGCCCTTCTTGCGCTTCTTCATCACGGCATGTGACGTTTAGCGTCGGTGAGATCAAGCGGGCAGCTTCATCGACAACCGGAAAGCCGATGTTGATGTGGTATAGCATCATATGCTCTGCAGGGTGATGCCCGAGATTTTCTACCGTGTCATTGATCGTAAAGCAGGTCGATCCTAACTGCGTTGTGATGCGCCTGTGCAGCTCCAAATTCTCCCCAAACACGGTCGTTTCACGCACTTTTCCACTGATGGTGAGATTGTATTCATCACCTTCCCATTGACCCTCCCAGGCAACGCTGTAAGCAGGTAGATTGCTGATCCGCCCATGCAGACCGTAGCTCTGGCCGCCGTCGGTGCCAGATGCGCCAGCATAGCTCAAACCGCAGGTGGTGACGAGGCCCCCGGCGAAACTCCGGAGCCAACCACGTCCATTTTCGCCCTCGTGATCGAAGAAAGCGGGGTGACGATCCGTTGTCGAGGAGCGCCATGCCAGCGCGCACCCACAGTAGCTCGCCGCCGAAATGTCCATTCCTCGTCCGGGCAAAATTGTAAAGGTGAAGCCGCTTCCTGTCGTGACGTCGATTGCCAGTACGCCCTCCTCTGCGCCCTCGATGAGACGGTAGGGTTTGATGCGTGCTATCTGGCTGACATCGCCAACGCGTGCCAGTAGTTCTGCGCGCGAGTAGTGCTTACCGTAAATTTTTGGCATTGAATGGTCCTTTGATTCGGCTATCATGGGGTCGACTCTGTATGTCGATTGTAATTTGTTTGGGTGATGCCTGTATGTAGCGTGAGGATTTCGCCTACACACTTCATTCGTGCTCGCCTCATCGAAATCCTGCCGGGCTGGCAATCGTAATCAGGGAACTTGCTTGCCTGTTCTGGCGTCATTGGAGTGGAGAATCCTCATACCCGGATACTCCATATCGTTCCAATTCGCGTATTTTACAGGCGCTGATCTTTTGCGTCGATGGTGAAAAGGAGTTAAAATTAGATGAAATACAATAGACTAAACAGTACAACCATTTTGAGAGCAGGTGCGCTGTTTTTTACGGCATCAGTTATCGGGAGTACGACACAATACACTGCTGCCGCTGAGCTTAAAGCAACGGTTACACTCGATCCGGGCTCCGTGATTCCTGTACGCCTCGACGACCCTCTCAACTCGAGTCAGGCTCAAAAAGGCGATACATTCTCCACAACGATACGCACTGATCGACTTGGCAGCCTTCAGCTGCCAAGTGGTTCGCGGATTGAGGGGCTTGTACGAGATGCGAGACCACAGCAGGACAAAAATCCAGGGATTCTGGATGTGAGTTTTCGAAGATTGATTTTGCCGAATGGTCGCTCCTACGCGATCGAGGGTTCACTCATAGGTCTGGATGGCAAGAGTGTCGATAAGAAGTCGGATGGACGTATCGTCGCCAAGCCCCAGCACCGAACTGATAGACTGACATACGTCGGGATCGGTGCGGGTGCAGGAGCAGTTATCGGGCTATTGACAAAGCACACAATTGAAGACGCAGCGATCGGTGGCGGTCTTGGATATTTGTTCGGCGCGCTGGAAAAGGGAGACAAACGACCGTCGAATGTCAATTTGAAAGCAGGCACGGAACTGGGCGTACGTATCGATCGGCGTGTTACCTTTTCCGGCAGCGACTCCGGATCGAGCGCATACCGCACAGGCGATGATAGCCGATATCATAAAAGTCTGGAAGGCGCGAGTGTGGGCAATCGTTTGAATGGCGCCGGAGATATTGCAGTGCTTGTCGGCGACCGAAATGTGACTTTTAGTTCGAATGCTCGCCCTGTAAATACCGCCAATGGGGTATTAGTCCCGATCAAACCGGTCCTTTCAGCCATGGATATTCCCTTTAATTTCGACTCTGCCTCTCAGGAAATGCGCCTTGAGGGAAGTCAGGGAACGGTACGGCTCGCGGTCAACAGCAGTGTGGCGACGACGGGCGGCGACAAGCGTGTGCGCCTCGGCAGTTCGGCGCAGCGTTTACATGGTGTGCTTTACGTCCCAATCAAACTCTTTGCGCTTTTGACGGGCACAGAGGCGACCTACGACAGAGGCAGTCATACCGTGCTGATAAATGGCAACGATAAGACGAGATAACTATCCGCACGAACAGACTATTTGCCAGTCGAATTTTGCAGACTGGATGGGTGAGACACTGCCCCGATAGCGTTAGCATGAGGCTTTCGTTATCGGGGCAGCGCTCGAGTGAAGTTATCGTAAGGTTCGCTGAAAGACCATTCGTCGATCATTTTGACCTTTGCTCTTGACAAACCAGGCAAGATACCGTATATTAACGTCTGTTCCCGTACCGAAGCAGTTGCAGCCGATACGGAGGCTATCATGAGGTTTTTTCCTCATCCGCCTGACTGAACCTTGACAGCAGAATAGCGAACGTGTGTTGTGCAAGCGTGGTGCCGCGATGTCTTCGTTGCGGTGTCGAGCGCGGTGCGCTGTCTTTTTGTGCCTTGCGACAGCGGCGGCGTTTGCGCTTGTGCCGCGTGTGCGTTGTGT
>JBBQPY010000090.1:0-20774 GCA_038216735.1 Chthonomonadales bacterium
CGCGAGGGAAATCCGAACGAGCAGACGGTTCTACGCGTCCCTGCTTCCATGCAACGACCACTCAAGCGCACGGCATCGATACCAAAATCCCGCGTTCGATGCCTGTAACGTCAATCAGCGAGCAGGCATTCGACAGCTATACACTTCAGTCTGTTGGAAACCCAATCGGAAGCGGACACACTCCTTCCAAAACAGGGCGCAGCAAGCAGAAGCCCTGTAGATGTGCGGGACCGCATACTGTCACAGTCCCTTAACTGAAACACGCTTTCATCGGTTCGCTCGACTCAAACCAATCCCTGAAGTTGGCACGATTTCAGAAATTCGCGCCCAACGTAAGCACTTGTCTCTACGGAAACGGGCTCCGCCGCAGGAGTTTGGGCAGCACTTGGCGAATCAAGACGGCACCACGCACACAACACAGGAGAACACCGTGACAGCCGATTCGACGCCGAATAGTTCCGCTAACGATAACCCCAACGCCGCAGGCATGAATAACTCAACTGATAATACCAATACCCACATCGAGAATCTGGACAGCGCGGCGGAACGCGCCGACGAGATCATCAACGACTGGCAGCGCGAACACGCCTTTCCGCCGCAAGCCAGTTTCGCAGTGCAGGCGAACGCAGCCGATCCCGACATCTATGCCCGCGCCGAAGCCGATTTCGAAGGGTTCTGGGCGGACTTCGCGCGCGAACTGACCTGGTCGCGCCCCTGGGACACGACGCTCGAATGGAACCCGCCGCACGCGAAATGGTTTGTCGGCGGGCAGCTCAACGTCAGCGTCAACTGTGTCGATCGGCACCTCACGGCAAAGGGTGGCAAACGCGCTCTCGTCTGGGAAGGCGAGCCCGGCGACCAGCGCATCCTCACTTATTCGGAACTTTCGGTCGAGGTCAACCGCTTCGCCAACGCGCTCAAAAGTCTCGGCGTCGGCAAAGGAGACCGCGTCGCTCTCTACCTGCCGATGGTCCCCGAAGCCGTGATCGCGATGCTCGCCTGTACGCGCATCGGAGCGGTGCATTCGGTCGTCTTCGGCGGCTTCTCCGCCGAAAGCCTGAGCGAACGCGCCAACGACAGCGGCGTGAAAGTCGTCCTGACCGCAGACGGCTACTGGCGGCGCGGCAGCATCGTTCCCCTCAAGCAGACAACAGATGAAGCGGTCGCAGCATGTCCTACGGTCGAAAAAGTCGTTGTACTCAACCGGCTCGACGGTAAGCAGCCCGTCACGATGCAGCCCGGTCGCGACCTCTGGTGGCACGAACTGATCGCCTCCGTCACCGCCGACTGCCCGCCCGAACCGATGGACGCCGAAGACCCGCTGTTTATTCTCTACACTTCCGGCAGCACCGGCAAACCGAAGGGCATCCTGCACACAACGGGCGGCTATCTGACCGGAGTTTACGCGACGACGAAGTTGATTTTCGACATCAAGGACACCGATCTGTACTGGTGTACTGCTGATATCGGCTGGGTCACCGGGCACTCCTACACCGTCTACGGACCGCTCGCCAACGGCGCGACGGTCTTCCTCTACGAAGGCTCACCGGACTGGGGACGCAGCGAAACGCCCGAAATAGTAGAGACGGAAGGACAACCCGCCTCTCTGCCCGCAGGAGGTGCCCGTGATCGCTTCTGGGAGATGATCGAGCGGCACAAAATTACGATCCTCTATACCGCCCCGACGCTAATACGCGCCTGCATGAAGTGGGGCGATCAGCACCCTGCTGCCCACGATCTGTCGAGCCTACGGCTGCTCGGCTCCGTCGGCGAGCCGATCAACCCGGAAGCGTGGCTCTGGTACAACGAGCATATCGGGCACGGCAAATGTCCGATCGTCGACACATGGTGGCAGACGGAGACCGGCGGGATCATGATCTCGCCACTGCCGGGGCTGACCACGACGAAACCCGGCAGCGCGTCGCGACCATTCCCCGGTATCTTCGCCGACATCGTGGACGAAAAGGGACAGTCGGTTCCCGACGGACAGAAGGGCGTGCTGGTGATCCGCAAGCCCTGGCCCTCAATGCTGCGCACGCTGTGGGGCAACGACGAGCGGTATCAGCAGGTCTACTGGAGCAAATTCCCGGGTCTCTATTTCCCCGGGGATGGCGCGCTGCGCGATGACAAGGGCAATTTCTGGCTGCTCGGGCGCGTCGATGACGTGATGCTGGTCGCTGGTCACAACATTAGCACGATGGAGATCGAGAGCGCGCTCGTTGAGCATCCGGCGGTGGCGGAGGCGGCGGTGATCGGGAAGGCGCACGAGATCAAGGGGCAGGCGCCCGTCGCGTTCGTGATCATTCGCGAGGGCATGGGACCGGCGGCGAGCGATAAGGAGGGGCTGCATGCGCTGAGTGCGGAATTGAAGGAGTTCGTCGGTAAGAAATTGGGCGCGATCTGCCGTCCCGACGACGTGATCCTGACCGCAGATCTGCCTAAGACGCGCTCCGGCAAAATCATGCGCCGCCTGCTGCGCGATGTGGCAGAAGGGCGTCTGTTAGGCGACACGTCTACACTGGCCGATCCCGCAGTCGTCGCCTCCTTGAAAGATAAATACGCGAGCGAAGAGGGCTGAAGTCGACCTCATCCCTCTCCTCTCTGTTCGTGCCACACCAGGAGAGGGCAAGAAGCCAAGAGCAAGGTTACTGCTTCTGTCTTGCCTCCTTTGCTTTATTTTAAGCAGGGGATCGTGCGTGGTGCATTCTATGGAAATGCCCCGGCGGACTGAAGTCCTTCGTGCAAAATACGATTGTCCCGCGGTCACGAGCTGGAGCAGTGCTGCTTGCCGCGCTCCCTCCGGACTATGCTTTTGTGCAATTTCTTTCTCCCTCTCCAAACGAGCTTGCGAGTAGAAAGGTGAGGGTCGGAAGTGAGGCTGCCTCTACTCCGCCACTCGCGAAGTTTCGGAAGAGGGTTTGAGAAAAGCAGGGTGAGGCTGCCTTCCAATATGCCGGTGCGGCAATACGCTGGAGCGCAAAAGGCGGACAGAGGGTACAATAACAGACAACTACCGTTCTATCGCCGACCAACTCGTTACTGCTCTGCTTGCTGCTCTACCGCTCTCGGTCGAGCGATAAGGTGACTGACCCGATGCTATGCCCTAAATGCGCCCAGCCGAATGCTGAAGAAGCCCGATTCTGTACGTCCTGTGGGCAGTCGCTCACACCCGTCGAACCCGCTGCGTTCCAACCGAACTCAGCCCTCCAACCGAATGTCGTTCAGCCAGTCGATCCAAATTCGGGTCAGCATCAGCCATGGGAGCTGACAGTCTCGCGAGACGCGCAGGCTGCCGAACAGACGGTTTACGGCGCCGCCCCGCACGCCGCGCCCACGCCCGACAACACGACGCAGGGAATACCGACTTACAGCCTGCCCAGCCACAATAACCTGCCTGCGTCACAGAATCAAGATGTCTACTATGGTGCGCCACCATCGAATCCGAATTCAATGGGAAATGCGCCTCAGTTCGAAGGGCAGCAGTCGCCACAAGGCTACAACAATATGCCCGCGCAGCCCGGCAGCTATGCGCCCCCGATGGTTCAGCAACCGCCGACAGCCTACGGAGCCCCGTACGGATATGCTCAGCCGCCGATGAACCCATGCCGCGTCTGTGGCACGATGATCCCGCCACAAATGTATGCCTGCCCGCGCTGTGGCGCGCCCGTCGGTACCATCGCAAATCCCAACGACTCGACCTCCACTACTTACCTGCCCGTCGGCTATCAAACTCCCTACGCGATGGTAAACACATCCGGTCAGAAAGGCGCAGTCCCGCCCGAAATCGAGGGTATGGGCTGGAGCTGGGGAGGATTCGGCGTCAACTGGATATGGTGCATTACGCATGGCATGGTCGGGTGGGGCATCGGGATGCTGTTGCTATCGATGTTTTGCGGCATATTTGCTCTGCCTGCTGTGATCTATCTCGGTGTTTCCGGTAACAAGCTCGCCTGGCAGAACCGCCGCTACGAGAGCATCGAGCATTTCAAAGCCACCGAACGCGTCTGGGCGAAGTGGGGCATCGGGCTGTTTATCGCCAGCCTGCTCTTCCTTGTGGTTTATGTTGTGGCGATCATCGCAATGGTATCGAGTTCCTCATTCAAATAACCGAATCCAGCGCCCATGTGTCAACAGTCTTTATGAAAGCTCGTAGGAGAGTTTTTAGAATACAGTCAAATCCGTAAGCAAATTCAAAGGTAGATTCAGATGAGCATTTCACTACGCGCACGCAACACCGCTCCTTCTCCAACCCTTGCGATCACGGCGAAAGCAAACGCGCTCAAAGCGCAGGGCATCGATGTCGTCGGCTTCGGCGCAGGCGAACCCGATTTCGACACGCCCGATCACATCAAGCAGGCGGCGATCGACGCGCTCACGGCGGGTTATACCAAATATACTCCGAGCAGCGGCTCGCCCGAGCTCAAAGAAGCGATCGTCGCCAAGTTCGCCCGTGACAATCATCTGCACTACAAGCCGAACCAGGTGATCGTCTCCTGCGGCGCGAAACATTCACTTTACAACGTGATGCAGGCGCTGCTCGATCCCGGTGACGAGGTGATCATTTCAGCGCCCTACTGGGTCTCCTACCCCGAGCAGGTGAAGCTCGCCGATGCGAAGCCTGTGATCGTTGAGACGCTGCCCGAACACGATTTTATGCCCACACGTGAGGCGCTTCGGGCCGCGATCACTCCGCGCACGAAGGCGATCATACTCAATTCGCCCTCCAATCCAACGGGCGGTGTCGCCTCCCGGCAGACCGTCAAAGAGATCGTCTCGCTCTGTATTCAGAACGACCTGACCCTGATCAGCGACGAAATCTATGAGAAGCTGCTCTTCGACGGGCGCGAACACGTCAGCCCCGCCGCGCTCGGGCGCGAAGCCTTCGCGAAGACAATTACTGTCAACGGCTGCTCGAAAGCCTATTCGATGACGGGCTGGCGAATCGGTTATATCGCCTCCGCTGACACCGAACTGATCGCCGCAATGGGACGTCTACAGGATCAGTCCACCTCGAACCCAACCTCGATTGCGCAGGCGGCAGCGGTTGCCGCGCTCAACGGCACGCAGGAGCCGGTCGAAACGATGCGCCGCGCTTTCGAGGAGCGGCGAAACGTGATCATTGAACTGCTGAACGCGATCCCCGGCGTCACCTGCCGACTGCCTGGCGGCGCGTTCTATGCTTTCCCTGATGTCTCGGCGCTCTACGGCAAACGGTTCGGCGAGCGCGTAATCGGCAGCTCCGACGACTTCGCCGCCTACCTGCTCGAAGAGGCAGCGGTCGCGGTCGTGCCGGGTTCCGGGTTCGGCGCCAACGATTATATACGTCTCTCCTATGCCACTTCGACCGCCAACATCGTCAAGGGTCTGGAGCGGATCAACGCAGCTGTCCGCAAACTTGAATAAAGCAATAGACACTATCGCGAAACCCAAACTAGAATCCAAAACAGAGCCTATCGATGCGACCGTGCTGACGCGATTGCAGGAGCGGCTTGGCGTCACGTTCCGGCAGATCGAACACCTGGAACGCGCCTTGATGCACCGTTCGATCGCCGCTGAGAGCGTTTTCGACAGTAACGAGCGCATGGAGTTTCTGGGCGACTCGGTGGTCGGGCTCGTCGTCAGTGAGATGCTGTTTCGCCTCTATCCACATTACACGGAGGGCGATCTCGCCAAATCGAAGGCGTATGTGGTCAGTGAGACCGCGCTTGCCGACGCCGCGCAGGCACTCGGGTTGGAAGAATTCGTCGTTATGAGCAGCGGGGAGGCGGCTTCGGGAGGACGGCGCAGACGTTCGATACTCGCCGATGCTTTCGAGGCGATCGTCGCAGCGATTTTCCTCGACCGCGGCATGATGCAGGCGCGAAAGTTCGTCCGTGCCGCACTGACCGAGGCGATACGAAGCGCAGCGAACGATACGCATCGCGGCGATTTCAAATCCTCGCTACAGGAACACACGCAGGCGTTCTCGCGTAAAACCCCGCTCTATGTTATCGTCAGCGAGATCGGGCAGGAGCATGACAAAACGTTTACGGCGCAGGCGGTCGTCGGCGAAACGGTGATCGGCCTCGGCAGCGGCAAAAGCAAAAAGGAGGCGGAGCAGGCGGCGGCTCGCAACGCCCTCGAAAACCTGCCCGCCCACTTCCCGCAGTCCCTCGCCGAATCCGTCCCGAACATCACAGAGACACCGTTACCAGATGCAAGTTTACCCCAGGGTTGAAACCCTGGTCTGAATGGCGTTCCGCCGAGCGTCCTTCGGACGGCATCCTTGTTTCAGTAAGCGCAGCAGGGATCGTTCGTCTGCTCAGGAGTACCAAATTACAATGCACGTACTCATTGGCTCGACACGCCTCGAACTTATCGAAGGGGACATTGCCGAACAGGACACGGACGGCGTCGTTACAGCGGCGCATTGGGATCTGCGTGGCGGGCAGGGCACGGATGGAGCCATTCACTTCAAAGCCGGGCCGCAACTGCTGGAGGCGTGCGCGCGTATCGGTGGCTGTCCAATCGGCGACGCCGTCCTGACCGAAGGCTTTAGTTTGCCCGCCCGTTATGTGATTCACGCCGTTGGTCCTGTATACGATGAAGGCAATGAACAGGAAGCTGAGTTTCTGTCCGGGGCGTACCGAAACAGCCTGCGTGTCGCGGTTGAAAACGGCTTGGAGAGCATATCGTTTCCCTCTATTTCGACGGGTGCGTTCTGCTTCCCATTAACCCTGGCGGCTCCCATTGCTCTGCAGGCGATCGTTTCGTTTTTGCGGTCCGAAGCGCATTCACTCAAGCTTGTGCGTGTGGTCTTATATCCGAATGAGCAGCCGCAAGCATTCGGCATCTATGCGGAAGCATTGCGCGAAATCCCACTTTATGCAGTGGAAGACTTTCAGGATTTGCCCTTTGAGGTATCAAGACATACGGAAGCGCTGAAGTCCTTTGCGGCATTGAATCTGGCGCCGGAAAGTATACGACCCGCGCTTCGGGCGAGGGAGTTGGTTTTTGTTCGTGTCCCTTCCTGCACGTTCAGAATCGGAGTGACAGTCGATCCCGAATTGCATGAGAAATGCGAAATAGGTAATGGCAGCATCGCGTTTGAACAGATTTATCAGGCGGACGACCCGACACAAGCCGCACATATTCGCGATGAGGTCGAGCGTTACTTTCTGCGCCATTATCCCGGGCGTACACTGAGCGGTTCGCAGGTAACCAGGGCGACGAATCCCACAGGTAATTACGTTTATGTTATCTGTTATCCGTCTGAGGACTGAGGGAAAGCCAATGTGTAATAACATAATCGATCTTGTGCGCGATCCGGAAATACAGGCGTTATTCGAGAGTTGAGCATGCAGTAGGCACAGGAGCTGCTGCGACACCGCTATTCCAATTGATCTTGTAGTTGTGGTGCAGAGGTCTGACCGGTCGTGGCGTCGGCAATCAGGCAGTATGCTGGAATCATGTGTGAAGAAATAGATCGGAACACCGCAATTGAATGACGCAGAGAATCTGAAATCGCCTGCCGCGCTGTCAGCTATCGAGGAGGCGACCGCAGCGTACGGCTTCCCGATGGCTTCCGATGTAAAGACTGGCTCGCTGCTCCGGATGCTTGCAGCCACAAAGCCTGACGGAGCGTTCCTCGAGCTCGGGACAGGCACAGGCCTTTCTGCCGCCTGGATACTGGACGGGATGGGACCAACCGCCTCACTGATCACCATTGACAATGAAGAGGCTGTCGTCGCGATCGCCAGAAAACATCTGGGGCTGGATGGGCGTATTGCCTTCCATGTGGCAGACGGAGGTCGATTTTTACAGGAATTGCAGGGACAGTTCTTCGACTTTATTTTTGCGGATACATGGCCCGGCAAATACACGCATCTGGAAGATGCCCTCACTCTGCTCAAAACAGGCGGGCTGTACGTGATCGACGATATGCTCCCGCAGCCGAACTGGCCGCTCGACCATCCGCCAAAGGTCGCTGCGCTGATCGAGACCCTGGAAAAGCGAAGCGATTTACGAATCGCCAAAATGAGTTGGTCAACAGGCATAATCGTCTGCACGAAGACGGATTAACAGAATCTCTGCCTGTAATCAAGATAATCAACCGCGATACTAGCGCAGTACGCTGCCGGAGTGGAAACGTCGAGGGAAATGCACTATAAAGTGCCCGGTACTGTCTCCCCTCTTTCCGAAGCCGAGGGGGGTAGGGGGTGTGAGACATCAGGCAGTGGCATTCTGCTTAAACGTGCTAATGTAGCAAGTCCACAGGGAAATTATCTGTATGTTGCCTGTTACGGAACTAATGACTGAGGAATGCCACCAGGGAGTAGTCTGATCGACGCCAGCTAGCTAGTCCGATAGCCTCTCTAAGGCGGATTGACCGCTCGCGTATTTTCGAGCGAATCGAGAACGAAAAATGCGAACAGAAATCGTCCTGATCGGGCCGATCGGCGCAGGCAAAACGACCCAGGCTAAGCTCCTCTCCGAGTATCTGGGACTGCCACATTGTGCGATGGACACGCTGCGTTGGGCTTATTATAGAGAAATTGGTTACAGTAAAGAGAAGGAAGACCAGATAGATCAGGAGGAAGGCGACGAGGGTGTTTATCGTTATTGGAAACCCTTCGAAGCCCATGCTGTCGAACGACTGCTATCTGAACATCGGGACTGCGTATTTGATTTCGGAGGAGGTCATTCTGTCTTCGAAGAGGCAGTTCTGTTCGATCGCGTCAAAAAAGCCCTTGCGCCTTTCAGGAACGTCGTTCTGTTGCTGCCCTCGCCGGATTTGGACGAATCGATTCGCATTCTCTGCACTCGAAAGTACAATCCAGGTCCCGGGGACATCGATTTCCACTCTCTTTTCGTCAAGCACCACTCTAACCATGACCTGGCCACAGTTGTCGTGTATTCAAAAGATAAAACTCCTGAACAGACGCGCGATGATATCCTGGCAGTTGTAGCAGCACCCCCGCAGCTATGCCCCTGAAAACACTGCCTCCAGATACTTGCGCACACGAAAACGACTGTGAATTTGCTCGCTATTTGTCTCTGAAGCGTCTCGCGCTATCGAAAGACCAGACATCGCAATGAGAAACATTTTCCTGCTGCTAGCCGCCATCCGCCGCCGAGCCGCCTTGATTCTCTGCCTGACCGCCGCGACTGTTTCGGCGCAGGCGGTTCCTCCCACGACGACCGTGCATCTCAAACCGGTCGCCGAAGGGGCAAGCGCGGCAGTGATCGGGATGCGACCACGCGAAATCACGCTCACGCCTCAGCCGCCCGCAGTCATCAAACACTTGCCTGAGAAACTCGGCGCCCCGCTCTATGGCAACCTAACCCTCGGCGCGAAAGAGAAGCAGACCTCATTCGTTGTCATTCTCGATGAAGACGAGGGGCAGCCGACGCGAATTTATGTCGATGCCAACGCAAATGGCGACTTCACCGACGACCCGACTGTAACCTGCAAAACCAGCCGCTACAAAACGTTCGATGGCAAGGACTTAACTCTCATTTCGGCGGATGCGAACGTGCAGGTCGCCTACGGAAGCGAGACCGCCGTGCTCCATCTGCACTTTCTGCGCTACGATCGCAACGACCCCAACCGCACCGGCTACGCCAGTTCACTGCTCTGCACAGTCGATTCCGCACTGGCAGGCAGCATTCCGCTCGGCGGGAACAGTTACAAAGCGATGCTCGTCGATACGCAGTCCAACGGCGACTATCGTGGCACGGGAAACGTGAAATCGTCCGGCATTTTACTGCTGCTCGACATCAATGGCAACGGGCGGTTCGACCCGCGCGGCGAAATCTACGACACCGCACAACCCTTCAATATCGCTGGCACTACATACGAAATCGTGGACATGAGCGCATCTGGAAGCTCGTTCGAGGTCGTCAAATCGGCGCGTGCCGTGCCGGAGATACTGCCGCCGCCCGATCTGCGCGTCGGTAAAATCGCGCCTGCGTTCACGCACAAAACGATCGACGGCAAAACGGTTCGCTTTCCCGACGACTACAAAGGCAAACTCGTGCTGCTCTATTTCTGGGCATCCTACTGCCCTGTCTGTGGCGCGCAGATACCGTTCGTCGTCGATGCCTACAGCGCTTATCATGATCGGGGACTGGAGATACTCGGCGTCAGCGTCGACCCGCCGGAACGCGCTAAGGATTTTCCGGCATTCCTGAGAGACCACAAGATGCGCTGGGCACAGATTTGCGATGGCAAGTTCTGGCAGGCGGAGGTCGCGCAGCTCTACTACATTACGGACATTCCCACACCGCTGCTGATCGACGGCAACACCGGCAAAATACTGGCGACGGGCACAGACCTGGTGAACAAACGCCTCGGAGAAACGCTGGGAACACAGCTTGCAAAGCAGAAGTAGAGACGCCTGCATCCGCACCACCGCTTACAAAAAACATATGCGTCCGAAGGACGATTGGCTTTAGCCAGTCAGACCGGGGTTTCAACCCTGGGATTACCGACTTATAAGGAGTAGAACCGATGGCAACCCCCGACAATGCCCTGGTATATGAAGCTAGCGCCGGTCCCTATCAGACACCCGACGAGGTCGCTGCCGCTTTCCAGACCGAGGCGGATGCGCGCCTCAAAGCGATCCATGCGGATTTTGCGGCGGAGCAGGCACAGGGTCTCGATGTGCTGAAAAAGAATCTGCGCGCCTGGACCGTCAGCCACCTCCAGACGCAGGACATCGCCGACACGCTCGTGCTCGCCAACCGCATCCGCGCCGGATTTTCTGTCTTTGTGCTGGTCGGTATCGGTGGCTCCGATTTAGGCGGGCGCACTCTGCACGACGCCCTCGACGACCCCTACCACAACCAGCTCAATCCCGAGCAGCGCGGCGGCGGGCTGGAAATCTATTTCACCGGCGACACCTTCGACCCCAAACGCCTTGTCGCGCTGATCGGTCTGCTCAAATCGCGCGGGGTGCTGACGAAAACCTGCTTTGACATCGTGAGTAAATCGGGCAAAACCGGCGAAACGATCTCAGCGGCGATGATCATTCGAGACGAACTCCAGCAGGCGGGCGTCGCGAACTGGGCGCAGAACATGGTCGCCACCACCGGCTACGAAGACAGCAGCGTGCTCTGGCAGATCAACAAACAGACGCCGTTTTTCGGCGTTCTGCCTGTGCCAGAGGGCGTTGGCGGACGCTTCAGCTATATTTCGCCCGTCGGTCTGCTGCCTTTTGCGGTGACCGCGAATGCCAACGTAGAAACGCCCGAAGTGCGGCTGCAAAACGCGCTGGCGGGTCAGGCGGAGGGTCACCGGCGCTTCCTGCTGGAACCCGATGACGCGGACAATTCTGCCTACAAGATCGCGAAATGGCTGCACTATGCCGAGCAGTTCGACCGCAAATCGTCCCTCGTCTTCTGCAACTATGCCGACGACGCGAAGATCGCCGACTGGATGGCGCAGCTCTACACTGAGAGCATTCAGGAGCGCGGCGGCGGTCTGAACATCATTGGCACACGGGGTCCCACGGGCAACCATTCGTTGCTCAACGGCATCCTGCGGGGTCCTCGCGAGAAAGTCGTTCTGTTCCTGCAATGGAACGACCTCGGTCCCGACCTGACGATCCCGACGGGCAGCGGCATCGGCGGTGACCTTTCGGCTTTCGAAGGGCTGAAAATGACGCAGGTACAGACGGCGTCATGGCAGGGGACTTTCGACGACTATTCCGCCAACGGTCTGTCGTGCGCGGTGCTGAAGCTGGCGAAGCGCGACGGCTATCACCTGTTTCTGGTGATGCGTACGCTGATGGACGCGGTGGCGATCAAGGGTCGCTTGCAGTTGCTGCAGATCGATGTGGACGGACAGTTCCGGCGCGAGTTGACGTATCAGCAGGACGGCGTCGAAGGCTACAAGAACCGCACCCGCGACAACGCCCTTAAAATGCGCGGGTGATTGTGCCCTCACCCCCAACCCCTCTCCCAGCCATTCGTACCTGATTAGGGTGAGGTCGTATCCAGGGACACTCGTACTTTTAAGCGAAGGGCTTCAGTCTGTCGTTGCCTCCTCATGGAATGCACCACCCCGACATTGACGCCTTTCGGTCAGAATGGTACACTGAGTGCAGAAGAGCGGATCGCACTTTGTGTAGGTAGCATGACGTTCAACCCCCTGAGTTTCGCTACAGGAGAACCATGTCAGATATCACGATTACGGCACGGATACGGCGGGATGGGGCGCTTGCGATCCCCCGAAAAGCGCGCGAGCTCCTGGGTTTGCAGGAGGGAGACAAGGTCGAAATCACTGTGCATAAGCCGGATGTGCAGGTGGCTTCGACCGCCAGTGACCCATTGCTGGCACTGATCGGCCTGGGGAAAGGAGGCCCCGACGATGGCGCGGAAAACCATGACAGCAGGCTCTACGGGCCTCCTCCGGCGTAAGGTCTTTGTAGATACCGGCGGGTGGTACGGCGTCACGTCGGAGCGCGACCGACAGCACACCGTCAGCGTGGACTACTACCGCACTGTTTTGCAATCGGGAGCGTTGCTTCTCACTTCAGACTATGTTTTGGACGAGACCCTGACGCGTCTACGCTACGATTTTGGACTGGCTGTTGCAGTAGCGTTCTGGGAACAGATCGCGCAGGCAGAGGCAGCGGGTCGGCTGCTAATTTTGCGTGTGGACGTGGCTGTCTGGAACGCTACTTACACTATTTTCGCTCGCTTCCCCGATCAGGACTTCTCATTTACGGACTGTACGAGTTTCGTTCTGGCGAAGCGGGAGCAGGTCAGTGAGGTCTTCACCTTCGACCATCATTTTCGGCAGTTCGGGCTGATCGTGCAGCCCACGCCGTAAAGAGATAACCTCACCCCCCGGCCCCCTCTCCTCTCCACTCGCAGGCTCGTTAAGAGAGGGGGAGAAAATGCCCCGTTTTTGGCTTCCCTCCTTGAATAAAAGCAAAGGAGAGGGAGACAGCAGCAGTCACCGCATCTTCAACCCACGAAGGTGGGTTTCGCAACTCCAGACCGGGGTTTCAACCCCGTGTATCCAATGCCCCGGCTCTTTCTCCCCCTCTCTTAGTGAGGTACGAACGGCGAGGAGAGGGGGCAGGGGGGTGAGGTTGTAGTATACTATGTCTATCGACTGGTCTATCGACTGACGGCGACATGGTGTACTCTCGATGGCGAACTCGCTCTACAAAACACAACCGCATACTGGAACCAACAGCACGCCCCACGACGCGATCACGGGCGTGCTGGAACGGCTCACCTACCATAACGAAGAGAACGGCTACACGGTCGGGCGGCTCGCGGTCGAAGGCGCGCGCGATCTAGTGACGATCGTCGGCAGCTTCTCGAACCCGGTCGTCGGCGAATGTCTCGTCTGCGAAGGACAGTGGACGGCGCATCGTGAGTTCGGGCGGCAGTTCACCGTCGAAAGCTACAGCACCAGCAAACCCGCGACCGCTTTTGCGATCGAAAAATACCTCGGCAGCGGCTTGATCAAAGGCATCGGTCCCGTGATGGCGAAGCGCATGGTCGATCTCTTCGGGCTGGAAACCCTCGATATCATCGACAACGACGCACAAAAACTGCTGCGCGTCGAGGGCATCGGTGAGAAACGCATCGCAGGCATTCGCAAGGCGTGGGACGAGCAGCGCGAGATACGGCGTGTGATGCTGTTCCTCCAGGATCGCGGCGTCTCCCCGACCTTCGCTGTCAAAATCTACAAGACCTATGGCGACCGATCTATCGAGATCGTCGAGGAGAACCCCTACCGCTTGGCGCAGGACATCTGGGGCATAGGGTTCCGTACGGCAGACAAGATCGCGCAGCAGCTCGGCATCGCTCCCGAAAGCGAGCGACGGCTCGAAGCGGGACTGCTATACACGCTCTCCGAAGCCACCGACTACGGGCATCTCTACCTGCCTGAGCCAAAACTGCTTCAGTCCGCGGCGGAAATACTGACGGTTGATGCAGACTTGCTGCCGCCCGTGATGGAGGCAATGGCGGCGTCGGAAGCCGTGATCGCCGAGGACATTCCCGAAATCGAGATGGCGGGTCGCCCGATGCGCGCTTTCTATCATCCCGCGCTCTTCTACACGGAGGTCGGTCTGGCAGCGCAGATTCGCAGACGGCTGGCGATGGAGCCTGCGAAGCCGCTTTCCCGCGACAAACTTACGAAATGGATCGCCTCCCAGGAAGCGCAGCAGAAGTTCACGCTCTCGGACGAACAGAAGGAAGCGGTCGCGCTCGCGCTCGATCGCCGCTTTCTTGTGCTGACAGGTGGTCCCGGGACCGGCAAAACGAGCGTCACCAACCTGATCGCACAGGCATTCGACGCGCAGAAAAAGAAAATCCTGCTCGTCTCGCCAACCGGTCGTGCCGCCAAACGCCTCTCGGAAGTTACCGGCCGCGAGGCGCAGACGATCCACCGAATGCTGAAGTTCGACCCCGCACAGCGCAATTTTTTCTACAATGAGAACAATCCGCTGCCGTGCGATGTGCTGATCGCCGACGAGGTTTCGATGCTCGACGCGGTGCTCGCCAACAACCTGCTCAAAGCGATTCCCGAAAACGCGCAGGTCGTCTTTGTCGGGGACAGCGATCAGTTGCCGTCGGTCGGCGCGGGCAACGTCCTTGGCGATCTGATCGCTTCCGGCGTCGTGCCGTCTATCCGTCTCACACAGGTTTTCCGCCAGGCGCAGGCGAGCCTGATCGTGACAAACGCGCACCGAATTCGTGAGGGACAGACCCCGACACTGGTCCCGCCGCGTGAGCGCGGCGACCGCAACTGCCTCTGGATCGAAGTCGAAGACCCGAAACCGAGCGAGGAGCCGCCGGTGTTCGAGGGTGAAGAACCCGCACCGCATAGTCGCCGTGAGTTGATGGAAGCCAAAGAGGATGAGAAAGACAAGGCGGTCGCGCAGATCGTAACCCTCGTGAGAAAGTCGCTGCCCGCTCTCGGGTTTCGCGGCGACGACATACAGGTGCTGTCCGCGATGCACAAAGGCACGCTGGGCGTCGCCTACTTGAACGAGCGTTTGCAGGAGGCGTTGAACCCGGCCGACCCCACCGGCAGACGCCCGGAACTGCTCCGTGGCTCCCGCCGGTTCCGTATCGGCGACCGCGTGATCCAGCTCAAAAACGACTATGATAAGAACGTCTATAATGGAGACGTCGGAACCGTCGCCGACATCAAGCCGGAAGACCAGGTGCTGCTCGTGCGTTTCCCAGAAGGCGTCGTGACGTACGATTTCGCCGATTATGACGAACTCCAGCTCGCCTACGCGCTTTCGGTTCACAAATCTCAGGGTTCGGAGTACAAAGCGGTCGTACTGGTGATGCATTCGAGCCAGTACATGATGCTGCAGCGCAACCTGCTCTACACGGGCTTGACGCGGGCGCGCGATCTGTGCCTGCTGGTAGGCGACCGCCGCGCGATCGTTCGCGCCGTCAAAAACGACAAAACCACCCGCCGCTACACGCGACTCGCCGAACGCCTTCGCGACACCGCCGCCGACAATACTCCTGCAGGAAGGCTTCTATAGCCAGGAAAATCCGCGCATTCTATCCCCTCCTTTGCTTTTGTTCAAGGAAGGGATTGGAGGGTAACTTCGAGAGCGATCTATTAGGAGCAAGGGATGCGGAAAAGACTGTGGCGCGGACTTATCGGAGTGGCAATTGCTGTCGTGTGCTTCCTTCTGCTATGGGTTGGCGGTATGGATCGCGGGCGTCTGCTGGAGCGTTCCACCCGAATCACTGCGGTGCAGGGCTGGGGATTGCAGAAACCCGACATCGTCATATCGTCGTGGACCTATGGACTGCTGACAGGGGGAGCGCAGTATCAGTGGGTCGGAAACGGTCAGATACTTTTCTTTCATGATCTCGCGCCGATTCAACTGACGGCAGCCTCACTTAACTGGTCAGCTTCCGTAGGAACGCCAGCTCTGTACGATGTCTCTGCGCACAGCGAACGACCTCTTCCGAAACTGGCGGAGTTGTTTCATCGCGCTGGGGGCGAAGCGAAAACAGCGACTGTTTCGCCCGATGGCACTCATTTGCTCTGGCGGGATGGGCAGAGTCACGTTCATTGCTCGATGCTGGACGGCTCCCGCCACATAAACGCTGAGATGAATGGTGATCTGCACGCAGGATGGATGGCAGACAGCAAACGGTTTTACACCTATGGATTCAGCGAGGACGAGCAGCAACAGAATGTGATTTCGGTTCATCCCAGGGACATCGATGACGGGAAGTCGCTTGATCAAATCCAGTTTACTCAGATGACAGCCTACACTCATCTAAGCGATTATATCCTGACGCCTGACGGCTACCTGGTTACAAACTCTTTTCGGTCATTGGACCTTTCGTCTGTCAGATCCTTCAAAATAGTCGGGCTTCGACCTGGATATTTCACACAGACGCCGGAAGTGAAGCCTACACTAATCCTGGTCACCCCGGCACCGAACTCCATTGCGCACGCCGTCACCCTGACACTTCCCGCCGGTTCGACGGTGCAGTCACTCGTCTACTCGCCGCGCGGCGACAAACTGGCGTGGATCATCAATCGCACTGTACCCGCTCCATTCGCTTTTCTGCATCGGTGGTGGCCGAGCTACAAAGCCATTCCGCAGAAGACGACTGCACTATGGGTGAGCGGAACGCTCGGGGAGAACCTGCACGAGATCGGACACATTCCCATCACGGAGCACGGACGGCACTTTTATCTGCTCGACTATGTGCGCTGGCAGCCCGACGGCAAAACGCTCAGCTTCGTCTCCAACGATACGCTCTACACCGTACCTGCAGACTGATCAGCCGTCACAATCGCACGAAAATCAAGCAGAAAAAATGCCGACAATTGAGGTATAATAACGGTAAGTCAATCTGCGTACGCACTGTTTCCATAAAACTCTCGGGGAACAGCCATATTTTGGTGTGTGCCGCCGAGCGGCATGAATCTCGAAAGGATCAGATACTTTTGGCACAAGTGATCGTCAAGCCCGGTGAGGGCATCGAAGCAGCCCTGCGCCGCTTCAAAAAGCAGACAATGGAGAGCGGTATCCTCAAAGAGGCGCGCGCACATGAGCATTATGAGAAGCCCAGCGACAAGCGTCGTCGTGAGGCGGCAGCCCGTCTCCGCAAAATCGCAAAGGCGAAACGCCAGGCCGAGGGTCGCGAAATCCGCTGACCGCAGCCAGCGAATGCGTATACAAAAAAACGAGTGCTAAATTGAAAGGGGCGGGGACAAATTGTCCTCGCCCCCTGAATTTTGTCCAAATAGATTATTTGCCGACGATTTTACAGGCGGGACAGCCGTGTATTGGACACTTGTACCCGAACAGCATCGCCATCGATACGGCGATTCCGCCGACCCACAGCGCCAAACTTTTTGCTTTCTCCTTCATTTTGCCATCCTCCCTTTGTTTGTATTTGGATCGAAGTTTATCGCGATGCCGCGATCGTTTCCCTGGTCATAAGCGCATTATTCTCCACTCATCATTTTTGCGTTGTGTCGGGTTTGATGATTTCCGGCATTCGGCTCATATCGATTTTCGACGCAACGATATTCGACGGGATGAACGATCTGTCCAGCAGTTCGGATATCGGCGTCCTCTTGTTGAGAAATCCAAGGCTGATTCCCAGATCCATGACTTTCTGGAGCTCTTCGTCGGTCGGGTTCAGATTGCGGTAGGTCACGCGGTCGGGCGGCTGTGTCAGGATGTACTTGAGCAGTTTCTCGTTCTGGCGGAAGTAGGGCGCGACGAGTTTCGCCGCATCGCCGCGATTTTGCTCCACCCATTCCCCCGAGTCGACGATCCCGCGCACGAGGTCTTTGACGACCTCGGGTCGGTCACGGATCAAGTCCTCATGCACGACTAGGCAACAGGAAATATAGTTCGGCCAGATGTCTTTGGCAAAGTAGAGAACGCGCCCGACGCCGTCCATTTCCGACTTCGCGCAGAACGGCTCGGCAACGATGAACCCGTCGATCGACTTCGAGGCGAGCGCCGCGACCATATCGGGCGGCGGAAGCACGACCGTTTTGATCTCGCCCGGCTGTATCCCCTGATCGCGCATCAGCTTATTGAGAAAGAAATTCTCGTTGCTCAGCGGGCTCGGAATTGCGATCGTTCTGCCCCGCAGGTCGTGCAGGTCCTTTGCGATAAGTCCTTTGCTGACGACGAGCTGCGAACCGTCCCGATGCCCGAGACAGCACATTTTGATCGGCGCACCCTGCTCGCGCATCTTCATCGCGAGCGGAACCGTGATGAAGCCCGCCTGCAGTTTCTTCGTTTTGAGCGCCTCGACGATCGAAGGAAACTCCGAGAACCGTGTGGCGTCGAAGCGTGTACCGGTCGTGCTGGTTTTCGAGGCAAAATCGGTGACAGGGCAGGTCAGATGGCAGGTGACCGGCAGGAACGCTACTTCGAGACTCTGTGCCTGACCGGAGTTCGGACCGGTATGATTCGTCTCTTCCCAGTGCGGTTTGGGCGCCTGAAGAGAGCGGTAGCGCAGGAAAATCAACAGTGCGAGGCAGAGAGCAACTGCGGCGGCGATACGAGAGGTTGTCGAGCGAAACATATTTACTCCTCAACATCATTCAGAAACAATTCTGGTAACACTTCTCCCCCGCCATATTTCGCTCACTCTCACAAGGCATTGGAATCTACTCGCCCTCATCCCGAATCTTCGGAAGAGGGGCTTGAGGAGCGAGGGTGAATAGTTACCAACCCTGTTAGTAGAACACTTTCGGCCACGAGGAAAATATACCCGCCTGCCTGATCACCGTTCGTAGCCCCAGCGCACGCTGGGAATGCGCTTTAGCTGCACGATCAGCACGTCGATCAGCACGCCCAGCACGCCGATCACCGCCATGCCGACCACGACCAGATCGGGACGCAGCGCGTTACGGGCGTCCCAGATCAGAAAGCCGAGTCCGTCGCGACCGGCGATCATTTCCGCAGCCACAACGACTACCCACGAGAGTCCCGCCGTCACCCGAAGTGTCGTGATCGTTTGCGGCATGATCGCTGGAAGGGTCACCTTCGTGAGCAGCTCTACACCGCGAAAATCGTAGTCTCTGGCGACACGGAAATAGATTTTCGGGATGTCGGCGACCGCTGCCATCGTCGCCAGCGCAATCGGAAAAAATGCCGCCATGAAAATCAGGAAAATGGCGGGCGTGTCGCCGATGCCGAACCAGAGTATCGCGAACGGTATCCATGCCAGCGGCGAGAGACTGCGAAAAAAATTGAGACCGGGCAGCAGAGCCAGACGTGTTCCGAGACGCGCGCCCATCAGCAGCCCAAGCGGAATGCCCAGCGCTACGGAGAGCCCGAACCCGAGTGCAACTCTGAACAGAGAAGCGATCAGGTCGGTGTATAAATGGCCGTTACGGATTTCACCCGCAAAGCCGACAGCCGACTGTTTTGGCGAAGGAAAAGCCGACTCGGGAAAGACACCGCGGACGGAAAGCAACTGCCATACTACGAGCGCGAAGACGAGAACAGCGAGCGGCAGCAGTACGGAGGCAGGCGAAAAAGGTACTGGTTTCGTGTCCTCCCGCACCGATGGCGACGGGTCATCCAGCGAGTTTCCCACTGTATTATTTTGGTATTCATTCTCTGTGGCAGACATAGGCTTGCAGCAATATTCACCGTTCAAACAGGGTTATCCTTCACGAAACGAAACGTTTCCTTGTCTATAACAGGTGGAATGGGATCAAAAAGAACTTTGAAATGCAAAATGGGCTGCTCGCTCGAGCAGCCCTGGACCAACCAAGGATAAAGCAGTGATAAACCAATGACATTCGCAGGCAACAGGCGTTCACTGCCAGGAGAATGTGTTGCAGATATTGTCATTGCTCGTGTTGGTACAGCCCGTGTCTCCACTATCGCACATGTCCGGAAGCACGGGATACGCATTTACCAGCACACAGTCCGTCAGGTTCTTGCTCGCGACGATCGTCTCCGCTCGGAACCATTTCGCATGGCCGTCGAAGAACGTGCAGAGTATACCGCCGTTATGGCGATTGCCCGCAACCGCCATCCGCCCCGTAATCGGGTCGATGTTGAAGTCCCCTTTTTGCGGCTCGATCCAGTTGTCCTGCCCGCCTTCCTCGGCGGTGTCGCTCGTCCCGCCCCATTTCTCGGTAATCACAGTCGTCTCTGCAGTAAGATCGATTTGCGACAGAGCTAATCCTTCGACAGGTCGGCAGCTGATGTAGGAGCGTTTGATGGTGTTGTTACCGTGGGCGTCCGCGCTCAGCGACGGCGCATTGTCGCTGGGGCAGGCGAATACCTGACTGCTCTTGATGTAGGGCATCAGAGCGTTCCACCAGAGAACAGAAATGCCGCTGTCGACATCGGGCAGAATGGCGCCCGTGTGGGATCTCGAGGGCGTGTCGGTGCTGCCATAGAAATAGAGGCGCTCGTCATAGTCCTGGACATACATCTGCACAGCTGTTCCCATCTGCTTCTGATTGGATAGACAGACGGTCTGTCGGGCTTTTTCGCGTGCCTGTGCAAAAACCGGGAATAGGATTGCGGCGAGAAGCGCGATAATGGCGATCACGACGAGCAGTTCGATGAGCGTGAAACCAGCAGTATTACCATTCGCGGAATTGTGAGCGGACTTGCACTGGGACATGAGAAGCTCCTCAATCGAACTTAAGATCGATTGCGAAATAAGGTAATCTGGTTGGCATGATTACCTTAACCAAGCTACGGCGCAAGCCGCGTCACTTCCAAAAGTTCACCGGTCTCACCCTGTGCGAGTATGACCAAGTACTCGCTCAAGTCACGCTT
>JBBQPY010000091.1:0-20640 GCA_038216735.1 Chthonomonadales bacterium
GTGTCTGCCATTCCGGTTCCGCCAATCAGGAAGAGGTCGAACGTATCGCCGGTTTCACGCGTAAACCTCTGTGCGAAATCGAGAAGCGGCAGCGTTCCTGGAAGTGCGCGTGCGCCATCAGTCTCTGCCAGTACGAGTAGGTTTCCCACGCTCAGTTCCTTCCTGTCGCAGATTGAATGATCGTCACGAGTTCGTCCACGCTCTGCACTTTGCGTCCTGCGCTGCGTCGGGGCGGCATCTCCATTTTGATCGTATGGATTCCGATTGAGCGGCGTGTATCGAACTCCGAGGCAGGAATCTGCTCCAGTGGTTTCGAACGCGCTTTGATGATCGCGGGAAGCGCAACGTAGCGGGGCTCGTTCAGCCTCAAGTCGGCGGAGATCACCGCCGGAAGCGTGATCTCGAGCGTCTCTCGCCCTGCGTCTACTTCGCGCGTAACGCGGGCTCTCTTGCCATCAGGAGCCAACTGAATAGCGGAGGCAAAAGTCGCCTGCGGAAAATCGAGGATCGCAGCGAGTCGCTGGACGGTCTGATTGAGGTCGTCGTCGGTCGCCTGTTTGCCCATCAGAATAAGGTCGGGCTGTTCGCGCCGCGCAACGGCTGCTAATAGATGGCTGACGGTGCCAGGGTCGGAGGGTTCGTCGTCGAGCACCAGTATCGCGCGATCCGCCCCCATCGCAAGCGCGGTCTTTAGCTGCGTGTCCCACTCCGAAGTCCCGATGCTGACAGCGACGATCTCTACGCTGAGTCCGCTCTCCCGAATACGTACCGCCTCTTCGAGCGCGATCTCATCGAAGGGGTTGATCACCCAGCTAAAGTCGGTTTCATCGATGTTTCCATTCGCATCGAGGCGGACTTTCGCATAGGGATCAGGCACTCGTTTGATCGAAACGAGGATTTTCATGGACACTCCCAGAATATGAATTCATGTACACTATAATATACCCAAACCGGGTAGAATGTGTTAGCAAAATGGGTGAATATCTACGCCGATTGGATTGCAATTCTCGGAATAAATAGGTGCTGCCGCAACAGCACAATGGAGTCTGACGCATGGCGACGCTTGAAATTTGTGTGCCGCAAATGGGTGAAGGATTACAGGAAGTAATCATTCAGCAGTTCCTGAAAAAGCCCGGCGATAAGGTCAAACGCGACGAACTGATCTATAATATGGAGACGGACAAAGCGACTATGGAAGTCGAATCCGCCTACGAAGGCGTCCTTCAGGAATGGCTATGTGAAGAAGGGGCAGTGATCGCGATCGGTGCGCCGATCGCGCGTTTTCAGGTCGAAGAGACCGCTTCTGTCGCACAGGCAGGCTCTCTTTCACCAACGCCCGCTGTCAATCCTGCTTCCTCTGATTCCCCGTCGCTAACCGACGATAGTTCCGCTGGCGATCTGATCATCCCGCCGCGCACACGTGCCTACTGTCGCGAAAATCAGATTTCCGATGAAGAGATGCGCCATATTCGTGCGGTAACCGGCAAACTACTCCCGTCGGATGTTGATGCTTACCTCGCGGCAAAGTGTTCCAAAAGCTCCAGTAACGGCTCGGCGGAAAATCTGAAGACACTGCCTACCCTCGCGACCGCACCCCGCTATGAGGAAACTGCACTCACGCAGCAGCAGCGGACGTTCATCTATCGCATCAAACGCAGCGCGCAAATCGTGGTTCCTGCCACTGCGAAGCGATCCATCGAATGGAATGGCTTAAAGGCGCTGGCGGAGAAAATCCGTTCACAGGGCGGCGAACTCCAGCCTTCAACTTTCCAGATATTTGCCTTCTGTGTCGCGCAGGCGATCCGTGAGCATCCTAAATTCCGTTCCGCGCTGATCGGCGAAACGACCTTGCGCCAGTACGATCACGTCAACCTCGGCATCGCCGTCGGCACGCTCCAGGGGGAACTGTCGATCGCGGTCGTTCCCGAGGCGGACACGCTGGATTTCCCGACGTTCGTCTCCAATGCGCAGAAAAACATCAAAATCGCGCGTGAGGGCGAAGACCAGGCGACCGACACCACACAGTTTCTGCTCACGTATATGGGGGCGTACGAACTGACGGATGCGATTCCGGTGCTGGTTGCACCTGCCGTGGGCGTGCTGTTCATCGGCTCGACTTACGAACAGGGAGGTCAGACGCTGGCGAACCTTGCTCTGACTTTCGATCATCGACTGGTTCAGGGCATCGAGTCGGCGGAGTTCCTCAAGACCGTCGTCGCGAAGGCGCGGGATGCCGAAAATCTTATATCCGAGTTGAAAGGTCGAGGCTGATCAAGTTGACAAATAAGCAAAATTTGGCGGAGCGATTCAGCGCGTATGCGGCGGGACTACGGTATGAAGACCTGCCTGCCGTGACCGTCCATGAGGTAAAGCGACGCCTGCTCGATACCTTCGGCTGTGCGATGGGAGCCTGGAACAGCGAACCAGCTGCGATCGCCCGACGTCTCGCCCTGCGAACCTCCAGCACATTTCCGGCGACCGTAATCGGAACGAAACACCGCACTTCGCCGGAAACCGCTGCGTTCGCAAACGGTGTGTTATTCCGCTATCTGGATTACAACGACACTTATCTCTCGAAAGAGCCCGCCCACCCGAGCGACAATTTCGCCGCCGTACTTGCCGCAGCAGAACCAATGAACGCGAGTGGCGAAGACCTGATAACGGCCGCGACTCTTGCCTATGAAATTCAATGCCGTCTGTGCGACGCAGCCAGTATAAGATCACGCGGCTGGGATCATGTGACGTATGGCTCGTTCTCGACTTCGCTCGCCGCCGGCAAGCTGCTCGGCCTGAGCGAAGCGCAGTTGACCCACGCGCAAGGGCTTGCGGGAGTGCCAAATAATGCGATGCGCCAGACTCGTGTCGGGCAGTTATCGCACTGGAAAGGCTGCGCTTTTGCCAACGCGAGCCGCAACGGCGTTTTCGCCGCGCTCCTGGCACAGGACGGCATGACCGGCGCCTCCGATGTTTTCGAGGGCGAAATGGGATTCTGGGCAGAGGTGTCCGGTCCTTTCGAAGTGGCTGATATGGGCGGGAACGGCGTTCCCTTCATGATCGACCGCACCTACATCAAGTACTATCCGGCAGAGTACCATTCACAGAGCGCGATCGACGCCGCCCTGCAGATTCGCCCCGCGCTGTCCGATACTGAAGCGATCAAAAAAATTACGATATATTCCTTTGATGCCGCCGTCGAGATTATCGGGAGCGAACCGGAAAAGTGGCATCCAACGACCCGTGAAACTGCAGATCACAGCCTGCCTTACTGCGTCGTGGCGGCATTGATCGACGGCAAAATTACGCAGGATTCGTTCGACAGCGCCCATCTCAACGACCCGAAACTGCTGGCTTTGCTGGCGAAATCGACCGTCGAAGCGGATGCCAAACTCAATCTCAGATATCCGGAAGGCATTCCGAATCGGGTCACCCTACTCCTCCAGAACGGGCAGACGCTGGAAAAAGAGGTCATTTTTCCACGCGGGCATGCCAACAACCCGATGTCGGATCAGGAGGTCGAAGCGAAGTTCAGGTCGCAGGCGGAACCGATGCTCGCGCCGGAGCGAGTTTCCGAAATAATCGACCGCTGCTGGAACCTGGATCAGCAGACGAGCATTCAGTCACTTCTGTCTCTGCTCGAAGTTCCAGAAGACAAAATAGTGAGAAATGAAGTGGGAATTGCGAAGCAATGAGCGTCCCCTCTCCTGGAACAGTTTTCCGGCAGCGATTGGCGCAGGGAACACTGGTGATGCCCGGCGCATTCAATGCGATCACAGCGCAGCTAGCGCAGCAAGCTGGTTTCGAGGCGCTCTATCTGAGCGGCGCAGGCGTCACCAACAGTCTGACGGGTTTCCCGGATATCGCTCTGCTAACGCTCACTGAAATGGCGCAGCAGGCTAGGTACGTAGCACACGCTGTCACGCTTCCGGTGATCGCGGACGCTGATACCGGCTATGGCGAGGCGCTCAATGTTGTACGCGCCGTCGAAGAGTTGGAGCACGCGGGGCTTGCGGGCATACATCTCGAAGACCAGGTGGCACCCAAGCGCTGCGGGCACCTGACCGGCAAACAGGTCATACCCACTGCCGAAATGCAGAGCAAAATCCGTGCCGCGGTTCGTGCGCGCACCGATCCGAATTTCTTTCTGATCGCCCGCACAGACGCACGCGGCGTGAACGGTCTTGAAGACGCGATCACGCGAGCCAAGTTGTATCTGGAGGCGGGAGCAGACGCGATTTTCCCGGAGTCCCTACAGAGCAAAGATGAGTTCGCGGAGTTTGCCGATCGCGTTCAGGCGCCGCTGCTCGCGAATATGACCGAGTTTGGACAGTCACCGTATATGAGCGTGTCGGAGTTCTCTGCGCTCGGGTATGCCATGGTGATTTTTCCGATGACTGCCTTCCGGGTGATGATGAAATCCGCGCAAAATGTATATGAAGTCCTGCGGCAAACCGGCACGCAACAGTCGCTGCTCGAGGGAATGCAGACCCGCCGAGAGCTTTACGACCTGATCGGCTACGATGACTATATCGCGCTCGACCAGCAGATCGCCGATAGTAGAAATCAAACACAAAACAGCGGATGATAAATTAGCCCTGCTCGAATCGAGCGCTTGCGAGAACAGTCAGAAGAGAACAATCAGAAAGGAAAAGATTATGAAAGGAAAAGATTATGAAAGGAAAGCAGATCGGTGCGCGAGCAGCGATCACAACCATTACTATGACGCTGCTGATTGTAGTCATTGTCGGTTTTGTCTATGTGAACAGTCCTATCAATAACTTATCATCGAACGATGCAGCCCGAGCCTCATTGCATCGAACTAAAAATGGATAGCAGTCGATTTGACTGCCTGTATCGCATTCTTGGATCCTTGCTCCGATTCAATCGTCTGGAGTTGCAAAACTCACCATCGCACGTTCCCATGAAGGTTGAATACACGGCACATGTTTTGTCTCTTCCTCTAAGTGAGGCACGAACGGAGAAGAGAGAGGCAGGGAGCGATGTCGGCTGCAGCGTATGTTTTGAGTTTTACGTTTTGGAGGGTTACGATCCGTGAGAAAAGCATTTACCCTTATTGAATTGCTAGTGGTAATCGCTATTATTGCTATCCTGGCGGCAATTCTCTGTCCTGTGCTTGCGCAGGCGCGCGAGCAGTCCCGCAAAATCTCCTGTACGAGCAACCTCAAGCAGTTGGGAACCGCTGTAATGATGTATGTTCAGGATAACGACGAACAGTTTCCATTCGGTAATAATTGGAGTCGAGCAACCGATCCCTGCGGTAACAAGTATCAATTGTACCCGTACGTCAAGAATCTGCAGGTGTTCCGCTGCCCCAGTGACACAATCTGGGCGACCAGACCCGATACCGGCAGCGATGTCGAAAGCTGGCCGAACGGGAACTCCTACAGCACGCTGTTCGATGGCTGGTACGACAAGCATTACTGGAACCCAGACACGTTTTCAGACAACAGCGACACGCTTTCCGAAGCCCACATTACGCTCAGCAGGCCGATACAGGACAATGCCGGATCCTGCTGGGTTCCCGGTAGCAATGACTCAAACGGCGGCATGAACCAGCTGCGAACCGGCATCCCCATGGCTGCAATCAACCATCCCGCGACCAAAGGAATGATCACGGAAGAACTCGCTTTCCACATCGAAAATACCCCGGCGGGGAATAGTGCAGAGCAGGCGAAGAAGGACGGCGGACATCGTAATTTCGTGTTCGTGGATGGGCACGCTAAGTACAGCCCTTTCGTGCTGTTTGCCCCCAACGATCCAATGGGCGTAGATAACAGCGGAGGGGTCTGCGCGCACTACGGGAGACTGCCTGCGCCAAGGTACTGTACGGGAACCAATCAGCAGGTCTGGTGATGTCTGAGGGTATGAGTACCGAAATAGAAGCGAATGCTTCGATAAATTTTAAGTCAGTTCCGGAATTGTCGTCAAGACAGCTCCGGAATTTTTCTATATGCATATGTACGTAAGTCAGCTATCGTTGTGCTGGCTGTCGCGAGAGTTGGCTTTTGAGGGAGCCATAAGCCGCAAATGCCCTGTGAATGACGTGCGCTCAGAGAGATCGGTCGGGTATTATAGAAGAGTGCGCTGCCCGAACGCAAACCGGCCACAGCTCGGATCGTATACCACATATTCGATAATCGCACCCACACTTTGCCATATTTGCAGAGCCCAGGTATCGATCGCATACGATAATTCTGCGATGACACGATTGCAATTCCCGCACATTTCGGGACTTTGCGATACCGGCCGGTGAGACACGATGAGTTCGCATCATTGCAAAGGAGCAAGAGCATGAGCACCACCTATAGCCCGGGTTTGGAAGGCGTCACGGCGGGCATCTCCGCGATATCCGAGGTCGATGCCGAGCGCAATAGCCTGACGTATCGCGGCTACGACATTCACGATCTCGTTGGCGGCTGTTCGTTCGATGAGGTCGCCTATCTTCTGCTGTTCGGCAGCCTGCCCACTCCACAACAGTACGCGGATTTCGTTGGAGAGGTACGTGCCAACCGTGCTGTTCCTGAGGCGATCTACGACCTGTATGCTGACTTTCCGCGCGACGCGCACCCGATGGACACGCTCAAAGCGGCAGTCGCCGTGCTGGCGCTATCGGAGCCAGGCGGAGACGATTCCTCGCGCGCTGCCAATCTCAGTCGCGCCACCCGCCTCTATGCGAAAATGCCCACGCTCGTCGTCAATGGCTATCGAATCATGCAGGGCCAGCAGGCAATTGCGCCCGATCCGAGCCTCGATCATACCGCGAACTTCTTTCACATGCTGACCGGGTCTGCCCCGACCGACCTCCGCGCCGAAGCCTTTAACGTGATTCAGATACTCTATGCCGAGCACGGATTCAACGCCTCGACCTTCGCCGCGCGAGTCACTGTCTCGACACTTTCCGATATGTATTCAGGCGTGGTGTCCGCGATCGGAACTTTGAAAGGCCCACTGCACGGTGGCGCGAATGAAGCGGCAATGCAGATGCTGCTCGAAATCGACGACCCGGACAAAGCCGAAGCCTGGGTAATCGAGGCGCTCGCAGTGAAAAAGAAAATTATGGGTTTCGGGCATCGCGAGTACAAAAAAGGTGACGAACGCGCGCGTATCGCAAAGCAGTTCATGATCGAGTTGAGCAAAGCAACATCAGGCAACGCCGGGGCTGGAGCGGAGCAAGACCAGTCGCGCTGGCAGACGATCTCACAGACGGTCGAGGAGACGATGCTTCAAAAAAAAGGTCTGTTTCCGAATCTAGATTTTCCTGTCGCCGCCGCCTACTACTTGATGGACATCCCCGTTCCACTCTACACGCCGATATTCGTGATGTCGCGGATCACGGGCTGGTGCGCGCATATCATCGAGCAGTTGGACAACAACCGTATCATTCGTCCCTCCAGTGAGTACAATGGTCTACGCGGACTTCATTTCATTCCGCTTGCCGAACGAAAATAGCTGGACCTCACACCTTGCCCATTCTCTCTGTCACTCGTATCTCATTAGGAAGAGGGGGAGTTGATGCAACCTCACCCTTGCCCCTCTCCGTTCTTGCCCTACTAAGACAGGGGTAATGCGCTCAATGCACGGAGTTGGGGCTTCTGTTCCGCGTCCGACAAAGGAAAAGGAATGCTGAACGCACACAGTGTGACAGGTAAAGCGGTCGTGATCGGGGCGGGAACGATGGGCGGGGGGATCGCCGCGCAGCTCGCCAACGCGGGTTGGCAGGTGACGCTGCTCGATATTGCCGATAGCGAATCTTCCGATCCGAAACAGCGCAGCCGTGTCGCAACCGCGGGACGTGAGCGGCTGATTGCCAACAAACCACCGCTCCTATTCGTGCCGGAAGTTGCGTCGCGCATCCAGGCTGGTAACACGACCGACGACCTTGACTGCCTGCGAAGAGCCGACTGGGTGATCGAAGCCGTCAGCGAGCGCATGGAGATCAAGCAGGCTATTCTTGCGATCATAGCGGCGAACGCCGGTCCCGAGACGCTCATCAGCAGCAACACGAGCGGGCTGAGCCTGCGGGAAATGACCGCGCAGCAAAGTCCCGAATTTCGCGCACGGTTTCTGGGAACCCACTTTCTCAATCCCCCGCGCTATCTGAAACTTCTCGAAGTCATCCCGTTAGCAGAAACGAAACCCGAAATCGTGTCCAATTTCCAGAGCTTCGCTGAACAGGTGCTTGGTCAGCGCGTCGTGATCGCCAAAGACACTCCCGGTTTTATTTCGACCCGTATCTGGATAACCCACCTGCTCGACACGATTCATAGCGCGATTGCCGAAGGATTGACAGTCGAAGAGGTGGACTATCTGACGGGAACGTTGTTGGGGAGGCCCGCAAGCGCGACATTTCGCATGGCGGATATTGTCGGGCTGGACATCATCGCAAGCATCGCCGCCAACCAGTTTACGCGTCTTGATACCGACCCTATCCGCGATCGGCTGAGCCTTCCGACCCCATTGCAGAAGCTCATCGAGACAGGCAGAATCGGGCAGAAGATCGGCGAGGGATTCTATGCGCGTGATGGCAAAACTATCCTTGCGCTCGACTTCGCAACGATGCAGTATCGCCCACGTAACGAAATCAAAATCGCGGAAGTAGAAGCTCTCGCTCGCCTTCCACTCGCAGAAAGACTGACTGTTTTGCTACAGGGCGGTGAGGTGCCATGGCAGCGATTTCTGGGAAATATACTGAACACGCTGTGCGACTATGTAGAGCAAGTCGGCGGCGATATCGCCGGGGATGCTCTGACGATCGATCGCGTGATGGAGTGGGGCTTTCAGTGGCAGATCGGGCCCTGTGCGATTCAGGACTGCCGAACGACATCTGATACTTCTGCGCAGACGAAACCAAAAAACTATCATGGAACCGCGCCGAACAGAACCTCTCGCGTTTTCGGAAGCGCTGAAAATGCCGGGACACCACTGATGATTCCGGAGCAGCAGGAGCCGGAATGGATGCGCCTCGCCGATCTCAAGGCGGCTGGAAAAACGATTCGCAGTTCGGAAGAGGGAACGCTGATCGATCTTGGAGACGGCGTCGTCTGCCTCGAATTCCATACGAAGATGAATACCTTCAGCCCTAGACTGGTCGATTTTCTGGACAGGTCGCGGGAGCTGGCGGAGCAGAATTACACCGGAATGGTGATCGGCAACCAGGCGAAAAACTTCTCGGCGGGTTACAATCTGAACCTGTTTGTCGAGGCGATAGATGCACAGAACTGGCAGCGGCTGGACACGCTGCTGCGCGAAATTCAGTTCGCGTTCATGCGGGTGAAATATTCAAAAGTCCCGATTGTTGGCGCTCCGTTTGGCTACACGCTCGGCGCGGGCTGCGAGTGTTCGCTGCACTGCGCTGCGCTGCAAGCCGCGCCTGAACTGGTCATGGGACTGCCCGAACTCAATGTGGGCGTAGTTCCAGCGGGCGGCGGCACCAAAGAACTGCTTGCGCGGGCGATGCGAGAGTGGGATGGCACCTCGGACGCGCTGGTTCGTGTGCGGCCGGTGTTTGATCTGATCACTGCTGCCCGCAATTCCGGGAGCGCGGCGCAGGCACGGCAAATGGGTCTGCTTCGCGAGGGCGATCGCGTCTCGCGCAATGCCGACCGTCAACTTTATGAGGCGAAGCAACGCATCCTTTCGCTCGCAAACGCATCCTACCGGGTGCCGATAACGGACAAAGTCTGGGTTACGGGACCAGACGGTTTGGCGCGGCTGCGTGTTCTACTGCATGGGCGCTATCGCGCGGCTCAGATAAGTGAACACGACCGCCTGATCGCCGATCGAGTTGCCTGGATTCTGTGCGGCGGTGACCTTCCCGCCGCGCAGTACGTAATGGAAACGTACCTGCTTCGTCTGGAGCGTGAGGCTTTCATTCATCTCGCCCACGAGGAAAAGTCCGTCGACCGAATGCGCCACGTCCTCTCGACGGGCAAGCCGCTTAGAAACTGAACGGCGTAGATTTAATTCTGAACATTTTGTGAGGAATGCTGTGACGAAAGGTGAGTTATGAGAGAAGTCGTAATTGTTGGAGCCGCGCGAACCGCGATCGGCAGAGCTCCGAAGGGAGCCTTGCGATGCAGCCGCCCGGACGATCTGGCGGCAATCGTAATACGTGCCGCGCTGAGCCGCGCAGCGGGCATTACAGAATCCGAAATCGACGACGTGATTCTTGGCTGTGCTACGCCCGAGGCGGAGCAGGGCATGAGCCTCGCGCGGATTGCCTTGCTTCGCGCTGGCCTGCCGGACAGCATTCCCGGTCTGACGCTGAACCGTTTTTGTGCCTCCGGGCTCGAGTCGATCGCGACGGCCGCAGCAAAAATCGCGACCGGTCAGGCGGATACGATCATCGCGGGCGGCGCCGAAAGCATGAGTATGGTTCCCTTCATGGGCGATACGATGCGTCCCAATCCCTACCTGATGGAACACCAGCCCGACACGTATTTGAGCATGGGTCTCTCCGTCGAGGGCATCGCGAAGGAGTATGGCATCACCCGTGACGCCTCTGACGCATATGCTCTGGAGAGTCACCTAAAAGCGCTCGCGGCGCAGGCGGCAGGTCATTTCGATGAGGAGATCGTCCCGGTGACGGTCGGGATGACGGAAGGTGAGGGCGAGAACCTTACCGTTCGAGAGTTCGAGTTTCGCACTGACGAGAGTCCGCGTGCGGACACGTCACGTGAAGTGCTGGCGAAATTGAAACCGGCATTTCTGCCGGACGGCGTGATCACGGCGGGCAATGCTTCACCACGCAGCGATGGCGCTGCGGCGGTCGTCCTGACCACGCGGGAGCGCGCAGAGGCTCTGGGTTTGAGACCGCTTGCGCGATTTGTCGGGTATAGCGTTGCGTCGGTTGCGCCGGAACGGTTCGGGATTGCGCCTGCGTTCGCGCTGCCGAAATTGCTCAAGCAGACCGGCATCTCGCTCGACGAGGTCGATTTGATCGAGTTCAACGAAGCGTTTGCCGCGCAGGTGCTCGCCTCGAACATGATTTGCCCGATGCCGATGGAGCGTGTCAATGTGAATGGCGGGGCGGTCGCGCTCGGGCATCCGCTGGGAGCCACGGGTGCGCGTCAGACGATTTCGTTGATTTATGAGGGCAGGCGACGAAACGCGAAATACGGGATCGTCACGATGTGCGCCGCGCTGGGCATGGGAGCTGCCGGACTATTCGAGATATACCCGGAAGGGTGACACAGTTCCGCTTGATTTCGGTTCGAATGCCGAGGTATCTGAACAGCTTGAATGAACAGTAGATATTTACCCTCACCCCCCAACCCCTCTCCCGAAGCTTCGGTAAGAGGGGAGTAAATGCAGATACTCTGCCTGTAAGTGAGAAACTGAAGGCAGGGTGAATAGTTGCAATGCACATTTACCAGACTGCACGACTATGCGTTTGGGACAAACGAAGGGGATGGAAATTGATATGAGTGGTAGCTTGGTAAAATGCTTGGTCGCAACTGGAATTCTGACAGTTCTGCTTCTCGTCTGTCAGCCATACCTTCAGGCGCAGGCGGTCCTCAAGCCCATCGTCACAAATCAAAAAGGCGATGTAATCCCCTTCGACTATGACCCTCTTCTCAATCCATGTCCTGTAATCCATATTCGTATCAATGGCAGCGAGCCAATGCCTTTCCTGTTAGATACAGGCACCTCGTTTCCACTGATTTTAGCTCCCTGGGCAGCAAACAAACTGAAACTGACGCCGAACGGGCAAAAGATACATGTGAACAATATTGATAAAAGGGGTGAAGTTGCTGCTCTGAAGCAGGTCGATTTGATCGGGCGGGAAGCCGGTACTATGAAACGGATATCACTACCCGTCGATCTCGATATGGCTGGCATCATGGATGCAGGAATGTCGATCGGATTTGCCTCACACGAACGCATCGCAGGGATTTTCGGTCTCACAATATTCGACAACGCAACCGTATGTTTCGATTTTGTTGCCAAAACCGTGACGCTCTATCCAGACCCGCATCCTCCCGTTCAACTGCCCGGCGCTTTCGTCCTTCCCATAAAACAGGCGAAAAATGGACTATTTACGGTCGGGCTGACAGATGCAGAGGGAGGAACGGTAGACGCTCTTATCGATACTGGAAACGACGGTGTTACGTTTCCTACGTCTGCAGCGCATCGCTTTCAGCCCGCAGTGACACCCACCGTATTATGCCGCACTATGATGTTCGATGGACTGCATATCTCTAAACAGTGGCTACTGCCCAGCCTGAAAATTGGAGACATAACCGAAGCGAACATTGTGGTCGATGCAGATATAAAATCATCCGATTTCGCTAGCCTCGGTATGAGCTATTTGAGGCGGTTTCGGGTGACACTCGATTGTTACAACTCCCAAATGGTACTGGAACGCGCCTCGGACTATGCTGAACAGAGGCGCTTACCTGGTCTGACAGGCATTACCCTGATGCGCTCTGGTAAGGAATACCATATCGTCGATGTACTACCTTCTTCATCCGCCTCGCAAGCAGGAATCAAAACAGGTGATATTATTGTGCAGATTGACAATCATCCGATCGTGATGATGCCTTTGGCTGCGGTGCATCAGCTGTTGGAGGGCTGGGCGGATACTGCGATCGAACTGCTTGTCAAACGTGCGAACACCAAACCGACCAAAATCAAGTTCCAGCGGCAAAGCATTTTTTCGCTCGCTAATAAGTTGTCGGGGGGAGCGAGCATCGGCGTAGCGGTCGAACATACTGATGACAGGAAATTGCGCGTAATCGCGATCGAAGTCGGCTCCGGCGCTCAAAAAGCGGGGATTGTCGTTGGTGACGAAATCCTAAAGATCGATGCGCTTGTTGTCGCTAAAACCTCGATCGAGCAGCTAATGGCGACGCTTCAGCCCTCTGCAAACAGTACGCTCACGTTGCAAATCGTACACAAAGGCGAAAAGAAGCCGCACGAAGTTACGCTGAAGGTCGACAATCTGCCCTAACCTGAGGCGAACTCAGACCGCCTTCATCTTGTTAACTTCGGTCTGGATTTTAACGAGGTTGGCATAGACGCCGTCCTGCTCCATCAGCTCTTCGTGCGTCCCCGTCTCCGCCATCTTGCCGTCCTTCATCACCACAAGGCGGCTCGCGTTGCGCAGTGTACTCAACCGGTGCGCGATCGCGAATGTCGTCCGGTTCTTCACCAGACGCGTAATCGCCTCCTGTATCTGCTTCTCCGTCTCGGTATCGACGCTCGCCGTCGCCTCGTCCAGAATCAGGATGCGGGGATCGTGCAGGATCGCGCGAGCGATCGAGATACGCTGTCGCTCTCCGCCCGAAAGCCGCTGGCCGCGCTCACCGACCTGCGTATCGTAGCCGTCCGGGAACTTCATGATGAACTCATGGCAGTTCGCAGCTTTGGCGGCGCGCATCACCTCATCGACCGTCGCCGTAGGCTTCGCGTAGGCGATGTTGCTCAGGATCGTGCCGGGAAACAGAAACGGTTCCTGAAGAACGATGCCCAGCTGACCGCGGAAGTCCTCGCGCTGTATCTCTTTGATGTTCACGCCGTCGATCAGGATCGAGCCTTCGGTCACATCATAAAAGCGTGACAGCAGGTTGATGATCGTCGATTTGCCCGCGCCGCTATGCCCGACCAGACCGATCATTTCACCGGGTTCGACCTTCAGCGAAAAGTCTTCCAGCACGCGTTTCGCTTTGTCATAGGTGAACGAAACGTCCTTGAACTCGATCTCGCCCTTGATCGTCGGCATCGGCACGGCTTTTTCGGCGTCGCGAATGTCGGGCTCGGTGTCGAGAATCTCGAAGACACGCTCCGCCGCCGTCATCGAACGCGTCGACCAGTCCACCACGCGGCTGAAGTTCTGGAAGGGCGCATAGAACTGTCCCAGATAGCCGATGAACATCGTGAGTGTGCCCGCCGTCATCGCGCCCGTCGCCACTTTGTAGCCTCCGAACAAGTAGATGATGTACAGCCCAAGGCTCATCAGCAAGCCGAGAATCGGCCAGTAGATTGCCCAGAACGAGTTGGCGGCATAGGAAGCCATGAAGACCGACGTGTTACGGTTCTTGAAGTTATCGACCTCACGCCCCTCTTGCGCGAACGCCTTAACGACGCGCATCCCGGTAAGGGTGCTGTTGAGGCTGGAGTACATTTTGCTGATACGATGCCAGACGGAGTGCCATTTGGTGCGCGCGCGGGGCATGAACCAGCGCGTCAGCAGGAATATTAGCGGTCCCGGAGTGAGCGTCAACAGCGCGAGCTGCCAGTTGAGGTGAAACAGAACGAAGCCGATCCCGAACAGTGTGAGCGTGTTCGAGACCAGCCATGGCAGCCCTTCCGCGATGAAGTCCCACAGGTTGTCGGCGTCATTGGTAACGCGCGACATCATCGAGCCGGTGCTGCGCTTGTCGTAGTAGGCTAACGAAAGTTGGTTGAATTTGTGATAGAGGCGCATCCGAATGTCCATCGTGATACGACCGCCAAGCCAGGGGTTCAGCCTGCGCTGACCGTAGGTGACCCCCGCCACGAAGACCTTGCTGAGCGCAAGCAGCCCGACGAATACGAACAGGCTGTGCATCGCGATCGCTGGCACGATGGGCACCGGCATTTTAGTGATCGGGTCGGGGTGCGTGATCAGCGTGTCGATGATCCGTCCGCCGATGAAAGGCGGAGCGAGGTCTGCCGCCGAGGAGAGTATCAGCAGGATAATGCTCGCCCACATCTGCGGTTTATAGGGCGCGAGGAACTGAAACAGACGCAGCATCACGGCGCGTTTGTTGATACAGGCGGGACACACTTCGCTGTCCTCGGGCAGAACACGCCCGCATTTGGGGCAATTTTTTCGTTTTTCCTCGACGCTTTCCGTCTTCGGCGTCTCACCCTTCGCCAGCGCGTTCAGCTGGCGAGCGACCATATTCGCCTCGCCGATATGCGCCTGTGAGAAGCGTACCAGCGGAACGGTCTCCTCATCGGTGCGGACATTCAACTGTCCGTTGCCGATAAAGGTCTCCGCTTTCGCTTCCTGAATCTTGATCAACGGGATCGAGTGAACTAAATGCGCGCGTGTGCCCCCATTGGGAGAGAAGACATAGACCTGTTCGTCCTCGACGACCAGCCATTCCCGGCCGAACACACCTGCAGCGTTGATGTCTGTCTCAAACGCGATACGCTTCGGCTCATCGTCAGAGCTATCGACGTCGGTCAGATCGGTCTTCGAGATGTCTTCACTGGCAGTTGTCTCTGACACAAGTGATTTTCCGTCGCTGTTTCCGTCTGTTGTGCCGTCGAGTACTACGCTATTGGAAACACTATTTTTGCCATTTCCATTGTGAACGGTGGTAGATGAGGACGCCCGTGTGTTCGCCGTGGGTTCTTCTGTAGCAGTCAGCACAATTACGGCGCGTGACGAGTCATGGGCTTCGTCGTTCGACGAGCCGTTGCCGTTCTCGATGTTGTCATGCGCACTGTTGCTGTTTGCTGATTTACTGTCGAAGGGTTTCGTCGCCGGCGGGAGGGCCGCTGCAAGCGCGCGAAGGTCGCGCAGACTGTTTTCGACTTCTTCGGGGAGCGCTTCAAGAAGAGCCATGAACTATTGCTGCCTTTCGTGCCGCTGCTATCGCCATAAACGCCGGATGGAGCATTACCTTAGCAGACACACTCCTGGGTAGAAGCTTCGACCGGACTTGGTAACGAAAATGCTTCTGGGTGAGAGTTTTACTATACACAGAAGTATACCATTAAGGGAGCTGTGTCGTTCCCATCCGGAGGAATAGCGCTGAACTTTATGCTTAAAAAAAAGCCATCGGCAAACAGGTGTAATCGAAAGGCACGGCGACGCAACGCGCCTACTTTTTTGTGGCTGAGGCAGAAGTGAGGGCAGAAACACCCGCGGCAACACCGTATCGGGTCGCGCCCTTGAAAGTCAAAACGGCGTCGTGGTCCATCGTTAACTGTTTGGCTTTCGGGTTGATTGTGGCAGCAAGACGATACTGCGCTTTGCCGATACTGAGTTCGAGCCGGTTGTTTTCGAGAACTTTATACTTGCCATCCCAGGAGACATCGACTTCGTGCCCATCGGGACTGGTTTTGACATCGGTGGCAGTCTGATCGGGAAATGGCATTGCAGTGGAGGCGGCGGTGGTCTCCGCCCGGAGGCGGGTCTCACCATGCAGCCGACCATTGCCGAATATCACGCGCTGTGAGAGCAAAACCGAGTCAGTTTTTTCCCCGACGGGATCCGCACCGACAGCCTGCAGATCCCAGGTCCCTGCCAGAGTCGTTTCCGAAAGCGTAAAACTGGGGTTCGCCTGCCGTGTGTTATAGGCGTACAATCCTCCACATGCCCCGAGAGCGCTGATTCCGACAAGCAGTGTCCTCAGTCCTCGCGAATGCGGTTTTGCTTTGACTTTGCGGTCGATCAGTTCCCGGGTCGAATCGCGTAGAGCGACGCGCTCCTCGGCAGTCAGTGGTGGCAGCGCTGGAGCGGGCGGCTTAGCTGGTTCCCAGATTCGCAGCGGATTGGGCGGAGCGGTTGGTTTCGGTTTATGGACAGGCAGCTTTGCCGGCGTCAGCCGGGAGGCTGATCGTGGCTTATTTGCTTCTGCTTCAAGCTCTTCCGGCGTTTTTCGACGGCTCGCGGGGCGAATGAAACGTCCATCGGATTCGTCCTGATCACGCCAACTGCGGGCGGAACCGCGCTCGTATTTCCCCATCGAATTTGCTGCTTCCTTCCCTGACTGGTGTTCCTGCTGCCAATATTCTGCTGCCTTATGTCAGGCAGAGAATGACACTCTATTGTCGGCATGTATCGGGCGAAAAAACAGGAAAGTACCTGAGCATCGAGAAGGTAGTGGGGATTAAAATACGCTCTATCGGGGACGCAGAAGTTGTTCGACCGGGGTCTGCGAGGAGGACATTGCCGGGCGCAGCAGTTGATCCGGAGCAGTAAGAGTCGGAGCCTGCGCTCCACGCAGCAGGGTGGCGCTCTCGTTGGCGCGGCGGGCGCGTTCATAGAGGAAGGGCATGCATTGCTCCGCCTGTTCGCGCAGCCGTGTATCGGGGTGTGTACACAGTCGCTCGACCGTCGGAATGGCGCGCGCGTCACCGATCTGCTCGAATGCTCGCAGTATCGCAAGCTGCGTTTCGAGATGCGGACGGCTCGTCAGTGTGATCAACGCGTTCATCTGCGACGCACTAATAAAGGCAGCATCACCGGCCCGAATGCGGGGCAGCAACTGTATAAGCGCGCGCTGAAGCACCCAGTTATCCTGTTTCATATCTTCCGTCAGAGCAAGCGCGAGGACTCCGACTGTGCGTGGATCGCCTGCCAGCGTCAGCGCCTCGATGTCTTTGCGTCGCTTCTGACCCGCTCGGTCCACCGCCTCGCCGCCGCCCCAGAAAATATAAATGTACCACCAGTTTTGCAGGATACGCCCGCGAGTTGCAATCAACAAGGTTATGAGCGCAACAATACCTATGGTTCTATACAAAGCGCGTCTGCGACGCTGTCTGCGAACAGCATAAATGTGATTCATCAGTGCCGATGTCGCCGCATCGACCGTCCGCTTCTTCTGTTCGATCTTGCCCAGAGTTGTGAGCAGGTTTCTGGCAGCATAATCTGCCGAGACAGGTGCAGAGACACTTTCTACCAGCGGATTCAGGTTGACACTGTTTTCCGGCAAAGACTGCTGAAGAGTGAGGCGTTCACGCGCCTGCGAAAGTCCGGTCTCCGCCAACTCCTCAACTGATTGCGTCTCGTATTGAAGCTCCATAACTGCTCCCGCATCCTCTTCACTTACCAGCTATCTATACATACCTTCGGAATTGCGGACACAGTTCCTTCCTATCGAGCGAAATATTTGGCAATTTGAGACTTGAGAAAACTGAACAGGCGAGCCTATCCATTCCGCCGATTATGGACTGCGCGAAGGTATTGCGCCAGCGAGCAGAATCCTATCTGTATTCAGTGCAATCTACGTTATTTTGCACGTCGAGCGTCGTGATTGTCCTTCAATGAAATGATTTCAGCTCGCAATTGTATCATTTTCAGTTACTATGACTGAGACTACGTAGACAACTGGATCGCGGCAGGAAGCGCGCTCTCTTCTGACGAACATTATCCCGGCGGTACGGCAGTATTGGAGGAATGGATACGAGTATGACAGCAGATCAGCATGGGGTCATCATGAGCAATCGGAGAGACTATTGTGCAGGGGTCGTGACCGATCGGGAAGCGCTGGAAGCAGTCTATGCAGTACGGATGACTGTTTTCGTCGAGGAGCAGAAGGTGCCTGCAGAAGAGGAGTTGGATGCCTATGATCTCACCGCAACCCATTTTGCAGCGTGGGCAGCGGCTGATGGCACAGTTCCTGTACCGGGTGGGAAGAGTCCAGAATCATGCGCTCCGGAAGAGGCGGGAAATATCGTGGGGGCGGCGCGACTGCTCGACAAAGGGGCGGACGTCGGCAAGATCGGTCGTGTCGCAGTGCTGTTAGCGCATCGCGGAAACGGCGTTGGCGCGCTGCTGATGCGGGCGGTGGAGGGTGAGGCGGTTCGCAGAGGCTTCACGAGGCTAATTCTCGAAGCGCAGTGTTATGCCATCCCCTTCTATGAGAAATTGGGCTACATTGCAGAAGGCGATGTGTTCCTCGACTGTAACATAGAACACCGTCTGATGACGAAGAATCTCTAGCTTATACTCTCAACCTCAAGAGTAAGCACGGCAAAAAGCGACTTGAACGGTGCGTTCATGTCGCTTTGTTTTCCCAATGTGCGATTTGCTTTCAGCCTACAGTTGGCTAATAGCGACCTCGCGCACTTCACTGTGGACATAGCCCAGTTCGACGAGCATGTCATCGGGGCTAGTTTCCAGAAGCTCCGCGACGGCGCGAATGAAGTCTTGCGATGGACCTTCGATTGTCGTGCGCTCTGCGCTCTGCCACTCGCTCTGGTTCATTTCCATTAGATTTGTCCTCACATGGGGGTCTCATGACAGACACATCCTTGTTCTGGCATGGCTAAGAGCGAGATGGTTCCCGCTGCATCGACTCAGTATATCACACGCAGCGAGGAAGGTCAACCAGTATTCCTGCTTTACCCAAATTATTTTTGGGTTATTTTCAAGCAAAAAAGAGGGTCGGCGCAAACGAGTTTGCTTCGCATAGTATCAGCATTTCAATTTTTTCAGATTGGCTTCCATTCGACCGATCAGTAACACTTCATTACGATTCAGGGCTCCGCCTCTTCCAAAACAAAATCGGTTCCATAGTTCCCTACCGAATGCAACTCATAATCCGAAGCCTGCAAACGTCTGAGGCGGCCCTCAATGGGGCCGCCTCAACAGTTCCGACCGTCAGCGATCGTGCGAACAGTAAATTATCACTAGTTTCACGGGTTCAATGTCCAATTGCCCCCCGGCGTATAGTACTCGTGAACGGCATCCTTGCAAGTTTCCGTGCTGGATTGAAGCGGATAACCGCTGCCATTGAACCCCGCCGCAGGAACAGCATTCGGGTCATAACACCATTTGAGCCCATCTGTTTCGCTCGCCGGTCTGCCAGTCAGTCCGTATCCTGCATACTGCCCCGCCTGCATGTGAATGATCTTCGCATGGCCGTCCACAAATGCGTAGTTCAGAGACTGTGTATGACGGATTGATTTGGTGCTGGCTCCACTCCCTAAGCTGTACATTATATTGTCCATCCCCGCTGACATCCCGGGGCTGTCGTATGAGTCGCCAAATGCTACGCAGTCAGAGGGGGTGACAATACCAGCGATGCTGCGACCAGCCCGAAGCGTCTTACCGTTTGCGTCTTTCACCTGCGTCTGAAGCAACCCATAGCCGAAATCGCTAACCCATCCGTCGTTGTAGCCGTACCCGAAACATTTACCCGTTGCATTCCAGTTGTCGTAACAGCCGATCGGATCGCTCGTCTTGGTGAAGGAATCGCTTCGATCCGGGCACAGAAAAAGATTCTGGCTTTTGATATAGGGTGTGACGACCACATACCACCAGTTGCGATAGGGCTTTACTCCATCGATACCGATATTGTTCTGAGGCGCATAGGATACGGTAGGCGTGGTTTCATCGTAGTCCTGCGTGTATTGAGCATAACCGAGACCTATCTGACGTACATTGCTAAGACATGCGATCCCTCTCGCTTTAGCACGAGCCTGAGCGAAGACTGGAAAGAGAATAGCTGCGAGGATAGCAATTATAGCGATGACAACGAGAAGTTCTATGAGCGTAAAAGCACGGGTGCGGGTAGGCATTGCAGGGTTCCTTTTTCGGATACGAAAACGAGCTGTATGGATACTGAGGACTTCATGCGACAGGCTAGTAACTGCCCACGAGAACTCAGTATACCGCCAGCAACCTTAATGTCAGCTTAAAATAGGATTGGACAATGTTAAGAGAATATTAAGAGAATGTTAAGAGCAGGTCAAGAGGACGTCAATATCTCTTCCCAAAAGTAAAGGGCGCTGCACGCAGCGCCCTCACAAATGTTCAGCGGAATGTGTCAAGGGTTTTGAGACAAAAAAGCAAAAGTCTTTTTATGTAGCGAGCGAACATTCCTTGCTACTCAAACAGCAACCGGTGCGGGGACTTCGTTCACGGGCAAGGCAGGCGCATTGATCCATACGACATCG